>DASRGD010000035.1:0-5110 GCA_035651195.1 Gaiellaceae bacterium | reverse complement strand
TGGAGCTCGGCGACGGTTGCGTCGAGTTGCGCGACACGCCCACGGAGCTCGTCGCGCTCCGCGACGACCTCCTCGTAGTCCGCCGGCGCGGACGCAGCCGCGTCGAGCTCGGCGATCCGCTGCCGCAACTCGTCGCGCTCGGCAACGACCTGTGCGTGATCGTCGGCCGGGGGCGGCGCGGCCTCGAGATCCTCGACGCGCCAGCGCAGCTGGTCGCGCTCGGCGACGACGCGCTCGTAGTGCACCGCGACCTCGGAGAGCCATCTGCGCGTCGCAGCCGGCTCGAAGCCGCGGACGCTGCGGGGCAGCTCCGGGTCCCGGATCTCGTCGACCGTCAGCGGACGATGGACCGGCGCGTTCACAGGCCCGAGTGATCGTATCCATCGCTGCTGGGCCTCGACGCCTGTGCCTTCGACCTGGTTCGCACCGGAAACGAGCAGGTCCTTCGACGCGCCGGTGGCCTCCGCGATCGCGTCGACCTTCTCAGGCGGGACGGGCTGCCTCCCCGCCTCCCACTCCTCGACCGTCCACAGCCGCTCGCCGAGGCGGTCGGCGAGCTGACGGCGCGTCATCCCCGCGTCCCGCCGCGCCTTTGCGAGCGCCGCCCCGGGCGAAACCGCCGCCGTCGGCTCGGCCTCGAGCCCTGCTTCGACTGGATGCTGCGGGTTCTCGAAATCGATCGCTGCCGCCCTGGTCGCCGGGGGTCGGGAGAGTCAGCCGCGCGGCGGACGCCGTCGGCGGTGGGAGCGTATCCGAGGCCGCTCCGCCCCGCGCCGTTTCGCGCCCGCCGCCGATTGGCAAACTTCCGGCGTCGTGGCCGGTCGTAGGCAGCCCCCGGTGAGTGCAGCCGAGAACCTCTACGGCCAGGAGCACGTCCGGCGGTACCGCGAGACGCGGGGCGAGGTCGGCCACATCTGGCGGCGCGGCGCGAAGATCCTGCTGCTGACCACGAGGGGCCGGCGCACGGGCGAGCCGACGACGACGCCGCTGATCTACGAGCAGGCGGACGGCGGCTACGTCGTCATCGCCTCGAAAGGCGGCGCTCCCGAGCATCCAGGCTGGTATCGCAATCTGGCGAAGGAGCCGCGGGTCGAGGTGCAGGTGAAAGGCGAGGTCTTCCCCGCGCGGGCGCGGACTGCGACCGGCGAGGAGCGGGAACGACTCTGGCGGCTCGCCGCGCGGCAGTGGCCCGACTACGACGCCTACCAGAAGCGAACCGAGCGCGAGATACCCGTCGTCGTTCTCGAACGAGCCTGAGGCAACGCCGGACCCGACGTCTCCGGTTGCACTGATCCGAGCGACCAGGAGAAGAGTCAGGCCGAACCGTTTGTTGGCCTTCGACCGCGACTGTGGTATGAACGTGCTCCCGCGAATGCGGCGGCGTCGCATGGCCAGGCTCGCCGAAGCGGCAACGATTCTGAGGAGGGGATAGCTATGTGTGGACGGTGGAGGCCCGGCCGGGGTCGGCTGCTACTCGCGATCGCGATCGTGCTCGCGATCGTGGGGGGCGCCCAGCGCGCAGGCGCGACGTTCCCCGGCAGCAACGGCAAGATCGTCTTCGCGAGCAATCGCGCCGACTTTTCCAACGTCGAGATCTATTCGATGAACCCCGACGGCTCGGGCGTGACTCGGCTGACGAACGATCCGGCGAACGACTTCGAGCCCGCGTGGTCGCCCGACGGCAGCAGGATCGCCTTCACGAGCAACCGCTCGAGCAACCTCGACGTCTGGGTCATGAATGCGGACGGCACGGGTGTGACGCAGCTCACGACCAATGCGGCTGACGACTTCGAGCCGGCCTGGTCGCCGGACGGCAGCAAGATCGCGTTCACGAGCGCCCGCAACGGCCTCGACGACATCTACGTCATGAACGCCGACGGCAGCAACCAGACCGACCTCACGCAGACGGCCGGAACGAACGAACTCATGGCGGCCTGGTCTCCGGACGGCAGCAAGATCGCCTTCGCCGGCGACGCGCCCGGCGGCGTCTGGAACATCTTCACGATCAAGACCGACGGAACCGGCCGCGCCAACTTGACGAACTACACCGTCCCGACCAGCGCCTTCAACCCGAGCTGGTCGCCCGACGGAGCCAAGATCGCCTTCGAGGGCAACGCCGACGGGCCCAATGGGATCTGGGTGATCAACGCAGACGGCACGAGCCCGACGCCGCTGACCGCGCCCCCCGCGGGCACCAACGACGGCGACCCGGCCTGGTCGCCCGACGGCACCAGCATCGCCTTCACCCGCAACTACGACATCTGGGAGATGAGCTCGACCGGCGCCGGGCAGACCGACGTCACCAACACCGACGCGACCGAGCAGAACCCCGACTGGGGCTCCTCCGCGGCCGTCCCGACCGACAAGAACCAGTGCAAGGGCGACGGCTGGAAGACCCTCGTCCGCACGAACGGCACCCCGTTCAAGAACCAGGGTGACTGCATCCAGTACGTCAACACCGTGAAGTAGCGACGAGCTTCGCGCTGTCCGCGCAGAGGGCCCGCCTCTCGGCGGGCCCTCGCCGCGAGCGGAGGCTTCGTGCTCGTCCGCTACTGGCCTTGCTTCACGCCCGGCTCTGCCCACTCGAGCTGGATCGGACGAACGAGCCGCCCGCCGGGCGTGTTGGCGGCCCGCTTGTACTTGAAGAGCGGCACGATCGCGCGTCCCGTCGTCGCGGCCATGACCATGGCCATCACCGCGTACCAGGCGAGGCCGGCCGAGATCACGAAGACCCAGCCGGCGACCTGCGCCCAACCGTGTGAGCCGTAGATGTAGGCGCCGGCGAGGATTCCGGATCCCGCCGCGAGCGTTCCGAGCACCGCTGTCAGCAGCATGCTCTCCGTCGCTGCCCCGAGCATCGCGATCGCGGTCGTGATCGCGAGCGCGAAGAACCAGAAGCCGACCTCGGGGTTGTGGTACCACGGCGTCGGCGGCGTGATCGCATGAGCCGCGACCATGACGTTGAGGATGCCGTAGGCGATCCAGAACGCACCCCAGGTCCCGTGGGCGAGCGTCGCGACGGCGTCGCGCGCTCGATACGCCCACATGCCCGCGAGGAACTGCGCGAGCCCGCCGAACATGGCCGCAAACGGGGCGAGCGTCAGGCCGGACGTCGGCGTCCCCCACCAGCCGGCGAGATTCGACGCGACGATGAAGGTCGCGCCCGCGAAGCCCGCCAGCCCGAGGATCGACGGGGCTGCGATCGGCTGGAGAAAGACGCGTGGCCGGGCGAAGCCGTCGTCCCATGCCTCTTCGACACCCGCGAACGCGGTCTGGCGCCGTTCGTCGAGGGTGCTCATGTTCAACCCCCTTCGTCGTTTCGTACTACGATCGAGTTTCCCGGCGTCGGGTCGCGTAAAACATGGGCCGTGCACGCCTGGCTGCGATCGGTCGCCGACCGCCTGAGCGCCTCCACCGGCGTCGACCGCGACGAGCTCGAGCTCTCGCCGGCCGAGATCGAGGCGCTGCTCGATCTCGCCGGCACCGCCGCGCACGAGACCGGCGCGCGCACGAACGCGCCGCTCACCTGCTTCCTCGTCGGGCTCGCCCGCGGCCGCACCGGGGCGCCGCTCGCGGCGCTGATCGACTCAGCCGCGGCGGGTGCGCCAGGCGAGGTGGGCGGCGGCGGCGAGCAACAGAGCTCCGAAAAGCCGCTGTAGCGTCGCCTCCGGGATCCGTTCGGCGACGACGACGCCGAGCTGGACGCCGCCGATCGACGCGAGGCCGACGAGCCCCGCCGCTCGCAGGTCGAGGTTGCCGTAGCGCCACTGGCGCCAAGAGCCGATCAGCGCTGTCGGCAGGATCGCGAGCAGCGAGGAGGCCTCCGCGTGGAGCTGGGTCAGCCCGAGCCCGAGCGCGAGCGTCGGCACGAACAGGATCCCGCCGCCGACGCCGAAGAGCCCGGCGAGGACGCCGGCGACGAGCCCGAGCACGCCGACCGCGACGAGCGTCATGCGACGAGCCGCACGCCGACCGCCGCGAGCACGAGCGCGAAGCCGTAGCTCAGCCTGTGCACCGGCAGTCGCTGCTGGAGGACGGTGCCGGCGAGGACGCCGACGATCGCCGGCAGGCCGACGACAGCGGCGGCGCCCGGTTTCACCGCGCCGTGGAGCGCGTACGTGGCCGCACCCGCCAGCGACGAGACGAGGATCGCCGCGAGCGACGTCGCCGACGCGCGGCGCTGGTCGAACGCGCAGAGGACGACGAGCAGCGGCACGATCACGATCCCGCCGCCGACACCGAAGAGCGCTGCCAGGAACCCCGCCACGAGCCCGATCACGAGGAGGCTCGCCACGCCGGAACTCTAGGTCGGCCGCCCGCAGCAACAGGCAGAGAAGCGCCCCTCTGCGGCGAGGGGCGCTTCTCCTTGCAGCCTCCCCCCAGCCGGTACGGCCGCGGGTGCGAAACGGATTGGTCAGACCTCGGGCGGCCGCTCGCCGACGAGCTCGGCGACGCGCGCCGACGGGACGAGCACGGCGTCGATCCCCGCCCGCTCGAGCGCGAGCACCTCGTCGCGGCTCGCGATCTCGACCTCGGCGATCGCGAGCTTTCCCGCCGGCAGGTCGGGGAGCAGCTCGAGCACCATCTCGAGCGGGTCCTCGTCGTCGTCCGAGTCGCGGGCCGACAGGAGGAAGATCTCGGGGTCGAGCTGCTCGAGCGCCAGCTCGAGCTCGTCCTCGTCGCGCACGTCGACGACCGGCTCGAGCTCGTGCTGCGCAGGCTCGTCGTCGGGCCGGATCGTCAGTGCGTCCGCGTCGACCGCCGGACCGCGTCCGGTCCAGAGGAGCGGCAGCGTCGTCGCCGTGCGGATGCCGTCGATCGGGCGCTCGAGCGCGATTGCCTTCGCGCCGTTCGCCTCGGCCGCGCGGGCGCCGTCGACGTCGTCGACGCGAGCGATGATCGCGATTCCGTCGCCTTCCGAGATCCGGATGCTGAGACGTCGTGGCTCGGGCACCTGCGCGCCGAAGCCTAGCTACCCGGATCCTGCGGTAAGCGGCTGATGGTCTGGTCGGCGGCGGTTTCGTTCGTCGTCGGTGGGCTTGGGGTCGCGTGGTTGGTTGTGATGGAGCGTGGCGGCGTGGTCGCTGTCTTGGTCGTCGGTTCGAGGGGT
>DASRGD010000034.1:0-39160 GCA_035651195.1 Gaiellaceae bacterium | reverse complement strand
CCGAGGCCTGCGCCGGACGCGCCGGCCGCCGCGCCTTGCCGGCCGCGGACGCCGGGCTCGAAGATCCGCTCCCGCTCCTCGGCGGCGACGCCGGGGCCGTCGTCGTCGATGGTGTAACGAACGGCGCCGTTGACGCCTCCGATCGCGACGGTCACGGTGCCCGCTCCGTAGCGGCAGGCGTTGTCGAGCAGCGGCTGCAGGATCCGCTCGGCGAGCTCGGGTTCGAGCCCGATCCGAATCGGCTGCGCCGGCGGCGTGATCTGGAGCTGACGATCCGAGGCGCGCTGGCCGCAGCCGGCGGCTGCTTGCCTGGCGACGGTGTACGCGTCGGCGGTGGCGCGCTCGGAGCCGGCTTCGTGGCGCGCGGCGGCGACGAGTGCGTCGACCGTTCGTGTCAGCTGGGTGGCGTTTCCGTTGATGTGCTCGAGCGCCTGTCGGTACTCGCTCGGGCTTCGTTCGCGGCGAAGGGCGAGCTCGGACTCGGCGCGGACGCGGGCGAGAGGGGTGCGCAGCTCGTGCGAGAGCTCGGCCGAGAAACGCTGCTCGCGGCGGAGGCTGGCCGCGAGCCGGTCGAGCAGCTGGTCGAGCGTTGCGGCCAGCTCGGTCAGCTCGTCGTGGGGCTGGCCGAGACCGAAGCGGTGGTCGAGGTCGTGCTCGCTCCAGGCGGCCGCCTGCCGTGTCATCCGCCGCACCGGTCGCAGCGAGGAGGCGAGCAGCCAGCGGGCGGCGACGGCGACGAGCGCGAGCACGATGCCGCCGAACACGAGCGAGGCAATCAGCGCCAGCCGCCGTGTTTGCTCGTAGGGTGCGAGCGAGACGCCGGCGACGACGCTGCCGAGCCGGCGCCCGCCGATCGCGACCGGGGCGGCGTAGAGGCGAATGTCCGCAGCGGGGACGTCGGCGAAGCGCGCAGGCCCGCGCGCAAGCGCACGGGCAGCCGCGGACACGGCGGCGCCGGCGCGCGGCTGCTCGAGGACGGCGGTACGCGAGAACACCCAGATGTAGGCGTCGGCGGCGGCATCGTCAGGGGCCTCGCGAACGGCGAGCCGTCCGTGCGCGGTGGTCAGCAGCGCGAGCTGCGCGGCGGCCCGGGCGCGGGCGAGGTCGCGCGCGTCGCGTCTCAACGTGTCTCCGAGGATCAGGTTGAAGCCGAGCACGAGCGCGGCGACCGCCCCGGCCACGGCCGCGAGGACGGCTAGGAAGAGCCGGTGGCGGATCCCGAGCCTGCTCATTCGATCCGGTAGCCGATGCCGTGTACGGTCGCGATCGCGGGCGCGTCTGCGAGCGCCCGCAGCTTCCGGCGCAGCCGCGCGACGTAGGCGTCGAGGGTGTTGTCGCGCACGATCGCGCCGCGCGGCCAGCCGGCGCAGACGAGGTCGCGCCGGCGTACCGCTTCGCCCGGACGGGCAAGCAGCCGGGCGAGCAGGCGGAACTCGGTCGGTGTCAAGTCGACGGTGCCGCCGCGATTTCCGACCGAGTGCGAGATCGGGTCGAGCCGCAGCCCGACGGCTTCGATCGCGCCGTCGCCGCCGCTGCGCCGCAACAGCGCCTGCAGCCGGGCGACGAGCTCGACGAACGCGAACGGCTTGGCCAGGTAGTCGTCGCCGCCCGCGTCGAAGCCTGCGATGCGGTCGACGAGAGCGTCGCGCGCGGTCAGGAAGAGGATCGGCACGTCGACGCCGCGCGCCCGAAGCGCCTGGCAGAGGTCGCGGCCATCGCTGTCCGGGAGGCCGATGTCGATCACGAGCGCGTTCGGCACCGATCGCTCGACCCGTTCGAGCAGCTCGCCGCCGCTGCCGACGGCGTCGGCGGCGAAGCCCTCCTCGCGCAGCCCGCGGGCGAGCACGCCGCGCAGCTCGTGGTCGTCCTCGACGACCAGGATCGTCCGGCCGAGCGTCACCGGCGCATTGTCACTCCTCGCGCAGGATCGCACCGAGTGGGAGCCGGCGGATCCGAAGCGCAGCCAGGCCGGCCGCGCCGAGCGCGCCCGCCGTGGCGGCGGCGCCGAGCCCTCCGAGGAACGCCCAGGGAACGGCGAGGTGGTCGGGCGGCGGGTCGAAGACGTGCTGCAGCATCGCCACCAGCATCTCCGCGAGCAGCCAGCCGAGCAGCGCGGCGAGCGCGAGCGCGGCGGTCAGGACGAGTGCCGCTTCGCTCCAGAGGAAGGCGGCGGCGCGGCGAAGCGACGCGCCGAGCGCGGCCATCGTCGCCAGCTCGTGTCGGCGTTCTGCGAGCCCGACGGCGACGAAGAGCGCCATCGCAGCGGCGGCGAGCACGAGCACGAACGCTTCCTCGATCCTGCTGATGCCGCGCAGGTCGACGGTGGTGATCGAGCTGACCGTCTGCGCGGTCTGCTCGCGGATGTTCTTGACGCTGATCCCGCTCGCACGCGCGGCGGCGCCGACCCTGCGGGCTAGCGCGACCGGATTACCGCTCGCACGGACGAAGACGACGTTCGGGCCTGGGTCGTGCGTGACGCGCTGTAGATAGCCGAGATTCGCGACCATGAACGAGTCTTTCGGCGCAGAGGGGAACTCCTGCACGACCCCGACGACATGGAAGGGGGCGACGCGGAAGCGGCCACTCGCGTGGTCGAGCACCCGCAGCCGCAGCAGGTCGCCGAGCCGCAGCGAATAGTCGCTGATCGTCTCCTTCGAGACGAGGATCCCGTCGCTCCTTGCCTGCAGCCGGGTGAGCATCTGCGCTGCGGTGCCGCCGAGGAAGTAGGAGTCGCGCAACGTCGTGCCTCGCGTGAACGTCGCCGCGTCGATCCCGAAGGTGTCCTGCAGGTCGGGGCCGACGTAGGCGTAGGAGTGGTCGACGGCCGACACGCCTGCCGTGCCGGGCAGGCGTGCGAGCCGCTGCACGAGCCGGTCGCGCGCGACGACGCCCGGCGGAGCGGTCGCGACCACGTCGGCGCCGAGCGTAAGCTGCGCGTCGACACGGGCCTGCTGGTCGTAGGTCGCGGCGAAGATGCCGAGGTTGACGCCGAACGCAAGCAGCAGCCCGAGCACGAGGAGGCCCCGGTTGATCGCCGCGCCGCGCCGGCCCGCACTCGCAAGCAGGAAGCCGACGGGGGTCGTCGCCCGCTCGCCGGCGACGCGCGCCGCGACCCAGGCGAGGAGGCGGCCGCGCAGCCGCACGAGCAGCAGCGCAGCACCGAGCCAGAGCAACGCCGGCGCGAGGAACATGTACACCGACAGCGACAAGGTCGGGTTCGAGTCCGGGTTGACGACCGCGGAGAAGCCGGTGCGGGCGGTCAGCCAGTAGACGAACCCGGCGACGGCGAGCGCAAGCAGGTCGAGGTAGAGCCGCTGCCAGAGGGGCCGCCCGCTGCGGCGGACGCTTCGGCGCGCCTCGTCGACGCTACCGCGGAAGGCAGCAAGCCCGGCGCCGATGCGCGCCGCTGTGGCGCCGGCGGTCGCGAGCGCGACGCAGACGCCGAACGCCGCGAGCAGCCGCGCGCCGCCGGCGCCGCCCGTCGATCCCGCGAGGTGGAGCGCACCGAGCGCGACGGCCGTACCGAGGGCGCCGGCGGCGAGACCGAGCGCGAGGCTCTCGAGCGTCGCAAGCGCGACGAGGTCGCGGCGGCGGGCACCGCGGGCGCGGAGGAGCGCCAGGTTGCGCCGGTCGCGCTCCGCGGTACCGAGCGCGGCGAGGTAGGCCAGCCCGAGCGCGACGAGCGCGCCCGGCACCGCCAGCATGATGTACAGCGTCTCGGCGTAGAGCGCGTCACCGGCGGCGCTCGTGAGCATGTCGGCGAGGTTGTCGACGAAGACGACCTGGCCGGGGAGCGACCGCTCGACACGGTTGCGAAGCCGGGTCGCCTGCTGGAGTGCGTGCGCCGGGCTGCCGCGCAGGCTCGCCGGGTCGACCTGTGCCTGCACCTGCCACTGCGTGCCCGTCTGAGCGCCGGGAACGGCGGCTGCGCCGGACGCCGAGCTGATCCTCGGCAGCAAAGGCGCGACCTTCGCCGCGAAGGTGGCGAGCGGCAGGATGGCGATGTTCGCGGGTGGCTGCGCCGGCGCCGGGCCGAGCAGGGGGTCGAGCGGCTGGAACAGCCGGTCGGGCGCGGTCACGAGCGCGATCCCGCTCACCCGCAGCCGCACCGGCCGGCCCCCGCTTCGCGGCGTCAGCGTGACCGTGTCGCCGGGTTGCACCTGTAGCGTCGCGGCGAGCTGCTGGTCGAACACCACCTGCCCCGGCCGCAGCTTGCCGCGCAGGTAGCGGAAGGTGTCGATGCGCGAGAGATATCGCGGCGGAACGGCCAGGATCGCGCCCGAGCCGGCGCGGATCGTGCCCGCCGTCGGCGAGACGTGCTCGGCGCTCGCAAACGGCGCGGTGGCGGTGGCGGCGGCCTCCGCCACACCGGGCTGCTCGGCCACCTGGGCGGCGACGGCAGTTGCAGCGCGGTAGCTCGAGACCGGGCCTTGCCAGTCGACGGGCACGCTGCGCAGGGCGCTCGCGGTCATCGTCCCGAGCGAGTGGCCCACGAACAGCACCATCGACGCGAGCAGCCCGACGGCGGCGGCGAGAGTCAGCACGCGCAGCAGCGTCCGGCCGGGCGTGCGAACGAGCTCTGCGAGCGCAAGCGGCGCCGCGATTCTCATTCGCCGATCTCCTCCTCGCGCACGACGGCTCCGTCCTCCAGCTCGAGCGCGCGCCGGTAGCGGGCGGCGACGTCGGCGTCGTGGGTGGCGACGACGAGCGCAAAGCCGAACTCGGCCTGGAGCGCGTCGATCAGGTCGAGCACGCGCTCGCCGGTGTCGGAGTCGAGATGACCGGTCGGCTCGTCGCACAGGAGGAGCTCCGGCTGCTGGGCAAGCGCGCGTGCGATCGCAACCCGTTGCGCCTCGCCGCCGGACAGCTCGGCCGGCAGGTGGTCGAGCTTGCCGGCAAGGCCGACGAGCTCGAGGAGCGTCGTCACCGTCGACGCCGGCCGACCCCCGCCGGGAGCGAGACGCGCGGCGAAAGCGACGTTCTCGAAGGCGGTGAAGTGGGGCAGCAGGTTCGCGCCCTGGAACACGTAGGCGATGCCGCGTGCGCGCAACGCGCCGCGCGCGGCACGGTCGATCGACGCGAGCGGCCGGCCGTGCCAGTCGACGGTGCCGGCGGTCGGCTCGACCAGACCGCCGAGCACGTGCAGGAGCGTCGTCTTGCCGGAGCCGGAGCGGCCCAGCAGCGCCGCCCGCTCGCCGCGGCGGAGCTCGAGCGTGACGCCGTCGAGCGCGCGCACCGCCGCCTCTCCGTCGCCGAAGACGACCGTGACGTCGCGGCAGGCCGCGATCGCCTCCCGCAACAGCGGCCGCGTCGTCATGCGAGCCGCCCGTCGCGCAGCTCGATCACGCGGTCGACGGCGTCGGCAACGCGCGGCGAGTGCGTCACCGCGATCACCGTGCTCGCGAACTCGTCCCGCAGGCGGCGCAACGCGCGGAGCACGGCCTGCTCGTTGCGGGCGTCGAGCTCCGCGGTCGGCTCGTCGGCGAGGACGAGCGGCGCTTCCCGCGCCGCCGCGGCCGCGATCGCCACCCGCTGCTGCTCGCCGCCCGAGAGCGAGCCGGCGCGCTGCCGCTCCCGTCGCTGCAGGTCGAACGCGTCGAGCGCGCTGTCGACCGCGGTGCGCAGCTCGCGGCGGCGGCCGGCCAGGCGCAGCGCGAGCGTAACGTTCTCGCGCGCGCTCAACTCGGTCCAGAGGTTGCCGCTCTGGAACACGACCGCGACCTCGCGCGCGCGGAAGTCCGCCAGCTCCGCCTCGGTCAGTCTCGAGAGCGATCGCCCGCGCACGCGCACCTCGCCGGCGGAGGGCTCGTCGAGGCCGGCGGCGAGATGCAGTGCGGTGGTCTTCCCCGATCCGGACGGGCCGAAGAGCGCAACCAGCTCACGCGGCTCGATTCGCAGCTCGAGCCCGCGTAGCGCGACTGTCTCCACCGGTCCAGAGCGGAAGATCTTGAACACGTCGTGGAACTCGAGCGCGCCGAACGCGATGTCGTCTCGGCGCTCGGGCTCGCGGTAGAGGCTTCTCACCTCCACCGGAAGCTCTCGATCATCAGCCGGTACGCGTCGACGTTGTCGACGCCCACTGGCGTGCCGAGGTCGACGACGGCTCGCCGGCCGCGGTTCCAGAGGTAGTACCGGTCGACGACGAGCTCGACGCGCTTGCCGGTCACGGCGCTCGGCACGCTCTCGGTGCTGTAGGTGACCTCGTAGGCGGGCTTCCCCGCGAGCAGCAGCCGCTGCGGCGCATGCTCGACCGTCGCTCCCTTGAGCCCGGCGACGTCGGCGCGGACGCTCGCGGCGGTCGGGGCCGGGCCGCTCGCGACCACGATCCGGACGATGTTGTTCTTGTCGCGGAAGGTGACACGATCGGCCGCACCTTGCTGTGCCCACCCCTCCGGATACTCGATCGAGTAAGCGGCGGCGCTGTCGTGAAAGGTGAGGAAGACCTGATTGTCGGGGATATCGCCGGTCGCGGTCGCGTTCGCCTCCGCCTGCAACGGATTCGGACCGGCCGCGGAGGTCGTCGTCGCAGGCCTCGCGGTTTGGGCCCGCGCGGCCTGGGTGGTCGTGATCGGCGCGGCCTGCTTCGAGCCGCCGCAACCGGCCAAGGCGACCGCAAGGAGCATCGCGCCCGCGCTCACGGCCCGGGGTGGCATGCTCGAACTGTTCCCCCGCGCGCCTGAAACGCGCCTGAACACCCGCCTTGCGTCGAGAGTCGGCAGGACCAGGCCGGTTGCGCACGGCCGAGCGGCCGCGCGCAACCGACGCCGGCGTATTTACGGGCCGGTGTTGCTACCTCCGCCCGTGTCGAGACTGCAGGTGCCGGTCTGATCGTCGTACTGGACGTTGTCCGCGTTCGGGTCGATTCCCGACTTCTGGCAGGCAGCCGCCTGCGCGGCGGCGTCGCTGTCGAATTCCGCGGTCGATCCGTGCTCGTCCTGCTGCTCGGATGCGCTCGGATCCTCTCTGCTCGCACGCACCCTCGCCCGAGCGTGCTGCGCCCGCGCGACGGCGTGCGAGCGGGCCGCATGCGGACGCGATGCGTTCGAGGCGCCCGCGTGCGATCCGCCCGCGGCGGACGCGAGCGCAGCGCCGCCGAGCGCGAGCGCTGCGACCGCGAGGATCCCTGCGCCGGCCTTGCTGAGACGTACAGGCATGTCGTTTGACCTCCTCGGCGTGGCTTGACGGGACATGCGCGGGCCACGGTAGGGAGGCGTCGGTGAACGCTCGGTGACGGTCGCCGTTCACCTTCGTTTCACCTTTTCTCGAGCATCCTGACAGGAGCGTGCGCGCGCTTGTCGTCGAGGACGACCGCAAGCTCGGCCCGTTGCTGCGGCGGGCGCTCGGCGAGCGCGGCGGCGCCGCCGACCTCGCCCGCACGGGAGAGGACGCGCTCTGGATGGCGCAGGCACGCAGCTATGACGCGATCGTGCTCGACGTGATGCTCCCCGACCTCGACGGCTTCGAGACCTGCACGCGACTGCGCGAGCACGGTGTGTGGACGCCGGTGCTGCTGCTGACCGCGCGCGACGCGGTCGAGGACCGCGTCTACGGGCTCGACTGCGGCGCCGACGACTACCTCACCAAGCCGTTCTCGATCGCCGAGCTGCGAGCGCGGCTGCGCGCGCTCGTCCGCCGCGGCCGGCCGGAGCGCCCGACCGTGCTCGAAGCGGGCGACCTGAAGCTCGATCCGTCAGCGCAGCGGGTCTGGCGCGGCCGGACCGAGATCAGGCTCTCGCCGAAGGAGATCGCGCTGCTCGAGCTGTTCCTGCGCCGGCCGGGCGAGGTGATCAGCCGGTACGAGCTCCTCGACCACTGCTGGGACATGAGCTACGACAACCGCTCCAACGTCGTCACCGTCCACATCCGCCACCTGCGCGAGAAGATCGACCGCCCCTTCGGCCGCAGCGCGATCGAGACCGTCCGCGGCGCCGGCTACCGGCTTCGGCCCGATGGCCGGTGAGCCGGCTGCCGATCCGCGTCCGCCTCACCCTCGCCTTCGCGGCGGCGATGGCGGCGCTGCTCGCCGCGCTCGCCTTCCTTCTCCTCCACCACCTCGCCGGCTCGCTCGACGCCACGCTCGACCAGGGGCTGCGCGCCCGCGCCGACGACGTCACAGCGCTCGTCCGGCAATCGGACACCGGGCTCCGCGACGCGACCTCCTCCCCCGCCGCCGTCAAGAGCTTTGCGCAGATCCTCGACCGCCACGGCAGGATCGTCGACGAGACACGCGGCCTCGGCGCCCGGCCGCTCCTCGACAGCCGACAGCTCGCACGCGCCCGCGCCGCACCGCTGCTCGTCGGCCGCGCTCGCCGCCTCGGCGTCGACGTCCGCCTGCTCGCGGTGGCTGTCTCCGCCCAGGATCAGCCGCTCGTGGTCGTGGTCGGGGCGCCGCTCTCCGCCCGCGACGCCGCGATTGCGAACCTGCGGAGCGAGCTCCTCTTCGGCGGCCCGGCGGCCCTGCTCGCGACCGCGCTGATCGCTTACCTGCTCGCCGCCGCAGCACTCCGACCCGTCGAGCGGATGGGGGTCCGTGCCGGCACGATCTCCGAGCGGCGGCTCTCCGAGCGGCTGCCGGTCCCTCGGGCCCGCGACGAGCTGGCGCGGCTCGGCCAGACGCTCAACGCGATGCTGGCCCGCATCGAGCACGGCGTCGCCCGCGAGCACCGCTTCGTCGCCGACGCGAGCCACGAGCTCCGCGCCCCGCTCGCGCTCCTGCGCGCCGAGGTCGAGCTCGCCCTCGAGCAGCCTCGCCCCGAGCCCGAGCTGCGGGCGGCGCTGCGCTCGATCGGCGAGGAGGCCGACCGTCTCAGCCAGCTCGCGGAAGACCTGCTCCTGCTCGCGCGGCTCGACGAAGGACGACTCCCGCTGCACAACGAGCCGATCGAGGTACGCGCGCTGTTCGACGCGGTCGCGTCGCGGTTCCAACGTCGCATCGTCGACGCTCGCCGCGCGCTCACCGTGACACCTGTCGAGGCCTGCCTCGAGGGCGACCGGCTGCGGCTCGAGCAAGCGCTGGGCAACCTGCTCGAGAACGCGATCCGCCACGCTGACGGCGGCATCGACCTGTACGCACGCGAGACCGCAGACGTCGTCGAGCTCCACGTCGCCGACGACGGCCCCGGCTTCCCGGACGGCTTCCTCCCGGAAGCGTTCGCCCGCTTCAGCCGCGCCGACAACGCACGAACCGAAGCCGGAACCGGGCTCGGCCTCGCCATCGTTGCCGAGATCGCCGCCGCCCACGGCGGCGCCGCCGCCGCCGCCAACCGCCCCGGCGGCGGCGCCGACATCTGGCTCGCGCTCCCGCGCACCGCCACGGCGACGTCGTCACTGGAGCAGGCGACCGCGTCCGCAGCCTGACCCCGTCTCCTCGTCCGTTCAGGTCGCGGTCAGATCGACGCCGCCCGTCCGGCACGACCGTTCCTCTCCGCCACGGAGCGAACGCCGTCCTCCTCGGCCGCCTCGCCGCCAGTCCGACGCGCGCGTCCATCGCGATTCCCGGACGCTCCCCGCCCCCGCTCGCAGTCCCAGCTACCCCGTTCGCTGGCTACCTTCTGACGATGCGCCGGCGAGAGAGGGCTCAGGCGATCAACGGCGCACGCGCGCAAGCTTCGCGAAGGCGAGGCGCACGGTGATGATCGCGAGCATCGACACCGCCTGGTATCGGACTGTGAACGAGTTCGCGCGCGATACCGCTTGGGCACACGGCACGGTCGCGAGCTACGCGAGCTGGGCCGGGCTCGTCCTGCTCGCATCGCTCCTCGTCGTCGGCTGGCTCCTGGGCCGCCGCCGCGCCGACGCCCCCCGCCAGACCGCGACGGCGTTCCTCGTCGGCGCAGGCGCCGTGCTCGCCCTGCTCGCAAACCAGGCGATCGGCCCGGCCGTGGGGCGCACCCGCCCATGTCACGCCCTCGCCCACATCGAAGTGCTGCTGCACTGCGCGAGCGACTCCTCGTTCCCGAGCGACCACGCGATGATCGCCGGCGCGTTCGCCGCCGGACTCCTCCTCCTCGATGTCAGGCTCGGCCTGCCCGCGCTCGTGCTCGCGCTCCTCCTCGCCTTCGCGCGCATCTACGTCGGCGTCCACTACCCCACGGACGTAGCGGCAGGCCTCGCGATCGGGGCGACGATCGGCGCCACGCTCGTGCTCCTGCTCCGCCCTGTCGCGACATCGCTCGCTCGACAGCTCACACGCACGCCGCTTCGACCTCTGATCGCAAACCGCTGACCCGTGCCCGTGAAGCGCTCGGCGCTGCCGGACGCGGGATGCAGTCGCAGATCGCCCCGACACCGTCGGAGGCGCCGGCCACGGCGTCGCCGGCGATGTCGCCGCCGCGCACGGCCTCAGGCGGCAGGTTTCTCGTCAGGCTGCCGCGCGACTGGCCCGCGCTCTCGGCGTTCAGGCGGGGTTCAGGCGCCTCAGTCGATCCTGCGCGGATGCTGCTGCGCCTCGGCGCCGCGATCGGGCTCGTCCCTCTCCGCCCGCTTGCCGTCCCGGCGGCCGGGGCCGCCTTCCTCGTCGAGCTACCGGCCGGGCAACCGAGTGCCGGTGCCGAGGCGGCCGGCAACGACCGACAGGCAGGCTAGAACGCTGCCCGCCCGCCGCCCGCTTCGGCGCAACATCCGCCGCTCGTGCACCGTGCTGCTCATCGGCGCGTCGGCCTGCGCTGCGACAGTCACGGTCGCGCTACTGACCTCAGGCGGCAGCGGCTCGACGAGCGGGGGCGCCCGAGCGCCTCGGCTGCGGGATGCGAACAGCCGGCAAGGGCGCTTGGTCGAGCGGCGCACCGGCGCTCTGCGAGCCCCGGTTCAGGACGCGACCGCAGTCGCGCTCGGTGCCGGGCGGGTGATGCTGCTCGGCGGGCTCACCGCCGCCGACACTTCCAGGGCAGACATTCGCGTCGCGACTGCAACAGGGGATCGCGGCGGCGGCAGCCTTCCGACCGCCGTCCACGACGCCGCGGCGGTTCGGCTCGGCGGAGCCGTCTACCTGTTCGGCGGCGGCACGAACGCGAACACGCAAAGCGATCGGATCGTGCGCGTCCCGCTGAGCGGCGGCGCTGGAACCGTGATCGGGCGGCTGCCGGCACCGAGCTCCGACCAGTCGGCGGCCGCAATCGGAAGCACCGCCTACGTCGTAGGCGGGTACACCGGCACGCGCTGGCTCGACACGATCGTCGCCTGGCGCCCAGGCACGAGCGCGCGCGTCGTCGCGAGGCTCCCAGTCCCGCTCCGCTACGCCGCCGTCACCGCCGTCGCCGGTCGGCTGGTGATCGCGGGCGGCTCACTCGAGAACGGCACCGCCAGCGCGGCGGTGCTGGAATACACGCCGGCGCTCGCGCGCGTGCGCGCTCTCGGGCGGCTTCCGGCTCCGACGACCCATGCCGCCGCGGCGGCGATCGGAGGCGTTGTCTACGTGATCGGCGGCCGCGGTGCCACCGTCGGCAGCGCCACCGCACGCATCGTCGCGATCGACCCGACCACGCGCCGCGTCCGCGCTGCCGGCTCACTGCTGACGCCGCGCTCCGACCTCGCCGCCGTGAGCCTCGGTCGTTCGATCCTGCTCGCAGGCGGCCGGGGCATCGACGGCACACAAGCGACGCTGAGCACGCTCACCGTGGCCTCGCGGCCCCACCGTGCGCAGAGCGCGCAAGCCTTCCGGGGCGCGGGTACCGCGAGCAACATCTACGCCTTCGATCAGGCGGGCATGCTCACCGGCGCCGCCCGCTTCGCGCGGTCGCTCGTGTACGTGCCGAACAGCCAGAGCGCGAGCGTGGACGTGATCGACCCCCAGACGTACAAGGTCGTCGACCACTTTGCCGTCGGATTGCTCCCGCAGCACGTCGTGCCGAGCTACGACCTGAGGACGCTGTATGTCACGAACGACGTCGGCAACAGCCTGACCGCGATCGATCCACGCACGGGCAAGCCCGGACGGACGATCGCAGTCGAGGATCCGTACAACCTGTACTTCACCCCCGACGGCCGCTACGCGATCGTCGTCGCCGAGCGACTGCGTCGGCTCGACTTCCGCGACCCGCACGGCTTCACGCTGCACCACTCGCTCTCCGTGCCCTGCGCCGGCGTCGATCACTTGGACTTCTCCGCCGCCGGCGGCTACCTGATCGCGAGCTGCGAATTCTCCGGGCAGCTCGTAAAGGTCGACGTCGCGAGCGAGCGCGTCGTCGGCGTTCTCGGTCTCCCCGACGGACGTGGCGGCGAGCCGCAGGACGTTCGTCTCTCTCCGGACGGAGGCGTCTTCTACGTCGCCGACCTCGCCGCAGGCGGAGTCTGGAAGGTGGACGGTCGCCGCCTGCGGGTCCTCGGCTTCATCCGAACCGGCGCAGGCGCGCACGGCCTCTATCCGAGCCGCGACGGAAAGGATCTGTATGTGTCGAACCGGGGCGACGGATCGGTCTCGGTGATCAGCTTCGAGACGGACAAGGTGGTCAGGAAGTGGCGGATCCCCGGTGGGGGCAGCCCCGACATGGGCGGCGTCTCCGCCGACGGAAGCGTGTTGTGGCTCTCCGGCCGCTACGACAGCGAGGTGTATGCCATCTCCACCCGAACCGGCCGGCTGCTCGCGCGCGTCCCGGTTGGGGCAGGGCCGCACGGTCTCTGCGTGTGGCCGCAGCCGGGACGCTACTCGCTCGGCCACACCGACAACATGCGTTGACGTCCGTACCCGCTCGCGGCCGCGGCGGCCCTGAGAGTCCTGCCCTGCGGCTGCGGCGCGAGACGCTGCAGGGTGCGGTTCACGGCGCTTCCCTACGTACGACGCCGCCACGTGAGAGTCGCGAGCAGGCCGAGCACGAGCGTGGGGACGAACGAGAGCACGCGGTAGACCAAGACGGCGGCGACGACCCGGACCGACGGACCACCGAACCCGACGAGCGTGCCGGTGAGGCCGAGCTCGACGACGCCGAGGCCGCCCGGCGTGATCGGCAACGAGCCGATCAGACGTCCGATCGACCAGGCTGCGAACGACTCCGCGACCGCGACGTGGTGCCGGTCGATCCCGACGGCCCGGATACTGAGCTCGAGCATGACGTAGCCTGTCAGCTGGTTCGCGAGCGTCGCCGCCGTCAGCGATCCCCACCGCCGGCGAAGGAGCACGAGCAGCTCGCCGCGGTACTGCACGAGCGCGTCGCCGTTCCAGCCGACGGGAGCGCGTCGAGCGAGACCGCGCACACGCGAGGCGACGCCGGCTGCGCGGTCGCCGACACGCGCGGCGAATCCGGCGCGCCACAGCACCCCGACGACGACTCCGACGAGCAGCACCGCGATCGAGAGACCGACGCCCGCAAGCAGACGCAGCAGCGCGCTGACCGTACCCTCGGCAGCCAGCAGCCCAAGCCCGACGACGGGGAAGAGGAAGGTCGAGACCTGGCTCCAGAGACCGGTCAGCGCGACGGCCGACGTGACCGCCGAGCGCGAGAAGCCGCGTGACCGGAGCATCGCGAACGAGGCCGCCATCCCGAGCGGCGCACCGCCCGGCATGACGAGGCTGAACGCCGTTGACGCCTGCGTCATCCTCACGGCGTCAGGCAACCGCAGCCCCGGCAGTGCGACGAGCCAGGGCAGCGCATAGGTCAGGAGGTCGACCGCGGTGACGGCGAGCAGCGCGAGAATCCACCAGCCTCCGAGCTCGCCGACGACACGCCACACCGAGGCGTAGCCCGCGAGCTGTGGCAGCGCGTACGCGTAAACCGCGCCGACGACAGCCGCGGACACGAGGCCGCCGAACAGCAGCCGCCGACGGTTCACGCGCCGCTCATCGGCGAGCGGTTACCGTCGCCGGGTGATGGACGCCCCGATCGGCGCGGCACGCCGCGACCTGCTCGTCCCGGCCGTGCTCGCGGGTGCGGCGGTCTGCGCCTTGCTCCTCTTCGGCTCGGCGCAGGGCGACGCACCGGCGCACCTCTACCGCACCTTCCTCGTGCAGCACGGGGCGGTCCTCTGGGACAACCTCTGGTACGCGGGTCAGTATCCCGTCACCTCGTACAGTCTTCTCTACTACTTCCCGGCCGCAACGTTCGGGAACGTCACGCTGGTCGTCGGCGCCGTGCTCGCGTCGGCGCTGCTGTTCACCGCGATCGCCTACCACGAGTGGGGCGCCGCCGCGCGCTGGCCGACGCGTTCGTTCAGCGTGCTCGCGGCGGCGCCGGTCTTCACGGGCCTCTACGCGTACTCGGTCGGGTTCGCGATGCTGCTCGCCGCCGTGCGCGTCCTCCAGCGCGGACGCACCCTCTTCGCGCTGCTGCTCGCGGCGATCACGCTCGGTGTCAGCCCGCTCGCGTTCGTCTTCCTCTGCGCCATCCTGCTGGCCGTCGTCTTCTCGCGCCGGCGAATCGACGGACGCACGATCGTCGTCGCGATCGGTCTCGCGCTGATCGGCTGCGGCGAGGGCGCCGTTCTCGTCCTCTTCCCGACCCCGGGCGTCTACCCCTTTAGCCCGGTCGATCTCGCAGCGATTCTGACGATATGCGCGCTCGGGGCCTACCTCGCGGCGCGCGGTAATCGCGGCGGTGTCCTCGCGGCGTTCTTCGTCGTCTGGGGACTCGGCAGCGTCGCAGCATTTCTCGTCCCGACAGCCGTCGGCGACAACTGGACGCGCCTACGCGCCTTTGTCTTCCCAGTGATGCTCGTGGTCGCAGCGCAGACGCGCTTCCGGCCGCGCGCGCTCGTCGCGGTCGCACTCGTTGGAGCGCTTGCCTACAACCTCGTGCCCTACCTGATGCAGATCCCGTTCCGGCTCGACTCGCGTCCTGCGAGCGCCTCGTTCTGGCGCCCGGCCCTGCGGTACCTCGCCCGCCACGACGGCCCGGACTATCGGGTCGAGGTCGTCCCGACTGCGAACCACTGGGAGTCCTACTGGTTGCCACGCGCGGGCTTCGCGCTTGCGCGCGGCTGGTATCGCCAGCTGGACATCAAGCAAAACCCGGTCCTCTACGAACACGACCTGACGGCGACTGCCTACCGCGCCTGGCTGCGAACGATGGCGGTCCGCTACGTCCTGGTGCCCGCCACCGAGCTCGATCCGGACGGGGGGCCTCGCGAGGCCGCGATCGTCACCGGTCCGCGATCGGGACTGCGGCTGGTTTTTCGCGACAGGGACTGGCGGATCTACGCACTGCCAAACCCGACCGCGATCCTGACCGGAAAATCGGGCGCGCACATCGACCATCTCGGCCACGCGGCGGTCACCGGGACGGCCACCTCCGCCGGCGCCTACGGCCTGCGGATCCGCTTCACCCCCTACTGGACGGTCACTCCGGCCGGGACGTGCGTCGGGCGCGCCCCCGGCGGCATGACCGAGCTCGTCCTCGCGCATCCCGGACGCTTCGCGTTGCGCGCGCCCCGCAGCCTCGACGAGTTCCTCGACGCGCTCGGCGAGAATCGCCGCCCGCGCTGCTAGGAGCCTCTCTCACGCGGGTCTGCGGGGAGGCGCGGGAAGGGCCTGGAGACCGGCGTGGACGAAGGCGATGATCGGGTCGACCGCGGCGGCGACCTCCTCTGCCGTGTGCGGAGGCGGGAGCGCTCGGTCGTGGCGCTCAAGCACCTCGAAGGCGGCGGCGAGCGAGGCGGCTGCGACCTGCGGCCGCAGGTCGTCGGGACCGGAGCCGAGGTCGTCCGCGATCGCGGCGGCGAGCAACTCCTGCAGCTGCGACAGGCGCGCGCGCTTGTGGCTCGACAGGGTCTCGTCGCTCGCGACGATCCGTGCGAGCTTGGAATCGAGCTCGGTCTTCGCGGCTGCGGTCGAGACGATGAAGTCGCGGAGCGTCCCGAGCGCGTCCTTGCCGGCCGGCCGCTCCGAGAGCGCCCCGGCGAGCGTGTCGCGCAGCGCCTGGAAATCGCAGAAGAGGATGTCCTCCTTGCCCGGGAAGTAGGCGAAGATCGTCCGCGTGGACACCCCGGCCGCAGCGGCGATGTCGGCCAGGGTCGTCTCGTCGTAGCCGCGCTCGGCGAAGAGCTCCAGCGCCGCCCGCGCGATCGCCTCCCGCGTCTGCCGCTTCTTGCGCTCGCGCAGCCCTGCTTCGTTCACCGTCCTCCAGTCTAGCACTTTCCTGCACACATAGTAAATTTGCATTCACTGCACGCGTCGGCTACGGTTCCTGCGTCGAGAGAAAAGTTGCCACGAGTGAAACGAAGAGGAGCCGCCGTGCGAAACACCGCCACCAATCCCTGGGTCGTCCTTGTCCTCATCTGTCTGGCGCAGTTCATGGTCGTCCTCGACGCGACGATCGTGAACGTCGCCTTGCCGTCGATCCAGAAGGACCTCCACCTCTCCGAGGGCAGTCTGCAATGGATCGTCAACGCCTACACGCTCGTGTTCGGCGGTTTCCTGCTGCTCGGGGGCCGCGCCGGCGACCTGCTCGGCCGCAAGCGGTTGTTCCTGCTCGGGCTCGTGATCTTCACCGGCGCATCGCTCCTCGACGGACTCGCCTCCAGCGAGGCGCTGCTCGTCGGCTCGCGCGCGTTGCAGGGACTCGGCGCCGCGTTGATCTCGCCGGCGGCGCTCTCGATCATCTCCACCACCTTCGCGGAGGGCGCGGAGCGGGCGCGCGCGCTCGCCGTCTGGGCGGCGATCGCGATCGGCGGCTCCGCGGTCGGCCTCATCCTCGGCGGCGCGCTCACGCAGTACTTCTCCTGGCCCTGGATCTTCTTCGTCAACGTCCCGGTCGGCGTGGCCGCATTCCTGCTCTCGCTCCGCTTCGTGCCGGAATCGCGCGACCTCGAGGCGCAGCGGAGCTACGACGTCGGCGGCGCGGTGACGGTGAC
The DNA here is from genome assembly GCA_035651195.1 of Gaiellaceae bacterium. GTDB lineage: Bacteria > Actinomycetota > Thermoleophilia > Gaiellales > Gaiellaceae > PALSA-600. The sequence continues at coordinate 22,381 of DASRGD010000034.1, read as the reverse complement.
CGGCGGGCTGATGGCACTCGTCTACGCGATCGTCGACGCGGAGTCGGCCGGTTGGGGGTCGCCGCGGACGCTCGGCTTCTTCGCCGTGGCCGCCGCCCTGCTGACAGCCTTCGTCGTCGTCGAGCTGCGCGCGTCCGCGCCGCTCGTGCGGCTCTCGATCTTCCGCGTCCGCTCCCTGCTGACCGCGAACGTCGCGATGTTCCTCGCCATGGCGGGGATGTTCGCGATGTTCTTCTTCAACACGCTCTACATCCAGCGCGTGCTCGGGTACGGGCCGCTGGAGGCGGGGCTCGCGTTCCTGCCGTTCACGGCCGGAATCATGGTGTCGGCCTCGATCGCCTCCCAGTTCGCGCCCCGGATCGGCGTTCGGCCCGTGGCGGCGGTCGGCTTCCTGCTGAGCGCGGTCGGGCTCGTCCTGCTCACGCAGCTGCCGGTCCACGGTTCGTACGCCGCGGACGTGCTGCCGGCCGTTCTCCTCTCCTCGCTCGGCATGGGCGCCGTGTTCATGCCGCTGACCCTGATCGCCACCACCGGCTTGGCCGACCACGACCAGGGGCTCGCGTCAGGGCTGTTCAACACGTCGCAACAGGTCGGCGGCGCGCTCGGCCTCGCCGTCCTCTCGACGCTCGCGACGAGCAAGACGAGCGGCGCCGGCGGCCCCGCCGCGCATGCGCTCGTCGTCGGCTTCCACTGGGCCTTCGGGGCGGGCGCGCTCGTCATGCTCGCGGCGCTCGCCGTGATGGTTGCGCTCTTGCGCAAGCGCCACGTCGCCAGGATCGAGGCGCAGGCGGCCACGGGCGAGCCCGCGGTCGTCGCCGCCTGACCGGCGCGCTCGCTAGCGACGAGCCGCGCCGTCGACGAGCAGGCACATCAGCCTGACCGCCTCGTCGTCCGACAGGCCCCGGTCGCATGCGAGCGAGCGCCAGGTCGGGAAGGCGACAGCATGGCCGATCGCGGCGCGCGTCCTGCGCGCCGCATGCCCCCGCAGGCCGCGGCCCGCCATCAGCACGTCCTCGATCGTCCGCAGGTAGCCGTGGAAGTCGCGCAGAAGGCGGCGGACGATCGGGACGAGAGGCTCGTCGCGGAGCAGGCTCGCATACATGTCCTGCGTCCGGCGGAAGAACCCATACAGCTCGCGCAGGGCCGTCTCGGTTCGCGCCGCCGGATCCTCGATCGCGGCCCATGCGTGCGGATCGGGTGCCGGGTTGGCCGCGCGCCAGTGTGACGAGCAGGCCGCGAACAGCGCGTCTTCGTCCGGGAAGTGGCGATAGACGGTCGAGCGGCGCACGCCGGCCCGCTCGGCGATCGCGCTGATGGACGTCCGCGCCGGGCCGATCTCCTCGTGCAGCGCGACGGTGCTCTCGGTGATGCGCCGCCGCGTGTGCTCCTCGAGCTCCGCGCGGCGCGTCATCCGGTACCTGCGCTTGCGGTCCCTGTGCTTTTGAGCAGACATCAGTGTCTCGTAAATATATTGACAGCGACCCTCACGTCCACTAGTTTTCGCGCGACACTACTGTCCGACCAAAAATGGAGACCGAGATGACAGCGACAACCACAGGTGTCAAGCTGGTGGGACCCGCCGACGGACGGGACGGCTTTCTCGGCAGCATCGGCGTGCGCTTCCTCGTCGACGGAGCCGAGGCGGGCGAGCGGTTCTCGCTCGTCGAGCACCCGATGTCGCCGCGCGCGCTCGCGGCGCCGCTGCACCTGCACACGCGCGAGGACGAGTACAGCTTCGTGCTCGAAGGCCGGATGGGCGCCCTGCTCGGCGACGAGGTCGTCGAGGCCGGTCCCGGCGACCTGGTCTTCAAGCCGCGCGACCAGTGGCACACGTTCTGGAACGCCGGCGACGAGCCCTGCCGGATCCTCGAGATCATCGCTCCGGCCGGCTTCGAGCGCTTCTTCCGCGAGCTCTCGGACATGGGCGGTGCGGTCGACGCCGATCCGGATGCGCTGACCGCGCTCGCCGTGCGCTTCGGGCTCGAGCTGCGCCTGGAGTCCGTCCCCGAGCTGCTCGAGCGCTTCGGCTTGCGGATCGGCAACCCGCTCTCCGGCGGCTGGAGATCGCGATCGTCGTCGGCCAGAGCTGCGGCTCAGGCGGCAACCGGGACGGCGGCCGTGCGATAGAGCAGGACCGCTGGAGCGAGCCTCGACGCCGACGGAATTCAACGAGGACCTCTGTTCGAACTTCCCTCGGTCGAGGGGCGAGGACAACGGCCTCGCTGCCGAAACGAGGCGGGTGAAGCTCCGCGTTCTCCTGTTGCCGCCCATAGGTCTTCTCGGCCTCGGCGCCTCGTACGCGCTGGCCGACGGCGGGCACCGCGTGCATGCCGGGCTCCAGGGCAGCCCGTGCCCGCGGGTGCACCTCGTCGGCACGGTGGCGGCGCCGCAGACCCTGACGGTCACGGTCGCGAAGTCGGGCGGAGACAGCCCGTTCGCCGTCGGCCAGGTCGTCACCGTCTCGCTCGGCTCGGTCGGCCAGACCGTGCGCGTCAACGTCGACGGCTGCAGCAGCGCCTCCTCGTCGCTGACCGCGAGGGAGGCCGAGCTGCACGTTTCCCGGCCGGAGCCGCCGCCGGACGGGCCGAGTCGCGGCGGCGATGCCGGTGTTCTCACCGGCCCCGGCGGCCCCGGCGAGCCCGGTGACGAGGACCACGGGGGCGGACACCACGGCGGCCGCGGCGATCACCTGCCGCCGAGCCAGGGCACGACGACGACGGTCGGAACGACGACGACGACGACCGTCGCGACGACGACGACGACCGCCCGGTAGAGCTCGAGGCGCGCGAAGCGGAGCGCGACAGGCCCGTTAGCGGCTCGACGCGTGCGCGCCGTCGAGCGCAACCTCGACCGACGAGAGCTCGAATGCGGCGACCGCCTCGGCGCGGCGATCCGCCGCAGCGACCTGCAGCGACGCCGCGAGGGAATCTGGCGGCGATCGGCGCGGCATCACGGAGCGGCACGACGGGACCGGCTCGACCGTCGACGCCCCACCTGCGCCACGCTGCCCGGGTTCGCTCGCTCACCCACTCGCCGGCGGCAGCTCGCCGAGCGCGCTCGGCGCGGCGACGAGGCCGCCGGCGACGTGGGGCCCGAGGTCGAGGCTTACTTCTCTTCGATGTACGCCTGCACCTCGATCTCGAGCACCCAGTCGGGGTGGACGAGCGAGCTCACCTCGATCGCGGTGCAGACCGGGTACGGCTCGACGAAGAACTCGTTCCGCACCCACTGGTAGTCGTAGTAGTAGCTCATGTCGGTCACGTAGACGTTCGCGAGCACGATGTCCGCCATCGTGCCGCCGGCGCCCTCGACGATCTCCTTGATGTTCGTCAGCACCTGGCGCCACTGCGCCTCCGCGTCGACCTTGCCCGGCGTGAACGGCGCCGGCGACTCGCCGCGCCCGACCGACTTCCCGGCGCGATAGTCGACGGAGGTGATCCCCGACAGGAAGAGCCACGGCCCAACCTTGATGCCGGGGCTCCACGCGCGGCCACCGAGGCCGCCCTGGTAGCCGGGGCTGACGACGAGCTCCTTCTTCATCTGATCTCCTTTCGTTCGGTCAGGGCTTGATCGCGACCTTGAAGACGCCGTCTGCCTTCGTCCGGAAGAGCTCGAGCGCCGTCTCGATCTCGTCGAGCGGGAACGTGTGCGTCACGTACGGGGCGGGATCGAACCTGCCGGCCGCGACGAGCGCGAGCAGGCGGCGCGCGCGGTCCTTGCCGCCGGGCGCCGACGTAGTGACGATCCGCTTGTCGCCGATCCCGCCCATGAACGCGCCGCTGTCGAGCGGCAGCTCGAGCCGGGCGTCGGAGACGCCGTAGTTGCCGATGCTCGAGAGGGTGCCGCCGGGCCGCGTCAGCCGGAGCGCGAGCTCGAAGGTGGGCTGGGTCCCGACCGCCTCGATCGCGACGTCGGCCATTCGCCCGTCCGTCAGCCGCCGCACCTCCTCGACCACGTCGTCCGCCGGGTCGAGCGCCACGTCGGCGCCCATCCGCAGCGCGAGCTCTCGACGCGCCGCGATGGCGTCGACGACGGCCACGAGCGCCGCGCCGCGGAGACGCGCGGCGACGGTCGCCGAGATGCCGACCGGTCCCTGCCCCACGATCGCGACCGCGTCGCCGAGCCGCAGCTCGGAGCGCTCGATGCCGCCGAAGCCGGTCGTGCCGACGCAGCAGCACATCACGGCTTGCTCGTCGGTGACGCTTTCGGGGATCGGCACGAGGTTCGCGGAGACGTAGGGGACGAGCGTGTACTCGGCATGGCCGCCGTCGCGGAGGACGCCGAACTGGAAGCCGTTGATCGACCCGTCCGCGCGGCAGCCGAGCCCGTTCGCGACGCCGAGGCACTCCGAGCAGCGACCGCACGGCGTGTTCGTCGGCACGAACACGCGCTCGCCCGGCTCGAAGCCGGTGACGCCGGGCCCGCCTGCGACGAACTCGCCGACGAGCTCGTGGCCGAGCACCCGCCCGGGCGCGACCGGGAGGCGGCCGTCGAGGATCTTCAGGTCGGTGGCGCAGATCGACGCCGTCGTGACCTTGACGAGCGCCTCGTCGTACCCCGGGGAGGGACGCGGCACTTGCCGCAGGCTCGCGCCGCCGTTCGCGTCGACGACGAAGGCCTTCACGCGGTCAGGGCCGTATCAAACGCCGAGGTACAAAGCGTGGACATCGTGAGCGCTCTCCAGCTTCTCGGCCAGCCCCTCGAAGACGATGGCCCCCTTGTTCATCACGTAGACGTAGTCGGCAAGGCCGAGCGCCATCGGCAGGTTCTGCTCCACGAGCAGGATCGTCTGCCCCTCGGTTTCCTTCAGGTTGCGAATCACGTTGACGGTCGCTTCTACCATCACCGGCGACAGCCCCTCGGTGATCTCGTCCATCACGAGCAGGTCCGGGTTGGTTATCAGGGCACGTCCGATCGCGAGCATCTGTTGCTCTCCGCCCGACAGACCGCCGGCCCGCTGCTTGAGCCGGTCACCCAGTCTGGGGAAGATCGAGACGACGCGATCGAGATCCCAGCCGTTCGTGCCTCCGTTCGCCCCGAAGATCTTCAGGTGTTCTCGAACGGTCAGCGAGCCGAAGACACGCCGGCCTTGCGGCACCAGAGAGATTCCCATCCGCGCGATCCTCTGCGCCGGCAACCCGGCGATGTCCTTCCCCTTGAAGACGACCTTGCCGCTACGAGGCGGGGTGAACCCGACGATCGAGCGGACGGTCGTCGTCTTCCCGACGCCGTTCCGGCCCAGCAACGCCACCACCTGTCCGCTAGAGACCGACAGGTCGACGCCGTGGAGGATATGGCTCTCTCCGTAGTAGGTATGGACGCCCCGAAGCTCCAGGACGGGCGTGCCGGACACACTCACGCGAACGCTTTCCCCAGGTAGACGTCGCGAACGGTGCTGTTCGCCCTGATCTCGTCCCTGCTCCCCTGAGCGAGGAGCTGGCCGTTGTGCAGCACCGTGATCTCGGTGGCCACCTCGAATGCGACGTCCATGTCGTGCTCGATGATCAAGACGGTCAGCGACGGATCGAGCGACCTGATCAGGTCGATCATCGGACGCGTCTCGGCCACGGACAGCCCGGCCGCGGGCTCGTCGAGCAAGAGAACCTTCGGTTCCGAAGCGAGCGCCATGATGATCTCGATCTGTCGCTGGTGACCGTACGAGAGATGCCGCACCTCCATGTTGCGCCTCTCCCACAGGCCGATCACCTCGAGGAGCTCCCGACTTCGCTCGTTGACCCTGCCGAGCCGAGCAACGGAAGAGTGCAGCGCGTACCTGCTCGCACCGGTGCCCAGGACTCCGAGACGGATGTTGTCGAGGACCGTAAGCGTCGGGTAGAGGTTCGTCACCTGGTACGTGCGGGCTAGTCCCATCCGAACCCGCGTATGGGCGGGGACCCGCGCCATGCTCTTCCCGAACAGCGCGATGTCGCCGGAGGATGGCTTGTACAGGCCGCTGATCAGGTTGAAGAGGGTCGTCTTCCCGGCCCCGTTCGGCCCGAGGATCGCCATGCGCGCGCCCACGTCGGCCGTGATCGAGACGTTCTCGACGGCTCGAATCATCCCGAATGACTTGCTCAGGCCCGTGATCCGAAGTGCAGCCGCCTCCTGCGAATCGTTCGTGGACTCCACGCTCGGCCGGCCGGCAGGCCTCAGTGCTGCCACGGACCATGATGTGCGGCTGTCGAGTGCTTCTTCGTCTCGTACGATCCGCCTCCTCGTCCACCTGCTCCACCATTTCCTGACCTCGCCGACAACGCCCTTCGACGCGAACAGGGCCGCTGCGATGTAGATCGCGCCGAGGAGGATGATCCAGTGGTTGATGTAACCGCTGACGTAGTTCTGCAGGAAGACGATCCCCGTCGCGCCGAGGACCGGGCCCAGGAGCGTTCCGACGCCGCCGATGATCACCATCAGCATCGCGTTGAAGGACGTCGTGATCGACAGGACATCCGGCGATGCGAACTGAATCGCGAACGCGTATGCGACGCCGCCGACGGCTGCGAAGAAACCGCAGATGACGAACACGATGTACTTGTGGAGCCAGACGTTGAAACCCGACGTCTTCATCCGCGACTCGCTCTCTCGGATCCCTCGCAAGCTGAGACCGAAGGGCGACCTGACGAGGCGCACCATCAGGAACACGACGACCACGAAGATGCTCAGGGCGACGTAGTAGAAGTGGAGGTCGGACCCCAGCGAGCGGTACGGCCGAGGGATGTTGGTGATGCCCAGGTAGCCGCCCGTCATGCTGTCCCAGCTCTGCGAGACCCCCCAGAGCACCTGGGAGAAGGCGAGGGTCATCACCAGGAAGAACAGTCCACCCAGGCGGACCGCCAGCAGTCCCGCGACGGCAGCGCTCGACGTGCCCAACCCGAGCGCGAGAAGCACCGCCCACGGCCACGACGCTGCCCCATGTCGCGTCATCACGATCCCGACCGTGTAGGCGCCGATCCCGAAGAATGCCGCCTGGCCCAGCGATTCCATGCCGGTGTAGCCCATCAGGATGTCCAGGCTCATCGCGAGGATCGAGTAGACGAGACTCAACATGACGACGGTCAGCAGGAAAGGCGGCAGGGACGGCGGCGCCACGACTGCCGCTACCAACAGGCTCAGGGTGAGCCCGACCCTGATCCGTCGAGCTCGCGCCTGGCCCGGCGCACGGATGAGCGTGAGCACCCGCGACGTCAAGCCGGCCCCCGTCGTCCGGTCGGCGGTCTCACGAGCGAACGGCAATCACGATCGGCGCGCATGGACTTCAGCGCTCGCGACGTCAAGCCCGCCCGCGTAGTCCGGTCGGCCTGAGCACGAGAATGATGATCATCGGGGCAAACAGCGTGAAGTAGGCCAGGCTCGGAAAGAGGCTCTTCCCGACCGAATCGAGGATGCCGACGACCATGCTCGCGACGAAAGCGCCGGCAATGCTGCCGAGCCCCCCGACGACCACGACGATCAGCGCCAGCAGCAGGATGTCGAACTGCGCTCCCTGATAGGCCCCGAGGAACGGCGCTCCGATGCCGCCGGCCAGGCCGGCGAGAAACGACGACAAGACGAAGACGCCTGCGTAGACCCGCGGGACGTTGACGCCCATCCCGCGAGCCATCTCCTCGTCGTCGACGCACGCACGTACGAGCCCGCCGAGCCTCGTCTTCGAGAGGAGCCCCCACAGGAAGAGCGCGACCACGACTGCCACGCCCACGATGAAGAGCCGGTACGTGGGGTAGAAGACGCTCTGCGGAAGCGCCGTGGCGCCGCTGAGCCACGAGGGCTCGCTCATGACCCTGGGGTAGCCGCCCCAGCCGATCACGCCGAACTCCGCGATGATCAGCGCCACCCCCATCGTCGCCAGTATCTGCGGCAACGGCTGGAGGTACATCCGACGCAGGACCGTCTGCTGGATGGCGAGGCCGGCGAAGGCTGCGGCAAAGGCGGCTCCCGCAATCGCGACGACGAAACCGTAGTGCTGGAACAGACTCCACGCGATGTACGACGCGAGGAGGTACAGGGCGCCGTGGGCGATGTTGACGATCTTCATCACGCCGAGCGCCAGCGTGAATCCGCTCGCCACCACGAACAGCAGGCCGCCCAGCGTCAGGCCGTCGAGAATGCGAAATGCCCAGAGTTGCACGGAGTCTCCTAACCGTGAGCGGATGCCGTGCGAAGCGGCCGCCGCGTGGCACGGCCGCTTCGCACGTCGTTGGCTCCCTTTAGTGAGGCGGGAAGGATTTCGAGAAGACCGGAAGCGCGAGGATCTGCTTCGGCGGGAAGATCCAGAACTCGCTGACGTTCTTGAATGTGTGGACGACTTGCGGAGCGATCTTTCCGTCCTGATTCACGAGCTTGACCAAGTAGAAGTTCCTGATCGCGACGTTGTACGGATCGACCTTGACCGGTGACGAGGGGATGTCAGAGAGATCCACGGTGCGAATCGTCGCGATGAACTTCGCGGCGTTCTTCCTGATGTAGTCGGGAATCGACGCGGGCGCGATGCCGCTCGCTTCCAGCTTCGCGATCGTCTTGTCGATGATGAGCGCGGCACTGTAAGCGGCCTCGCCCCAGAACGTCGGGGCCTTCCCGCCGGAGGCCGCCTCGTAAGCCTTGACGTACGCCTGCATCTGGGGCCGCTTGATCGCCGTCGTGAACGGCGTGCTGCCGAGGATGCCGGCGTCCTGCGTGGTGTAGTACCTGTACGCGTCGGCAGCCACGAGGTCTTCCGAGCCGATCAGCGGGATTTTTCCCATCAGCCCGAAGTCGGAGTACGCCTTCACGAATCTCGGGACGTCGGGGCCGACGGTCGTGCAGTAGACGACGTCGACATCGTGCGGGATTTGCGTCACGTACGGCGAGTAGTCCGTCGTGTTGAGCGGCGGATAGATCTTCTTGACGATCTGCCCGCCCGCGTGCTCGAACGCGTACTCGAACCCGCCACAGGTCTGCCATCCCCAGGCGTAGTCCTGACAGACGACTGCCGCTTTCTTGTAGTGCAGGGTCTTGGCGGCATACGTCCCGAGCGGGAACTCCTCCTGATCGGGCATGTGCTTGGCAGCGAGGGAGATGTACGGGCTCCGGATCTTTCGATATTCATCGGCCGTCACGCCCGACATGCCCACGAGCGCGATCTTCGACTTGGTGATCGTCGGAACCATCGCGAGGCCCTCGAACGCCAACATCGCGCCTGCCAGCAGGTGAACGTTCTCCTGCTGGACGAGCTTCTTCGTCAGCGTGACGTCGAGCGCGGGGTTCTCCTGGCTGTCCTCGTAGAACACCTTCACGGGAAGGCCGCCCAACTTCCCGCCGTGCTGCTTGATGTACAGGTTGAAGGCCGTCTGCATCTCCCTCGCCGAAGTGGCTAGACCACTCGTAAAGGGCAGGACCGTGCCGATTCGGAGAGTTGGCAGGCTTGCTGCTCTTCCGCGTGGGGCGGCGCTGCTGCTGCCGACCAGCACGACCGCCGCGGCGGCCACGACCAACGCGGCCGTGATCGCCGACGTGATTCTCCCTCTCATGCGTGCGTCTCCTTTTGACGGGGCTTGGACGAGCTGTACGCGTCGCCGACGTGGAAGACCTCAGCCTCGCGGTCGTCCCGCGCCGACGTGTATGCCGCCGCGAGGACGGCCATCAGGTGAGCGCCGTCGACGCCGGGAACCGGCGGCTGCGCGCGCTCGCGGATCGAGCGAACGAATTCGGCGATCTCGTAGACGTGGCCGAGGCCGAAGAGCGACTCCGCCTCCGCCGGCGGCGGCGGCAGGTGGACCTCGGGCAGCCGGTAGCCCTCGCGAACGGCGTGGTCGCGGAGGACGTCGCCCTCGAGTACGAAGAAGCCCTCGGTGCCGTGGACGTCGATACGCGTTCCGCGGTAGTCGTCCTCGACCGGAGCGACGTTCGTCGTCACGAGCGTCGCGAGCGCACCGGACTCGAGCGTCAGTGTCAACGCCGCCGTGTCCTCGTAGTCGAGGTCGGTGCGGACGAGCGTCTGCGTCCACGCCTTGGCGGCCCGTGCCGGGCCCGCGAACCACAGAAGCAGGTCGAGGAAGTGGATCGCCTGCGTCGCGAGCACACCGCCGGCCGCCCCGCCGCGGCGCCCGCGCCAGGGCGAGCTGCCGTCCTCGTTGCCGGTGAGCGAGCTCGAGTGGAGCACGCCGACGATCGCCACGTCGCCGATCGCGCCGTCCTGGATCGCCCGGTGGACGCGGAGGTTGTCGGGTGCGAAGCGGTGGTTCATCACGAGCCCGAGACTGAGGCCGCGCTCGCCGAACGCCTCCACCATCTCGAGCGCCTCCGCGAGGTCGATCGCGAGCGGCTTCTCGCAGAGCACGTGCTTGCCGGCCTCGGCTGCCGCGAGGGCGGCGTCGCGGTGGAGCGCGTCGGGGAGGCAGATCGAGACGGCGTCGACGTCGTCGCGCGCGAGCAGCTCGCGGTAATCGGCGTGGACGGCCGGGGACCCGAACCGCCCGGCCAGCTCCTCCGCCCGGGCGACGTCGCGATCGGCGACGGCCACCAACGCCACGTCGTCGGTCGCCAGCGCGCGGACGCCGACCGCGTGGCTCGGTGCCACCCAGCCGCAACCGATGATCCCGAAGCCGAACCCCTCCCCGCCCACGCTCGGGAGCGTAGAGCGTCCGAAGCGGCGGTACAAGTCGGGTAGCAGCGCTAACAGGAGTTAGCAGCGCTTCACGGCAGGTACGTCCCAACCGCCTCGCGCAGGCGGTCGACTTCCGCGAGCTCCGTCGAGCAGGGGAAGAGAATCAGCTCGTCGCAGCCGGCCTCGGCGTGCGCGCCGAGGTACGACCGGATCGCGTCGGCGTCGGTGAGCGCGTCGGCGGCGATGTAGCTCGCGATCTCGCCGAGCCAGGCGTAGTAGTCGAGCAGGTACGAATCGGCCGTCGCGCGGGCGTCGGGCCCGAGCGAGTAGTACCCCTGGGAGACCTTGCGCGGCGCGCCCGAGCGGCCGGCTGCTTGCCACGCCTCGTCGACCGCGGCGCCGAGCTCGCCGAACTCCTGCGGCGAGCTGCGGCCGTAGATCCAGCCGTCGCCGAACCGGGCAACACGGCGGAACGAGGCGTCGACGTGGCCGGCGACGAGCACCTCCGGCCCACCGGCGCGGCGCGGCGGCGGGCCGATCTTTCCCTCCGGGGAGGAGGTGTCGCCGGACCAGACGCGCCGCATGTGCTCGAGCTGGTAGTCGAGCGTACGCCCGCGGCCGCCGGTGGGGAGACCGCTCACCTCGTAGTCGTCGTCGCGCGAGCCGAGCCCCATGCCGAGCGTCAGGCGACCGTTCGAGAGGGCGTCGAGCGACGCCGCCTCCTTCGCGAGCACGAACGCATTCGACCGCAGCGGCGCGACGAGGATCGAGGTCACGAGGCGGATCCGCGTCGTCGCGCCGGCGACCGCCGCGAGGGTCACCAGCGGCTCGAAGTTGCCGTAGACGAGCCGGTCGATGATGCCGACGCTGCTGAAGCCCGCCTCCTCGGCACGCCGCGCCCACTCGAGAATGCCGTCGCCCCGGGCGCCCGGGATCGTGGCTGGGAGACCGATGCCGACGCGCACGGCCCGCGTACGCTACTACGGAGTTGACCGCGGCGCGAAATCGCCTTTAGGGTCGGGACGCGTTGCTCCCGAGCCACGACCGCTTCCCGTACTCCGCGATCACGGAGCGACCGGACTTCTCGTGGCCGGACGGGAAGCGGCTCGCGGTCTACGTCGCCCTCTGCATGGAGCACTTCTCCTACGGGTCGGGCGGGCTCGGCCTCTCCTACTCGCCGGGGCTGCCGCACCCGAACACGTACAACTGGGCGTGGCGCGAGTACGGGAACCGCGTCGGCGGCTGGCGGCTGCTCGAGCTCTTCGAGCGCCACGACATGCCGGCGACGGTGCTCGTGAACAGCGAGTGCTACGAGCACTGCCCGCAGCTCGTCGCGGCGTACCGCTCGGCGGGCGCCGAGCTCGTCGCGCACGGCCGCACGAACTCGACGCATCCGAACGAGCTCGACGAGGAGGCCGAGCGCGAGCTGATCGAGCACGTCTACGAGACGATGTCGCGCGCGGACGGGCAACCGCCGGCCGGCTGGATGAGCCCGGGCGCGAACCCGAGCGCCGTGACGGAGGACCTGCTCGCGGAGACCGGCTTCCGCTACACCCTCGACTGGCCGATGGACGACCAGCCGGTCTGGCTCGCGACTCGCGGCGGGCCGCTGCTCAGCATCCCCTACCCGCACGAGGTCAACGACGTGCCGACGGTCGTCTTCCACCACGCGACCGCCGACGCCTTCGAGCGGATGGTGATCGCCAACCTCGACGAGATGGTCGAGCAGTCGGCGCGGCAGCCGCTCGTGTGCGGGATCACGATCCACACGTTCATCGTCGGGCAGCCGTTCCGGCTCCGGGCCTTCCGCTCGGCGCTCGAGCACCTGACGGGGCTGCGGGGGGTGTGGCTGACGACGCCGGGCCGGATCGCCGACCACTTCGCGGAGATCCAGCCGCCGCCCGTGCCGGCGGCATGACGCGGGTCGCGGTCGCAGGCTACGGCGCGATCGGGCGCGAGCTCGTCCGTCGGCTCGCAGACGGGGTGCCGGGGATCACGCTCGCAGCCGTCGGCGCGCGTAACCGCGAGGCCGTCGGGGCCGACCTGCGCACGTTCGGTGTCGACGCCGCGGTGGAGTCCATCGACGCGCTCGAGCAGCACGCGGACCTCGTCGTCGAGTGCGCGCCCGCAGCGCTCCTGCCGGAGATCGCCACGCCGTTCCTCGCGCGCGGCAAGGAGGTCGTCGTCCTCAGCGCCGGGGCGCTGCTCGACCACCCGCATCTGCTCGAGCTCGCGAAGGAGCACGGCGGCACGATCACCGTCCCGTCGGGAGCGCTGCTCGGGCTCGACGCCGTCGGCGCGTGTGCCGAGGGCGAGATCTCCTCGGTGCGGATGACGACGCGGAAGCCGGTCGCCGGCCTCGTCGGCGCGCCCGGCCTCGACGAGAGCGGCGTCCATGTCGATCCCGACCTGGTGGAGCCGGTCCGCGTCTTCTCCGGGACGGCGCGCGAGGCGGCGCGCGGGTTTCCGGCCAACCTGAACGTCGCCGCCGCGCTCGCGCTCGCCGGCGTCGGCCCCGACCGGACCGAGGTCGAGATCTGGGTCGACCCGACGGTGACGCGCAACACGCACACGATCGTGGTCGAGTCCGACGTCGCCGACCTGACGATGACGATCGAGAACGTGCCGTCGGAGAACCCGCGCACCGGCCGCATCACCGCCCTCTCCGTCGTCAGCCTGCTGCGCAAACGGGGCGCCGCGCTGCGCGTCGGCTCGTGAACCTCGGCCTCGACGGCAAGACGGCGCTCGTCGTCGGCGGCGGCAGCGGCCTCGGCCGGGCGGTCGCGCTCGCGCTCGCGGGCGAGGGCGCGAACGTCGCCGTCGCCGGCCGGCGGCTCGAGCGGCTCGAGGAGACGGTCGCGGCCGCGGGCGACGCCACGCTCGCCGTGCGGCTCGACCTCGGCGACCGCGACACCTTTGCGCCGGCGCTCGACGCCGTCCGCGCGCGCTTCGGCGAGGTCGACGTCCTCTTCAACTCGAGCGGCGGACCGCCGCCGACGCCGGCCGCCGGCCAGCCGGCCGAGCTCTGGTCGCAGCAGTTCGAGGCGATGGTGCTGGGCGTCATCCAGCTGACCGATCGCGTGCTGCCGGCGATGCGCGAGCGCGGTTTCGGCCGCGTGATCACGAACACGAGCTCCGGCGTAGTCGCGCCGATCCCGAACCTGGCGCTCTCGAACGCGCTCCGGCTCGCGCTCGCCGGCTGGTCGAAGACGCTCGCGCGCGAGGTCGCGCGCGACGGCGTCACCGTCAACGTCGTCGCGCCCGGCCGGATCGCGACCGACCGCATCCGCGAGCTCGACGAGGCCCGTGCGCGGCGCGAGGGGACGAGCCGTGCCGAGGCCGAGCGCGCGAGCATCGCCGCCATCCCCGCCGGGCGCTACGGCGAGCCGGCGGAGTTCGGCGCCGTCGTCGCGTTCCTCGCGAGCGAGGCCGCGTCCTACGTCACCGGCACCGTCGTCCGCGTCGACGGCGGGCTCGTCCCCTCACTCTGATGGATCACGCGGAGGCGATCCGTCAGCGCTACCTCGCGGTCGACACCGCGAACGTCGCCGACGTGCTCGACGAGCTCGGCCTCGGCGACCAGGGGCTCGCCGCCGCGTTCCGGCCCTTCCCCGAGAACGCGGGCAGGCTCGCCGGCTGGGCGTACACGATCGCCGGCGAGATGGGGGCGTACGAGAGCGCCGGCGGCGACCCGGCGAAGATGGAGGCGGCGGCGCAGCTGACGCCCGGGACGGTGTCGGTCTGGAGCGGCAACGGCGAGGGCGTCTGCTTCTTCGGCGAGCTGATCGCGATCGGGATGAAGGAGCGCGGCTGCGTCGGCGCGCTCGTCGACGGCGGCGTCCGCGACGTCCGCTGGCTCGGGGAGCACGGGTTCCCGGTCTACGCCCGCTACCGAACGCCGGTGCAGTCGATCGGCCGCTGGCGCGTGACCGGCCACGGCGGCACCGTGCCGGTGCCGGGCGCGACCGTCGCGGCGGTGCCGGTGGCGCCCGGCGACTTCGTCCTCGGCGACGAGGACGGCGTGATCGTGATCCCGGCCGCGGTCGCCGAGCAGGTGCTCGAGCGCGCGGAGGCGCTCGGCCGGCGGGAGGTCGAGATCCGGGCCGAGCTCGCGCGCGGCCTCTCGCTCTCGGAGGCGCTCGCGCGCTTCGGCCACGTGTGACGGGACGTCACCAGACGAGCGCGCCGCGGCCGAGCAGCGTCCCCTGCCGGAGCTCCTCGTGCAGCGACTCGAGCTGGTCGAGCCCGACTCGCCGGCCGATCACCGGCCGGACGCGGCCGGACGCGACGAGCTCGGTGGCGAGGCCGACCTCGTGCCGCGAGGCGTAGCGGGAGCCGAGGAGGCTCAGCTGCCCGAGCACGAGCCGCCGAGGCGCGACCTCGAACGCCCGCCCGTGGAAGGTCGTCGTGCAGACGAGCGTCCCGTTCGGGCCGAGCGAACGGAGGCCCCACTCGAGGCTCGCACGGCTGCCCACGAAGTCGACGACGACGTCGGCGGCGGCGCCCCACCCGGGCGGCAGCCGCACGCGGTCGAAGTCGGACGAGTCGACAGCGCGCAGCGCGAGCTCGCGCTCGAGGAAGTCGAGCTTCGTCTCGTCGACGTCGAGCCCGGCGACGTCGGCGCCGAACACCGCCGCGACCTGCGCCATGTGGATGCCGACGCCGCCGCCGGCGCCGACGACGGCGACGCGACCGCCCGGGCGGATGCCGGCGCGCCGCGCCACGTGCACCGGCGTCGCGACCGCGTCCGGTACCGTCGTCGCCTCGACGAGGTCGAGCGACGGCGGGAGCGGGAGGACGTTGAACGCCGGCAGCACGCAGAGCTCGGCGTAGCCGCCGTCGCGGTCGACCCCCAGATAGCCGCCGCTCCGCTCGCAGAGCGGCTCGAAGCCGGCGACGCATTGCCTGCACGTGCCGCAGGAGAGGTAGAAGAACGCGACGACGCGACTGCCGACCAGTCGCTCGTCGCCGCCGGGGCCGACCGCCTCGACCGTGCCGGCGAGCTCGTGTCCCGGCACCCGGGGCAGCTTGCCCGGGTCGTCGCCGAGGTCGCCGCGGATGCAGTTCAGCACCGTCAGGCCGACGCCGCACGCCGCGACGCGGACGACGACCTCGCCAACGCCCGGCACCGGCTCGAGCCGCTCGACCGGCTCGAGCGCACCGCCCCAGGAGCTGATCTGCGCGGCCCTCACGGGAGCGCCACGATATCGTCGCGTTGTCGCGCGCCCAGCCCGCACATCGGAGGTCCGGCAAATGAGCAGCACGACGCAGGTCGCGAACATCCCGCAGGTCGACGAGGCGACGATCGAGGACGGCGAGGTCCGCGGGGAGATCGAGCGCGCCGCGGTCTCGAAGAGGCCGCCGCCGCAGTGGCACCGGACGATCGGCGAGAACCCCGAGGCCGCGAGGACGTTCCGCTCCTACTAGTGGCGACGGAGACGTTCCAGGCGTCGCCGTTCTTCGGGCTCACGACCGAGCAGGAGCGGCTGCGGGCCGAGGTGCGCCGCTTCGCGGTCGAGCAGGTCGCGCCGCGCGCGCGGGTGCGGGAGTGGGAGCCGGACGCTCGCGAGCGCGTCGACTGGGAGCTCGTCGAGGAGGCCTCGCGGCGCGGCTGGCGGACGCTGGGCCTGCCGCGCGAGGACGGCGGCGGCGGCGCGAGCCCGCTCGACATCTGCGTGCTCGTCGAGGAGCTCGCGTACGGCGACATGGGGTTCGCAGTCGTCCTCGATCAGACGCTGAAGGTGCAGCGGATCGTCTCCGAGCTCGCCGGCGGCGAGGCACGAAAACGGTTCCTTGCACGGTTCGTCGACGACCCGCGCTGCGTGCTCGCGATCTGCTTCACCGAGCCGGAGACGAGCTCGGACTACATCATCCCCTCACCGGCGCTCTCCTTCCGTACGCGGGCCGAGCGGCTGCCGGACGGGAGCTGGCGCCTCGACGGCTACAAGCGGTTCATCTCGAACGGCGCCGACGCCGGCTTCTACGTCGTCTTCGCGTGCACCGACGACTCGCGGCCCGCGCACGCGGGGACGAGCGCGTTCCTGCTCGAGCCCGGCCTGCCCGGGTTCGAGGTCGAGACGATCCACGAGAAGATCTCGCAGCGCACGATCAACAACGCCGCGCTTCGCTTCGACGGCGTCGTGATCGAGCCGTGGCGGCTGCTCGGCGACCCGCACCTCGGCTACGCGGGCGCCCGCGCGATCCTGAAGGAGAGCGTGATCGAGGCGGGCGCGACGACGCTCGGCACCGCGCACGCCGCCTACGACCTCGCCGTCGCGCACGCCTCCGAGCGCGTCCAGGGCGGCAGGCGCCTGATCGAGCACGCGAACGTGGCATGCCGCCTCGCCGACATGTACGTCGATCTCGAGGCCGCGCGCAGCCTGATCTGGCGCGCCGCCTGGGCAGTCGCGCACGACCCCGCCTACGACTTCCGGCTCGGCAGCGCGGCGAAGGTCTTCGCCGCCGATGCCGCCGTCCGGGTCTGCCTCTCGGCGATCGAGGTCTTCGGCGGCCTGGCGATCATGTACAGGGACGCGCCCGTGGAGAAGTGCCTGCGCGACTGCCTCTCGTTCCTGCACTCCGACGGGGCGCAGGACTCGCACCGGCTGCGCATCGGCGACATCACGCGCGTCCTCGTGGAGAGCGCGTCGTGAGCGTCCTCGACGGCAAGGTCGCGCTCGTGACCGGCTCGCTCTCGGGCATCAGGCGCCAGGTCGCGACGCTGTTCGCGCAAGAGGGCGCGAGCGTCGTCCTCTCCGACCTGGGCAACCGCTCGCGCGACGCCGACGAGACGGTCGACGAGGTGCTGGCGACGATCCCGAACGAGACCCTGTTCGTCCAGGGCGACGTGTCGAGGCCGGCAGACGTCGACGAGGCATGCGCCGCCGCGGTCGAGCGGTTCGGCGGCGTCGACGTCCTCTTCAACGGGGCCGGCCTGAACCCGTTCAAGCCGGTCGCGGAGATCACCGAGGCGGACTACGACCTGACGATGGCGGTGAACGTCAAGCGGACGTGCCCCGGCGCGACGAAGACCGCGATCAACCGCGAGCGCTTCCTCGGTCTGCCGGAGGAGATCGCGCGCAGCGCCCTCTTCCTCGCGAGCGACCACTGCTCGAACTACATGACCGGCGCGGCGCTCGTCGTCGACGGCGGCTGGAACGCGCGCTAGGCCGACGGCGCGATCGGCTCGAGCGGGTTGCCGGTGACGACGTGGGTGTGCAAGACGTGCGGGACGCAGTATCCGCCGGACGAGGCGCCGCCGAGCGCGTGCGCGATCTGCGAGGACGCGCGGCAGTACGTCCCCGACGAGGGGCAGGTGTGGCTTGCGTGGGCGGAGTTTCTCGACGGCCATCGCGGCGAGTTCCGCGACGACGGCGGCATCGTCGGCATCGGCTGCGCGCCCGAGTTCGCGATCGGTCAGCGCGCGCTGCTCGTGCCGAGCGGCGCCGGCAACGTCCTCTGGGACTGCATCACCTATCTCGACGACGAGCTCGTCGACCGGGTCGCGAACGAGGGCGGGCTCGCGGCGATCGCGATCTCGCACCCGCACTACTACGGGGCGATGGTGGAGTGGGCGCGCGCGTTCGACTGTCCGATCTGGGTGCACGAGGCCGAGCAGCGGTGGGTGATGCGCCCCGACCCGCTCGTCCGCTTCTGGTCGGGCGAGACGATGGAGCTCGACGAGGGGCTGACGCTGATCCGCTGCGGCGGCCACTTCGAGGGCGGCCAGGTGCTGCACTGGGCGGAGCGACGCGCGCTGCTCTCGGGCGACATCGTCCAGCTGATCCCCGACCGGCGCTACGTCAGCTTCATGTACTCGTACCCGAACCTGATCCCGCTGCCGCCGTCGAAGGTGCAAGCGATCGTGCGCGCGCTCGAGCCGTTCCCGTTCGAGGCGATCTACGGCGCGTGGTGGGGGCGCGTCATCACGCGCGACGGGTCGGCGGTCGTCCGGCGCTCCGCCGAGCGCTACGTGCGGGCCGTGACCGAGCCCGGGCTCGACGCCTAGCGGCATCGTCGCCGTCCGCGAGCTCACGCGCTGCGCGCGACCGCCCGCAGCCTGCTCGCCGCCGCGCAGCCGCTGATCCGCCGGCGTGGGCTGACGCCGGTCGGCGTCGCCGTCACGAAGCTCGTCGACGAGCTCCCCATGCAGCGGCAGCTCCCGTTCGACCCCGACGACGAAGCTCTGGTCGACGCGGCGCTCGCCGAGATCCGCGAGCGCTTCGGCGCCGAGGCGGTCACGCGCGCCGCGATCCTCTTGCCCTCAGTCGCTCGAGCTCCCGGTTGGCGTCTCGAACTTCGGCGTCCGCGAGCTCGACCAGCCGGTCGAGCGAGTCGATCGCGAGCAGCACCGGCCTCGTCTTGGCGAACGTGTGTTCGTCTTCCGCTCCCGGCTGGATGAGTGGACGGCACGACGGCGAAGTCCGCCGGCGAGAATGGCGCGGATGGTTCGCACGCGCGTGGCGGGAGCCGGCGCGCTGCTTCTGCTCGCGGCGCCGGGCTGCGGCGGCGGGCACCCGACCGGCGTCACCGTCCGGGTCGACGGCAAGCGGCAGTACCTCCCGGCGGCGACGACGCTGGGCGAGGCGGCGTCGCTGCTCGGCCTCAAGCCGCCTGCCGGGAGCCTGCTCGACGTCGGCGGCCGGGTCCTGCGGCGGGGCGCCTTTCCCGGTCGGCTGCTGCTCGACGGCCGGGTGCGGCCGCCGGCGACCGAGCTCCGCGCCGGCGACCGGATCGAGGTCGTCCCGGGGCGCAGCCGGAGGGAGGGGCTGCGCCGCGAGCTCGTCGCCACTCGCGGCGGCGCGCTCGGCAATCCGGAGCTCACGCTCGCGCGCACGCCGGGGGTGAGCGTCGTCGTCCGCGGTGCCGTCTCGCGGGAGCTCGTGTCGGTGCAGTTCCGCCCGAGCGGCCGGCGGCCGACGGTCGCGCGGAGCGTCGCCCTCACCTTCGACGACGGGCCCTGGCCGGAGACGACGCCGCGCATCCTCCGAGTGCTGCGACGATTCCACGCACCGGCGACCTTCTTCGTGATCGGCTACCTCGCCGCGAGCTACCCGCAGCTCGTCGCGCTCGAGCGCCGCGACGGGATGGTCGTCGGCAACCACAGCTACAACCATCCGCAGGTGCCGCCGTTCGGCGAGCTGCCGCCGCAGCTGATCAAGGACGAGATCGCGCTCGCGGCGCAGACCCTCGCGCGCGTCGGGATTCACCCGCACCTGTTCCGGCCGCCGGGCGGCAGCTACTCGAATGCGCTGATCACGACCGCGCGGGCGCTCGACGAGCGAGTCGTCCTCTGGTCCGTCGACCCGAGCGACTGGAGCGCCGGCGTGACGCCGCGGCAGATCGTCGGCCGCGTCCTCGCGGCCGTCCGCCCGGGCTCGATCGTGATCCTGCACGACGGCGGCGGCGACCGGACGGCGACGATCCGGGCGCTCCCGGCGATCATCAGGGGGATTCGCAAGCGCGGCCTCCGGCTCGTCGCGCTAACGGACAGCGCGTCCGACGGCGTCACGCCCTGACGCGGCGCCTACGGCGTCCCGGGCTTCGGCGCCTCCGGGTTGAGGACGTCGCGACCGGCGAAGTACGCGAGCAGGCTCGGAACGACGAAGCCGAGCAGGGCGACGAGCCCCCAGATGACGTAGGCGAGATGCCAGCGGCTGTCTTCGTTCCGGATCAGGAACACCCCGAGCAGGCAGGCGCACAGGAGCGCGACGGCGACGCCGCCGAGGTACGCGTAGCCGACCCAGCCGATCCGGTCGTGCTGCCGCCGCGGCCGCCGCGTCAGGCGCCCGCCCGGCGTGCGGCGGCCGCGCGGAGCGAGCCGGTCGGGCCGGTACTGGACGACGTGCACGCCCGCCGCCGCGAGCAGGGCGACGACGAAGATGCCGGTCGGGCTCCACACGTACTCGAGGTGGCCGACCGTGGCCGAGAGCGTCGGCCAAGGCACCGTGTGCCACGCCGCCGCGAGCTCCGGGACCGCGAAGACGAGCCCGATCGAAAGCCAGAAGGCGTATCCCCAGCGCTCACGGGCGTTCATGTGCCGAACGGTACGAGGTCGCGCGGACGGCGGCAGGAATCGGCGGCCGGGCTCGGAAAACGATCGCATGGCGTGGACGCATGCCGAGCCTCGGGGGCGCCTGCGCGGCTGGCTCCGCGGCGACTCGCCGCCGTCGCTCGCGGCCCAGCTCGCGATGGCCACGGCGATGCTCCTGTGCGGCGGCGTGCTCGCGGGCCTCGTCTTCGTCGGCTTCTGGGGCCAGAAGGCGACCGACGCGACGCGTGCCCGGACCGCGCAGCTGGACGACCAGGCGCGGCTACGGGCCGCAGCGCGCACACTGGCGGCGCTCAGGAAGGAGCTCGCGCAGACGCGGACGGTGCTCGCGGGCGCCGCGCACCGGAACGAGAGCCTGACGACCGCGCTCGCCGCCGAGCGCGCGGCGAAGGACGCGATCGCCCACGCCGACGCAACGCGACTCCGGGCGCTGGGCGACGGCGCGGCGGCGCTCGCTCGGCAGGCGTCGGCGCTCCAGTCGGAGGTCTCGGCGCTGCAGACGTACGCCGTCGCTCCCGGGGCGGCAGGCCTCGACACCGCCTACCTGGCGAACCAGACGCGGTACCTCGCAACCTCCGCCGCCGGCGCGGCCGCGGCGGCCGCGAAACTCGCCGCCGACGCCCGCGCCGCAACGGCATCGCTCGCCCGCGCAGCGGGCTAGGAACAGCTGTCGAGACCCGGTATCGCCGCGCCGTCCGGAGGGCGAGCCGCCGTCGCGCGTCCATCACCAACATCCCCGCGAAGGCGACCGTGGACTCGTCCGAACTACGGGGTCCAGCACCCCGGGGTCAGACACCGTGACGAATCTGTGCCAACTTCGTCAACAGGGCCGAGCAACGCTTCCGTCCCGGATCAGGACGAGCTAACCTCGTCGCCGCTTCGATCGCCGGGACGGGAGACGAAGACGGCTTCGTTTCACGGTTTCGCCGCGGAGCGACGACGGGGAGTTCGTTCGGCCGACGCTTTCCGCCGACCTGTCGCCGTGCTCGCGCCGCCGCCGCCGGCGGGGTCAGACACCGCGACCAGACACCGCGACCAGACTGCCGCCCGCACACCGAGCTTGCGCGGTTCCGGCGGCCGCCGTTGCTCCTTGACCGCGCGTCGGGCGCGACCTACTGTCGCGGCGTGGCGCTCGAGTTCGTGCTCGACACGCCGACGGTGCGGGCGTTCGTCACGGACGCGCTGGCGGCGATCGCCGCCAGCGCGTCCCCGGAGCAAGCGTGCGAGGCGATCAAGCCGCGGTTCGCACAGCTCCTCGCCGACCCCGACTGGCTCCCGGACGAGTACAGGGCCGCCGCGCCCGGGAGCGGGATGGGCGGCGGGATCGGGCAGTGGCTCCTGTGCCGCGACGACGACGGCTCGCTCTCGCTGTTCTCGCTCGTCGTGCCGCCCGGCACGCAGACGCCGGTCCACGATCACCTCGCCTGGGGTCTCGTCGGCCTCTACCGCGGCACGCAGGACGAGGAGGTCTACGCACGCCGCGACGGCCGCCTCGACCTCGTGGAGCGGCGCTCGCTCGAGCCCGGCGATTTCTACGTTCTCATCCCTCCCCGCGACGACATCCACCGCGTTCGCACGACCTCAGCCGACGCCTCCGTCTCGATCCACCTGCTGACGAACGACACCGGCTGCGTCTGGCGCCACGCGTACGACCCGGCTTCGGGCGAGGCGCGACCGTTCCGCTCCGGCTACGTCAACGTCGCCTGCCGGGACGAGTAGCGGCGCCGGTCGACGTGCAGACGGAGATCGGG
>DASRGD010000033.1:0-4341 GCA_035651195.1 Gaiellaceae bacterium | reverse complement strand
CCCCGGCCGAGCGCGAGCGGCGCAAGACCGAAGCCGCCAACCGGCGCGCACGCCGCACCACCAAGACCAGAGCAAAACTCAAGCTCGCCGCCTGAGCAATGAACGCGTTTCCGGTGCAACGTTACGAGAGGCCGCACTAGTCGCGGCTGTCGAAAACTCGAGACGAATCAGTCACAGAGACGGCACAGACACGTGACGCGTTCTTCGGCACGCTGGCAGCGTGCCCACGCTCGCCGTCTCCCGTCGACACGCAGTTGCGCTCGTCGTCGGCCTGCTCGCGGTCACCTTCCTCGCGACGCGGCTACTCGGCTCGAACTCCGCCCGCGGTCCCGTGACGGTCGAGGGTGCACGCGGTGCCGGCCCCGGCGCTGCGCCGGCCGCGCCCGTCGCCGCCTCGCCACCGGGCACGGCATTCGTCGTCGTCGACGTCGCCGGCGAGGTTCGCCGTCCCGGCGTCTACCGTTTGCGGCACGGGGCCCGCATCACCGACGCCATCGTTCGCGCCGGCGGCACGACGAAGCGGGCGCAGATCACCGCCGTCGACCTGGCGGCGCCGCTCGCGGACGGGGAGCAAGTCCTCGTCCCGGCCAAGCTCGGGCCGGCCGCCGCGGGCGGGCCCGCGACCGGCGCCGCGTCAGGTGCGCCGTCGGCGACCGCGCCGGTCGACCTGAACACCGCGAGCGCCGAGCAGCTCGACGCGTTGCCGGGCGTCGGGCCGGTGACGGCAGAGAAGATCGTCGAGTACCGGCAGACGCACGGCCCGTTCACCTCGGTCGACCAGCTCGATGCGATTCCGGGCATCGGCGCAGCGAAGATCGCCAACCTGAAGGGGCTCGTCGTTCCGTGAGCTGGCTGCCGCGCGTGCCCGCTCACTTGCTCGCCGCCTCGCTCTGCGTCGGCCTCGCGGGCGCGAACGCGGCGCGTCCGCACGCTCTTGCCCTCGCCGGCTCGGTCGTCGCCGGCGGCGCGATGGTCGTTGCCGACGGGCCGGCGACCCGGCTCGCGCTCGCGGCGGTACTCCTCTGTGCATGCGGCTGGTGGTGGGGCGGGCTTCGGCTCGACGCCCTCGACCGGAGCCCGATGCGTGCGAACGTGGGCGAGGCCGGCCGGGCCACGGTCGTCGTCACGTCACCGCCGAGCGAGGGCCGGTTCGGGATCCGGGCTGAGGCCCGCGTGCGGAGCTTCGAGCGCGACCGCGTCGTCGAGCCGGTGCTGCTCGAGCTGCCGCTCGGCCGCTCGCCGCCGCTGGGAGCGATCCTGGACGTCCTGGCGCGAGTGGAGCTGCCGCACGGGCCGAGCCACGGCTTCGACGAGCGCACGTGGCTGCGCCGGCACGGCGTCCACGTCGTCCTGCGCGTCGACGAATGGCGCGAGCTCGGCCGGCGCGGCGGAGTCGGCGGCGTCGCCGACCGTCTCCACGCCTGGCTTGCGCGCGACTCGGCATTCCGGCTCGCCGGCGAGCGGCGGGCGATCGTCGACGCGATCGTGCTCGGTGACGCGCACGGGCTCGACGATCGGCTGCTGCGGCGGTTCCAGGCTTCCGGCCTCTATCACGTGCTCGCCGTCGACGGGTTGAAGGTGACCGCGGTCGCCGGCGGCGCCGTCGCGCTCGCCTTCGTGCTCGGGGCCGGGCGCTTCGCGGCCGAGCTCGCCGCCCTCGCCGCCGTCTGCGCGTACGTGCTCGCCGTCGGAGCGCGGCCATCGGTCGTGCGCGCCGCGCTCGCCGCGACGCTGGTGTCGGTTGCCTGGCTGACGGCGAGGCAGCGCGACCGGTGGCAAGCGCTGCTCGTCGCGGCGTCGGCGCTGCTCGCCTGGAACCCGTACTACGTCTTCGACGCCGGCTTCCAGCTCTCGTTCGCGGCGGTCGCCTCGATCTTCGTCATCGCGCCGCGCGTCAGCCGCAAACTGGAGGGGTTCCCGATCCCGCGCAGCGTCGGGCAGCTGATCGCCGTCTCGACGGCGTGCGGCCTCGCCACGGCGCCGGTCACGTGGGTCCAGTTCCACCAGATCTCGCTCGTGACGGTGCCGGCGAACGTCGTCGGCGTCCCGGTCGTCGCCGAGATGCTGGGCGTCGCGCTCCTGACGGCACTGCTGGCGCCGGCGGCGCCGCCGCTCGCGGCCGCGCTCGCGCAGGTGAACGGCGTCGGTGCGTCGTTTCTCGCGCTGTGGGCGCGCCTGACCGGCGGGCTCCCGTACGCGCAGATCACGTCGACCGGCGCGGCCGCAGCCGCAGCGGCCGGTGCGGTTCTCGCCGCCTATGCTTGGTGGCGATGCCGGACGAGCTGAAGGCGGCCTACCTCCTCGCCGGCAGCGACAGGCCGAAGATCGATCGCGCGCTCGAGCGCCTCCGCGGTCGATTCGCCGCCGACGCCGTCGAGATGCTCGCGGCCGGGGAGACGAACGGCGCCGAGCTCGTCGCGGCGGCGAACGCGCTCGGCCTCTTCGCCGACGAAGGGCGGCTGATCGTCGTGGATGGTGTCGAGATGTGGAAGGCAGACGACGTGAAGGCGGTCGCGGCCTACCTGAAGGCGCCGGCCCCGGCGACCACGCTCGCGCTCGTCGCCGCCGAGCTGAAGAAGGACGCCCCGATCGCGAAGGCCGTGGCGGCGGTCGGGGAGGTGCTGCTCTGGGAGGTCCCGCAGCGCGGGCTGCAGGGCTGGGTCGCCGAGCAGTTCAAGCTGCACGGCGCGCTCGTCGAGCCCGAGGCGTGCCGGGCGCTGATCGAGCTCGTCGGCGACGACCTCTACGAGCTGTCACTCGAGGTCGACAAGCTGGCCGTCTGGGCCGGCGGCGACCGGATCACGCCTGCCGACGTCGAGACGCTCGTCGGCGCCCGCGCGGAAGCGACGAGCTTCGCGCTCACGGATGCGTGGGGGGCGCGCGACGTCCCGGCCGCGCTCGCTGCGGCCGAAGCGATGCTCGAGCGGTCAGGCGACCCTCGCTCGCGAACGATCCCGCGCCTCGCAGGCATCCTGACGAGCCACGTCGCACGGATTCGCTCGTGCCAGGCCCTCGAGGCCGAAGGGCTGTCGGCGAAGGATGCAGCCGCCCGGCTCAAGCAGCACCCCTTCTACGTGCAGAAGCTCTACGCGCAGGCCCGCAACTACAGCCGCGAGGAGCTACGCCGCGCGACCCTCCGTCTCGCGCAGCTCGACCACGCGCTCAAGGGCGGGTCCCGCCTCGCGCCCGACCTCGAGCTCGAGCGGGCGCTGGTCGAGATCACGCAGGCGCGCGCGTAGCTAGCGCTACTTCTTCGCGCCGACGAGCCGCGCCGCCTGTGACTTCCTGCGTGCCGCGGTATTGCGGTGGATGGCGCCGCGTGCGACGGCGCGGTCGAGCAGCCTGACGAGGCCCTTGTACTCGGCCTCCGCCGCGTGCTGGTCGCCGCTCTCGACGGCGGCGGCCAGCCGCTTCCTCAGCGTCTTGATCGTCGAGACGTAGCGCAGGTTCTCGAGCCGCTGCTCGGAGGCCGTGCGGACGCGCTTCTTCTGTTGCCTGATATTCGGCATCTCGTGAAAAAGCCCGCGGAGCGGGCGAGAGAGATCGTACCAGAGCCCGGTTTTCGACCGCATGCCTGCGTAAGGTGACCGCGTGAGCGAGACCGCCGACACCGCTACCGGGCCGGCGCTCGCACCGGCGTCGCGGGGCCTCGCGCTCTCGACGCTCATCTTCTCGCTCGCGACCGGCCTCTCGCGCGTGCTCGGGCTCGTGCGCGAGATCGTCGCCGCCTACTACTTCGGCGCCCAGGGGCGGATCAACGCGTTCACGGTTGCGTTCCAGGTGCCGAACCTCG
The DNA here is from genome assembly GCA_035651195.1 of Gaiellaceae bacterium. GTDB lineage: Bacteria > Actinomycetota > Thermoleophilia > Gaiellales > Gaiellaceae > PALSA-600. The sequence goes on along the minus strand of DASRGD010000033.1, from coordinate 548 downwards.
TCCGCGCGCTGGTCGCGGACGCGGCGCTCTCGTCCGCGTTCGTACCGGTGTTCAGCGAGTTGCTCGAGAAGGGAGAGCGCAAGCGCGCGTGGCGGGTCGCGTCGTCGCTCTTCTGGCTGACGCTGCTCGCGCTGACGGCGCTGACCGCCCTCTTCATCGTCGTCGCGCCATGGGTCATCGCGCCGTTCGGGAACCCCGGCGGCGACCGGCCGCTTGCGGTGTCGCTCTCGCGGATCCTGTTCCCGATCGTGGCGCTGCTCGGCGTCTCCGGAATCGTGGTCGGGATCCTCAACTCGTACGACCACTTCAGCGTGCCGGCGTTGACGCCGGTCGCGTGGAACCTGGCGATCATCGCCGGCCTCGCGATCGGCGTGCCCCAGGTGCACGGGATCGACGCGAAGCTGTACGTGTACGCGGCGTCGATCCTCGCGGGAACGGTGATCCAGGTGCTGCTGCCCGTCCCGTGGCTGCGGGGCCGCGACGGGCGCCTCCGGCTCGTGCTCGACTGGCGCGATCCGGCGGTCAAGCGCGTCTTCGCGCTGATGGTG
>DASRGD010000032.1:0-28671 GCA_035651195.1 Gaiellaceae bacterium | reverse complement strand
CGTCCCGAGCGCGACGCCGTAGATGCGGATGCCGTGCTTCTTCGCGTACGACGCCGCCTGCTGCGGCGTCGCGGTGCCGCGATTCTGGGCGCCGTCCGATTCGAGCACGATCGCGGCCGGCAGGAACTTGCCCGCCTCGTGGCGGACGCCGACCGCGTTGAGCGAGCTGACGATCAGGCGCGAGCCGACCATCAGGCCGTCGCCGAGCGCCGTGCCCGCCTCGGGCGAGAGGTAGCTGAGGCCGTCCTCGATCGCCTGCCGATCGATCGTCGGCTTCGTCAGCACCTCTGCCGTGGTGCTGAAGGCGACGAGGCCGACCTTGACGTTCTTCGGCAGCTTGTGCACGAACGCCTGCATCGCCGCGACGGCGGCGTCGAGTCGCGACGGCTTCACGTCGGTCGCGCGCATCGACCCGGAGACGTCGACGACGAGAACGATCGTCGCGTTCTGCTCCGGCACGGTCAGGTGCGCCCGCGGCCGCGCGACGGCGACGCCGGCGGTGGCGAGCGCGACGAGCAGCAGCGCCGTCGCCACCCACGGTCGCCAGGCGCGCCGCTCCTCGACCACGCTCGCGAGCACGTCCAGGTTCGTGAAGGCGATCGCGTAGCGCGCCCGGCGCCGTCGCTGCACGATCAAGAAGATCAGCGTCAGCGGGACGATCGCGAGCACGGAGAGCAGGAACGGGCTGCCGAAGGTCATCTCGCGCAGACCGCCCCCACCTGCACCTCCGGTGATGCGCCCGCGGGGATGCCGCTCGCCGTCTGGATCGAGACGGCGACGCGCACGTCGCCGAGCGCAAGCGCGGCGTGCACGCGAGCGGCGAGCGCCGGGCTCGGCGCCTCGTCGACCTTGAACGCCGTCGCCTGCCAGCCGCTGAGGAGCCGCTCGCCTGCCTTGCCGCAGGCGCGGCTCGCGGTCTGGTGGCCGGGATGCAGAGCGAGTGAGGTCTGCCACAGGTCGAGCGCCTTGCCCGGCTTCGTCACCGCCACGACGCGCGCCGACGTGGTCGAGCGCGGGTTCGCGGGCGGGTTCGGCAGGCAGCCGATCCACGGCTGCATCAGCCCGGGCTTGCCGCCCGCGGAGACGGCGTGGAAGAGCAGGTAGGGCCCCGTCGTCGTGCCGCCGCCGCGGATCGGCGCCGAGGGGACGCCGCCTTCCCACGAGACGCGGACGTCGGCCGAGCTGGCGAGCACGTCGACGCCGCCGACCGTCCCCTGCCGCTTCGGGCACTCGAGCAGGAACGTCGCCTCGCCGCGCGCGGGCACGGCAACCCACGGCCCGTTGACGGTGATGCATTGTTTCTGCCCCTTGCAGGGGACCGCCTTCGGCGCCGCGGCGAACGCGACTGCCGCGGCCGCGAGCCCGGCGAGCGCCGCGAGGCCCGCAGCCGCGAGCGCCGGCCGGCGTCGGCTCACGCGAGCCTCCGGAACCAGATCCCGGAGAGGGCGACGCCGGCGAGGATGAACGCGAGCGCGATCCCGACGGCGGCCGCCGTCACCTCGTGGTTCGTCCGCGTGTGCGCCTGGTGGGAGCCGAGGTCCTTGTAGATCTGGAGCAGCTGCTGCGCGCTCGTCGCCGAGTAGAACCGCCCGCCGCTCGCCTTCGCGATCGTCTGCAGGTCGATCGGGTCGTTCGGGACGCTGATCGTCTTCGACTCGGGGTAGCCGTTCACCTTCAGCTTCTGCGTCACCACGCCCTTCTGCGTCCCGACGAGCACCGTCGAGACGGGAACGCCGAGCTTCTTCGCGGCGCGCGCCGCCAGCAGCGGCTGCAGCCCGCGCACGGTCTGCGCGCCGTCCGAGATCAGCACGACCGTCGCCGGCGGATGCGACACGCCCGGCTTGCCGACGCCGACGGTCTTCGCCGCGACCGTCGCGGCCGTCTGCACCGCATCGCCGATGTCGGTGCCGTGCGGCTGGGCCTTGAGCGGCAACGCCTCCGCGACCTTGATCCGGTCGTACGTCGGCGGCACGGTCACGTACGGGTGCTCGGTGAAGACCTCGAGTGCGACCCGGTACTTCGAGGGCAGCTTGTCGAGGAAGCCGAGGATCGCGGCGCGCGCCGCGAGCAGCCGCGTCGGCTTGATGTCCTTCGCGGCCATCGAGCCCGACTGGTCGACGGCCAGCACGATCGTCGAGCCCTCCTTGTCGCTCGTCAGCTTCGCCTCCGGCCGCGCGATCCCGAGCAGCAGGAACGTGAGGCCGATCAGGAACAGGATCGCCGGGATGTGCCGCAGCCGCGGCGACGGGCGGTGGACGAGGTTCGGAACGAGCGCGGGCCGCGCCCACTGCGCCGCGCGTTCCTCGCGGCGGCGCTCGAGCCAGACATAGGCGAGCGCCGCGAGCGGCACGAGCACGAGGAAGACGAGCATGACGGGCGCGGCGAAGCTCATCAGGCGTGGGCGCTCCGGCGCAGGAACATGGCGAGCGGTCGCAGCCAGTCGCCTTCGGTCGAAAGCGCGACGTGCGGGACGCCGACGGAGGTCAGCAGCCGCACGAGCGACTTCCGCTCCTCCTCGGCCGCGACCGCAAAGCGCTCACGGATGGCCGGGTCGCTCGTGTCGACCCGCAGCTGGCGGCCGCTCTCCGGGTCGACGAGCGTCAGCGTGCCGACGTCGACGAGCTCCTGCTCGCGCGGATCGCGGATCTCGACCGCGACGGTCGGATGGCGCCCCGCGAGCCGCAGGAGCGGCCCGTGCCAGTCGTGGGCGCCGCGGAAGTCGGAGACGATCACGACGAGGGCGCGCTGCAATGCGAGCGCGTCGACGAGCGTCAGCGCCTCGGCAAGTCGCCCGGGGCCGCGTGGTGCGTCTCGAAGCGCTTCGAGCGTCAGCAGGAGCGCACGGCGGCCCTGGCGCGGGCGGCGGTAGCGCGGCTCGTCGGCGCCGAACGCGACGAGGCCGAGCCGGTTGCCGCGGCGGGTGGCGGCTGTGCCGATCGCGAGCGCGACGCCCTCGGCGACGTCCGCCTTGCGCCGGTCGGCGGTGCCGAACCGCATCGAGGCGGAGGCGTCCATGACGAGCCAGGTGACGAGCACGCGCTCGGCGAGCTCGACGCGCACGTGCGTCTGTCCGGTGCGCGCGGTCACGTTCCATTCGATCCGTCGCACGTCGTCGCCGGGCTCGTACGGACGCACCTGGAAGAGCTCGCTGCCGAGACCGGAGAACGCGGAGCGGTAGTCGCCGGCGAGCAGGCCGTCGACCCGCCTGCCGATTGCGAGCTCGAGTGCGCGGAGGCTCTCTGCGGTGAGGTGGCCCGGGCCGGGCTCTGCGGGGGTGCGCTCGCGCCCGAGCGCTTCCATGAGGGACATCACGCTGCTTTGCCCCCGTGTCTGTTCGTGCCCGTCAGCCTACTCTCAGGCCTCAGGCCGCTGCCGGCGCCGTGCGGCCGAAGTCGATCTGCGGCGCCTTCACCGCAGCGAGGACGTTGTCCAGGATGTCGTCCGGCGAGACCTCCTCCGCGAGCGCTTGATACGAGAGCACGATCCGGTGCCTGAACGCGTCCCGCACGACCGCCTCGACGTCGGAGACGACCGCGTAGTCGCGGCCGTGCAGGAGCGCCATCGCGCGCGCGGCGGCGACGACGCTGATCGGCCCGCGCGGGCTCGCGCCGTACGCGACGTAGGGAGCGATCGTCGGGACGCCGCTGTCGACGGGCTTGCGCGTCGCCGTCGCGAGATCGACCACCCAGCTGATCAGCGCCGGGTCGACGTAGACGTCGTGCACCTTCGCCTGCAGGCCCTTCAGCTCGTCGATCGACAGCACCTGCTCGAGCACCGGCGGGTCCTCGAGCGAGCGCGCGACGACCGTCAGCTCGTGGTCGTGCGTCGGGTAGTCGACGAGGATCTTCAGCATGAACCGGTCGACCTGGGCCTCCGGGAGCGGATACGTGCCCTCCGACTCGATCGGATTCTGCGTCGCGAGCACGAGGAACGGGTCCGGGACGGGGTACGTGTTGTGACCGATCGTGACCTGCCGTTCCTGCATCACCTCGAGGAGCGCCGACTGCACCTTGGCCGGTGCGCGGTTGATCTCGTCCGCGAGCAGGAAGTTGCAGAAGACGGGCCCCAGCTCCGTGTCGAAGTCGCCGTGGTCCGGCCGGAAGACCCGGGTGCCGACGAGGTCGCTCGGGACGAGGTCGGGCGTGAACTGAACGCGCTTGAAGCTGCCGCCCAGCACGGCCGCCGTCGTCTTGATCGTCAGCGTCTTCGCGAGGCCCGGGACGCCCTCGATCAGCAGGTGCCCGCCCGCGAGCAGGCAGATCAGCACCCGTTCGAGCATGGCCTCCTGACCTGCGATCACCCGCCGGATCTCGTACAGAGCCTCCTCGAGCTTCTGGAGCAGAGCGTCGTCGGAGGGAGCGATGATTTGTCTTTCGGCCAAGCCGAGCCTCCTCATTCGGTCACAGAAGACCACACTCGCCTGAGTGCGGCCTAAGAGTTCGTTTAAGTCCTCCCGGGCGCCATCGCCCGTCGGAGACGGGTGGTGACCCCCCAAAGTTACACGCTCCGGCCGTTCGGACCACCCCATCGGTGCCTTCGAGGACGGCTTCGACGTTAAGCCGCCCTTAAGCGAAGACGCGGAAATCTTCAGTCACGGTTGAGGAGAGTGGGGCTAGCGTGGCCGCGTGGCAGTGCTCGGCCGCGCGGAGCGTCGCCGAGGGCGAGCGGGCACGGCGTACACGCGGATCCTCGTGCCGGTCGTCGCCGGCGAGCGCGGGCAGCTGGCCGTCGCCGTCGGCTGCGTGCTCGCGGCCGAGCGGCACGCGACCGTGACGGCGCTGGTCGCGATCGCGGTGCCGGCGGAGCTGCCGCTCGACGCGCACATGGACGAGGCGGAGGCGCAGGCGGCGCGTGTGCTCGCAGCGGCGCAGGCCGTGGGTGAGCGCTTCGGCGTCACGATCGTGACGCGCGTCGTGCGGGCGCGTGCGGCGGGTGAGGCGATCGTCGCCGAGGCCGCGGCGGCCGACGCCGAGATCGTCGTCGTCGGCGCGGAGCGACAGGAGCGTTCGAGCAAGTACGCGCCGCTGTTCGGGGCCACCGTCGCCTTCGTACTCCGTCACGCTCCCTGCCGGGTCGTGCTGGCGACGGCAGGCGGCGCGCGGTGAGCACCGCGCTGGCAGCCGTCAAGCGGCTCGCGATCGGGCGCCCGCGCGCGACGCGCGAGCTCCCGGAGACGCTGTTGCCGAAGTTCCTCGCGCTTCCGATCTTCGCCTCCGATCCGATCTCGTCGGTCGCGTACGCGACCGAAGCGGCGCTGACCGTCCTCGTCGCCTCCTCGCTTGCCTCGCGTCACCTCGTCTTCCCGATCGCGATCGCGATCGCGTGCCTGCTGGCGGTCGTCGTCGTCTCGTACAGCCAGGGCGTGCGAGCGTACGCCTCGAGCGGCGGCTCCTACGTCTTCGCGAAGGAGAACCTCGGCGTCTTCCCCGGGCTCGTCGCTGCCGCCGCCCTGCTCGTCGACTACGTGCTCACGGTCGCGGTGTCGATCGCCGCGGGGATCTTCGCGATCACCTCGGCGGTGCCTGCGCTCGGCTCGTACCTCCTGCCGTTCTCGCTCGCGTCCGTCGTCTTGCTGACGTTCGCGAACCTGCGCGGCGTCCGCGAGTCGGGCCTGCTCTTCGCCTTTCCGACCTACGGCTTCCTCGTCACGCTCTACGCGGCGCTCGGAGTCGGACTCGCACGGTGCGCGACGGGCACGTGCCCGCACGCGCAGGCGACGCACCTGCTCCCGGTCGGCACCGGGACGTTGAGCCTGTTCGCGTTGCTGAAGGCGTTCTCGTCGGGCGCCGTCGCCCTCACCGGCATCGAGTCGATCTCGAACGGCGTCACCGCCTTCCGCAACCCGCAGGCGCAGAACGCTTCGCGCACGCTGCTCGCGATGGGCGGCGTCTCGATCAGCCTCTTCCTCGCAGTCTCGTACCTCGCCGTACGGATGGGCGCGCGGCCGAGCTCGACGGAGTCGGTGCTGTCGCAGATCGCGCACGCCGCGTTCCGCCTCGACTACTACCCGGTGCAGGCGTTCACGTTTGCGATCCTCGTCCTCGCCGCGAACACGTCGTACCAGGGCTTCCCGCGCCTCGCCGCGTTGCTCTCGCGCGACGACTACTTCCCGCGGCAGTTCGTCAACCTCGGCGACCGGCTCGTCTACTCGAACGGAATCCTGATCCTGTCGGCGCTCGCCGGCGGCCTGCTCGTCGCATTCCGCGCGAACGTCAACTCGCTCATCCACCTCTACGTGATCGGCGTCTTCACCGCGTTCACGCTCGCGCAGACGGGAATGGTGCGCTACTGGCTGCGCGAGCGGTCGACCGGCTGGCGCCGGCGCGCCGCGATGAACGCCGTCGGCGCGGCGACGACGTTCGTGGTCGACGTGATCGTGATCTGGACGAAGTTCACGGCCGGCGCGTGGATGGTGACGATCACGATCCCGTTGCTGATCCTGGGCTTCTACGGCATACATCGCCACTACCGCGCTGTCGATCGCCGGCTGCGCGCACAGTCGAAGGCGGTGCTGGCGCGGCCGTTCCCGGCGAACACGGTCGTGCTCTACGTCGAGCGCCTCGACGCGGCGACGCGGGAGGCCTACTGGTATGCGCGCACGATCGCGAAGGGCGAGCTGCACGCGGTGCACGTTCCCTTCCCGGACTCCGATCCGGGCATCAGGCCCCGCTTCTTCGACTGGACGCAGGGCGAGCCGCACCTCGAGGTGCTCGCGCCGGAGGACGAGCCGCTCGACGCCGTGCTCGAGTACGTCTGGGGCTTCCCGCGTGGCGACGGCGACTTCGTCACCGTCGTCATCCCCGAGCTCTTCCGCGCTCCGTCGCTCGTCGGCGCCGTCGTGCACCGCTCGACGTTCTCGCTGAAGCTCGGGCTCCTCCGCGAGCCGGGCGTCGTCGTCACCGACGTGCCGCAGCTCGGCAACGGGGACTGGGCCGAGCCGCAGCGAGCGGCCTGCATCGTGCCGGTGTCGCGTGTCAACGCCGTCTCCCTGCGCGCGTCGATCTACGCACGCTCGCTCGGCCTCGCCGAGACGTCGGCCGTCTACTTCGCCGACAACGACGCCGACGCCGAGCGCGTCGCACGCGACTGGAGCCGATACGACATCCCGCTGCCGCTCGAGATCATCGAGGCGCCGTTCCGCGACATCGGCGAGCCGCTGCTCGGACGGATCAGGACGATCACCGCCGATCCGGCGTCGGTCGCCGTCGTCGTCATGCCCGAGCTCGTCGTTCACGGCCCCGAACGGCTCCTGCACAACCAGCGCGCCCTCTACGTCAAGCGGCTGCTGCTCTTCGAGCCGCGCGTGATCCTCACGAGCGTCCCCTACCAGCTCGCGTGATCGGCCTATCCGTGATCGGCCTATCCTCCAGGCAGAACCTCGTGAGCGCCCGGATCCCCGTCCGCATCCTGGTCAGCGTGGCGGCGGTGGTTGCCGTCACGGGAGCGGTCTACGCCCTCCGTCCCGTTGCGCCCGTGCTCAGCCTCGGCGTCCTCTACCTGTTCGCGGTCCTCCCGATCGCCGCCCTCTGGGGCCTCGCCTACGCGCTCGCCGTCTCCGTCCTCAGCATGGTCGCGTTCAACTTCCTGTTCCTGCCGCCGGTGCACACCCTGGCGCTCCGCGACTCGTCGAACTGGGTCGCGCTCGCCGTCTACCTCGTCACCGCGGTGGTGGTGAGCGAGCTCTCGGCGCGGTCGCGGCGACGGGCGCTCGCCGCCGTCGAGGCCGAGACCCTGCGGCGGAGCGACGCGGTCAAGACGAACGTCCTGCGGACGCTCAGCCACGACCTCCGCTCGCCGCTGACGGCGATCGCAGCCGCGAGCGACGTTCTCGCGGGCGGCGCCGACGCGCTCAGCGCGTCCGAGCAGGCCGAGCTCGTCGCCACCGTTCGCGCCCAGACGCAGCGCCTGACGAGGATCGTTGGCAACCTGCTCGACCTCTCCAGGCTCGAGGCCGGGGCGGCGAGGCCGCGCCTCGAGCTCTGGACCGCGGACGGGCTCGTCGCGCGCGCGCTCGAGGCGATCGGCGCGGACGCCGAGCGGATCGAGGTGTCGCTTCCGGAAGAGTCGCCGCCGCTGCTCGTCGACGCGGATCAGATCGAGCGCGTCCTTGCGAACCTGCTCGAGAACGCGCTCAAGGCCTCCGCGACCGGCGATCGCGTCGAGGTGCGCTGCGAGGCGTCCGAGCACGAGGTGGTGCTGCGTGTCGTCGACCACGGGCCCGGCCTCGCGGCCGACCCCGCGCGGCTCTTCGAGCCGTTCGCGCACGGACCAGCGGAGTCCGGCACCGGGCTCGGGCTCGCGATCGCGAAGGGCTTCGCGGAGCTGAACGGCTGCCGGCTCTGGTACGAGTCGCCGAACGGGAGCGGCGCCACGTTCGCGCTCGCGCTGCCGCGGCATGCCGACGCGCTCGAGGTGCCGTCCTGAGCGGCGGCCGCATCCTCGTCGTCGACGACGAGCCGCAGATCCTGCGGGCCCTCCAGATGAAGCTGCGGAACGAGGGTTACGACGTCGACGTGGCTGCGACCGCCGAGGCCGCGCTCGCGGCCGCGGCCGCCCGACCGCCGGATGCGCTGATCCTCGACGTGCTGCTGCCCGACGGCCGCGGGACCGACCTCTGCCGCGAGCTGCGGCAGTGGAGCGCGGCGCCGATCCTCGTCCTCTCAGCGGTCGGCGACGACGCCGAGAAGATCGCGGCGCTCGACGCGGGCGCCGACGACTACGTCACGAAGCCGTTCAACGTCGACGAGCTGACGGCCCGTCTGCGCGCGGCGCTGCGCCGCTCGGCGCCGACGCAGGCGCGGGTGCTCGAGGCCGGCGACCTGCGCATCGACTTCGAGAAGCGCCTCGTCACCGTGCGCGGGCAGGCGGTCTCGCTCACGCCGACGGAGTACGACCTCCTGCGCCTGCTCGCGCAGAACGACGGCAAGCTGCTCACGCACCCCACCATCCTGCGCGAGGTGTGGGGCCCGCGGTACCGCGAGGAGTCGAACTACCTGCACGTGTACGTCTCGCACCTGCGCCGGAAGATCGAGGCCGACCCCGCGCGCCCTCGCTACCTGCTGACGGTGCCGGGCGTCGGCTATCGCTTCGTCGCGAGCTAGCCGAGCGAGAGCATGCGCTCGATCGCGCCGCGCGCACGGGCGGCAATCTCCGGCTCGACGGTGACGACGTACTTGCCGTCGCGGAGCGAGTCGCGCACCTTCTCGAGCGTGATCATCTTCATGAACCGGCAAACGGCGTCCTCGCGCACCGGCTCGAACCGCTTGCCCGGCACCTCGCGCTCGAGCCGGTGGAGGATCCCGGTCTCGGTCGCGACGAGGAAGCGCTCCTTCTCCGACCGGCGCGCGAACCGCACCATCCCCTCGGTCGAGAGGATCTTCGTGCGCCCGTTCGCGAACGCCATCGCCTGGCTCGCGCAGCCGCATTCGGGGTGCACGAGGAGCTCTGCATCCGGCGCGTCGCTCGTCCAGCGCTCGATGTCGGCCGGGCGGATGCCGGCGTGGACGTGGCACTCGCCCAGCCAGATGCGCAGCTTGCGGCCGGTCACGCGCTCGAGCCAGAGCCCGAGGTAGACGTCAGGCAGGAAGAGGATCTCGCGGTCGCGCGGGATCGCCTCGATGACCGCCTTCGCGTTGCCGGACGTGCAGCAGTAGTCGGACTCCGCCTTCACCTCGGCGGCCGTGTTGACGTAGCTGACGACGACGGCGCCGGGGTGCTCGGCCTTCCAGGCGCGCAGCTCGTCGGCGGTGATCGACGAAGCGAGCGAGCAGCCCGCCTTCGGGTCCGGGATCAGCACGGTCTTGTCCGGACAGACGACCGCCGCCGTCTCGGCCATGAAGTGGACGCCGCAGAAGACGATCTCGCCGGAGTCGGTCTTCGCCGCCTCGCGCGCGAGGGCGAGCGAGTCGCCGACGAAGTCGGCCACGTCCTGCACCTCGGGTACCTGGTAGTTGTGCGCGAGCAGCACGGCGTTGCGCTCGCGTGCGAGCTCGCGGATCTCGTCGTGGAGCGTGGCGAGCTCGGCCGTCGTCACTCGACCTCCAGCGAGACGTGCAGCGAGCGCGCGGCGTGCGTCAGCGCGCCGACCGAGATGAAGTCGACGCCCGTCTCGGCGTAGGCGCGCACGGTCTCGAGGGTGATGCCGCCGGAGGCCTCGAGCTGCGCGCGCCCGGCCGTGAGCTCGACGGCGCGGCGAACGTCGGCGATCGGCATGTTGTCGAGCAGGATCCGCTCGGCGCCGGCTGCGAGCGCTTCCTCGACCTCCGCCAGCGTCTCCGCTTCCACCTCGACCGGCCGGCCGTTTCGCAGCGCGGCGACCGCCGGCGCGATGCCGCCGGCGAGGCGGAGGTGGTTCTCCTTGACGAGGAGCGCGTCGTCGAGGCCGAAGCGGTGGTTCGCGGCCCCGCCGCAGCGCACCGCGTACTTCTCGAGCGCCCGCAGCCCGGGCGTCGTCTTCCGCGTGTCGAGGATCGTGACGCCGGTGCCGGCGACGGCCTCGACGTAGCGGCGCGTCAGCGTCGCGACGCCGCAGAGGCGGCCGAGCAGGTTGAGCGCCGTCCGCTCGCCCGTCAGCACGGCGCGCGCGCTGCCGTCGAGCGTCGCGACGAGGCCGGTCGTCGGGCCGTCTCCGTCGCCGCTCCGGGGCGACCAGGCGACCCCGGCGTCGAGCGTCCGGAACACCGCCTCGACGACGGCGAGCCCGCAGACGATGCCCGGCTCCTCGAGGTAGACGCCGCCGCGGCAGCGCCTGTGGGCGGCGACCAGTCGCTCGGTCGTCACGTCGCCGGCGCCGACGTCCTCGGCGAGTGCGGTGCGGACGACCCGCTCGAGCGTCTCGGCGCTCAGCTCCATCGTTCGATCCTCGGCTCGCGGCCCTGCTCGAGCACGACGTGCCCCGCGAAGGCGTCGTCCTCGCTCGGGAAGTCGGCGCGGAAGTGGCCGCCGCGGCTCTCGCGCCGCGCGAGCGCGCTCTCGGCGATCAGGCGCGGCAGGAGCGCCGGCGACCGCCGCAGGCGCTCGAGCCCCTCGGCGCTTCGGATCACGCCGGCGTCTTCCCAGAGCGCGCGCCGCAGCGCCGGCGTGACAGGCTCGTCACCGTCTCTGAGCCGTCTCTGAGCCGTCTCTGAGGTGTCTCTGAGGCCGGAGTGCGGATCGGACACGGCCGCGATCGCCGCCCGGCGGCCGAAGACCAGGCACTCGAGCAGCGAGTTCGAGGCGAGGCGATTCGCGCCGTGGACGCCCGTGCAGGCGCACTCGCCGGCTGCGAAGAGGCCGGGCAGCGTGCTGCGGCCGTCGAGGTCGGTGACGATGCCGCCGACGGTGTAGTGCGCCGCGGGCGCGACCGGGATCGGCTCGACGGCCGGGTCGTAGCCTGCGCGCTCGAGGGTCGCGATCAGGCCGGGGAACCGCTCCCGTTCGACCGGCCGGAGGTCGAGCCGAGCGCGCCCGCGCTCGACGATCGCGCGCGTGACGACGTCGCGCGGCGCGAGCTCGTCGGTGAACCGCGAGCCGTCGTCGTCGACGAGGAGCGCCCCCTCGCCGCGCAGCGCCTCCGAGAGCAGGAAGCCGTCGTCGGCGAGCGCTGTCGGGTGGAACTGCACGAACTCGAGGTCGGCGAGCGCAGCGCCGGCGCGGTACGCGAGCACGAGCCCCTGCCCGCACGCGCCCGGCGGGTTCGTCGTCCGCTCCCACAGCGCGGCATAACCGCCGGTCGCCAGGATCGTCGCCCGCGCCGCGATCGCGCGCCGGCTCGTGACGACGCCGACGCAACGCCCGTCCGAGCGCCAGAGGTCGACGACCGCCTCCCCCTCCGAGATCGTGATCCGCGGCTGCGCCCGCGCATGCGCGGCGAGCGTCTGCGCAATCGCCTTGCCGGTCTCGGCGCCGTTCGCGTGCACGACCCGCCGCCGCGAATGCCCGCCCTCGTGGCCGAGACCTTCGTCGAACGGGACGCCGAGCTCGACGAGGTCGGCGATCCGCGCGGGCGCCTCCTCCGTCAACACGACGACGGCGCTCGGACGGCAGATTCCCCGCCCGGCGCGGTGCGTGTCGGCGGCGTGCAGCGCCGGCGCGTCGCCCTCGCCCACGGCGGCGGCGACGCCGCCCTGCGCCTGGTAGCTCGTCGAGGAGGAGACGGGGCCGCTCGCAAGCAGGAGCACGTCGGTCTCCCGCGCCGCCGCGAGCGCCGCCGAGAGCCCGGCGACGCCGGCGCCCACGACCACCACGTCCGCCCGCTCGTCCAGCCTTCCCACCGAGGTTTTCTCCTCAGAGTCGATAACCTGGTGAAGGAGTGTACACCGTTTCCGACCCCGAAGCGAAAACGTCCGCCGCGCACGCGGTCGTCGCCGTCGTCCTGCAGGTGCGCGACGGCCGGCTGCAGGTGCTCCTCTGGGAGCGGGCGCGCGAGCCGTTCGCCGGCACGTGGGCGCTTCCCGGCGGCGAGCTCCTCGAGGGCGAGACGCTCGAGGAGTCGATCCGTCGGCACCTCGCGGCCAAGGTCGACGTGCGCGAGCTCGCCCATCTCGAGCAGCTCGAGACCCGCAGCGCACCGGACCGCAACCCCCTCCGCTGGGAGCTCGCGACGGCGTACCTCGGCCTCGTGCCGAGCGACCAGGAGCCGGCGCTGCCCGCCGACACGCGCTGGCATCCGGTCGACCACCTGCCGCCGCTCGCGTTCGACCACGAGGTGTTCACCCTGCTCGCGCGCGGCCGCCTGCGAGGCAAGCTCTCGTACACGAACCTCGGCTTCGCGCTCGCGCCCGAGACGTTCACGATCTCCGAGCTGCGCGAGCTGTACCGCGCTGCGCTCGGCCACGACGTCTCCGCGACGAACCTGCTCCGCGTCCTGCTCCGCCGGCAGCTGCTCGAGCCGACCGGCGAGCGGCGCGAGCCGGGACCGAGCGGCGGCCGCCCGCCCGCGCTCTACCGCTTCCGACTGCGCGAGATCGCGATCACCGACCAGTTCGCGGTCCTGCGCCCGCCGACCGGCTGACGCGCCCGACGATCCGCCAGGCGCCGGGGAGCGCGAGCGCGGCCAGGTAGAGCTTGATCACGTCGCCGGCCACGAACGGGTAGAGGCCGTCCGTCAGCGTCGTCGCCCAGCTGGCGTGCAGCGAGTGATGCAGCCACACGAGGCCGAAGACGTAGATGAGCACGTTCCCGTTCAGCATCGCGCTGATCGACGTCGACACGCGCCGGTCGAGCTGCCGCTCCGCGAGCAGGCCGGTCAGGGCCGCGGCGGCGACGAACCCGACGATGTAGCCGCCGGTCGCGCCGCTGAACACCTCCCAGCCGTGCGCGTGGCCGGCGTACACCGGCGCGCCCGCGAGGCCGACGACGAGGTAGAGGAGCAGGCTCGCCGTGCCGCGGATCGAGCCGAGCGACGCGCCGACGAGCACGACGGCGAACGTCTGGCCGGTGATCGGCACCGGCGTGAAGCCGAGGTGGATCGAGACCTGCGCCGCGAGCGCGACGAGCCCGGCGCCGGCGCAGACGAGGACGACGTCGGCGAGGAGTCCTGCACGCGGCGCGACAGCGAAGCGAAGCGTGGCGGCCTCGGGCTGCACGGCGGCATTCTGACTGTTACTCAACGGTTATGCCGGCGGAGCCATCCACGCGACCGTGGTACGGTGAGGCGTCCCGTCACACCTCCAGCACAAAGGGGATTTCCATTCTCATGAGCAAGATCCGGGGAGCCACACTCGGCCTCGTCGCTGGGTTCGCGCTTGCATCGGCGTTGCCCGCGCTGGCACATCAGAATCGCGCCGCGGCGACCGTCACGGTCACGGCAGGCAAGCCGGCCGAGTTCCATTTCACGCTCTCGCCGAGCTCGGTGAAGCACGGCAGCGTCACCTTCAAGGTCTCGAACAAGGGCAAGCTCGCCCACGACTTCTCGATCAACGGCAAGAAGACCTCGTTGATCCAGCCGGGCAAGTCGGCCTCCCTGACGGTCACGTTCGCGAAGGCCGGCAGCTATCCGTACAAGTGCACGGTGCCGGGCCACGCCGCAGCCGGGATGAAGGGCACGCTGAAGGTCTCCTAGCGGCCCGATCCCACCGGTCTCGAACGACGGCCCGTCGCGTGCTGCGGCGGGCCGTCCTCCTGCTCGCACTCGTCCTCGCGGCGCAGTCCCGGGCCGATCCCTCGCCACCGGCGCCCGCGGTCTCGCCGCCCCCCTCCCCTCACCTGGCGCTGCGCTGGGCGCGGACGGCGCCGACGCCGCGCTCGCTGGCCGCGGCGGTCGCCGGTCACCGCGCCGTCGTCGGCCTCGCGGCCGGAGTCGCGCCGTCGCAGCTCCCGCACGTGCGCGTCGTTCGGACGCTGGCGCGCCTGCGCGCGGCCGTCGTCAGGGGAAGCGCGTCGCGGCTCGCCGCTCTCGCGCACGACCGGCGGGTGCGCTACCTCGAGCCGGTCGAGCCGGTGCAGCTCGCGCACGCGCGCGACGACCCGTTGACGTACGAGGACGATCCGACCACCGGCGTCCCGTGGGAGTGGGCCTTCGGCGCGCTCGGCGTCGACCAGGCGCTGAACCTGAGCAAGGGCAGCTCGAGCATCCTCGTCGGCGTGCTCGACTCCGGCGTCTCGCCCGTCCCCGACCTGCGCGGCAAGGTCGCCGGCGGCCTCTGGGACACGAGCACGACGACCTCGGCTGCCGACCCGAGCGGGCACGGGACGCTGATCTCGTCGATCGTCGCCGCCCGCAACGACGACGGCGCCGGTCTGGCGGGCTTCTGCGGCGCCTGCCGCGTGCTCGCCTGGAAGACGCACCCGCTCGACACCGTCGAGCTCGCCACCGGCATCCGGCGGCTGACGGACGCCCACGTGCGCGTGCTCAACATCAGCCTCGTCAGCGAGCCGTCGGACGTGATCCGGGACGCGATCGGCTACGCACTCGCCGCGGGCGTGCTCGTCGTCGCGGCGAGCGGCAACGACGGCGCCGGCACGATCTCGTTCCCGGCGTCGCTGCTCGAGCCGGGGAGCGGCGGGCTCGCCGTCGGCGCGAGCAACGCGACGGGGCGTCGCGCCGTCTTCTCCAACTTCGGGCCGCAGCTCTCGCTGCTCGCGCCCGGGACGTACCGAGGCAGCTGCGCCAACGGCGTCATCGGCGCGATCCCGCCGATCGCGATCAGCTTCGACACCGGCACCGGCTGCGAGGCGACGCTCCTCGACCTGCGCGGGACACGCTACGCGTACGCGAACGGTACGAGCTTCGCCGCCCCGGAGGTCGCCGGGATCGCCGCGCTCGTGTGGGCGGCGGGCCCGGCGCTGACGAACGTGCAGGTCGCCGACCTGCTCGAGCGGACTGCGACGAGGCCGCCCGGGACCGGGTGGACGCCGAGGGACGGCTGGGGCGTCGTCGACGCGAACGCGGCGGTCGAGAAGCTGACCGGCCGCCCGAGCGCCGACTCGCTGCGGCTGGCGTCGCCGCGAGCCGGCCCGCGCGCCGCCGGCGGCACCGCGGTCGTCAGCGTGCGAGCGACCTGGGGCGACGGGTCGCGGGTCGACGTCGGCGCGACGCCCTCGTGCCGCGTCGACGTGCGCGGGCGCGCGGTCGCCTCGCGGGCGACGCTCGCGCGCGGCGTCGTCCGCTGCACGTTCGGGCTTCCTGCGGCGAGCGCCGGCGCGATCGTCCGCGGCTCCGTCTCGCTCCACGCGCCGACGGCGCGCACGGCGACCGCCGGTTTCGTGCTCCGCGTTCGCCGTAAGTGAGAGCCGGTATCATCTGGCCGTGGACTGGACCGAGCGCACGCTCGACGCGCTCCGCGGCGGCGGCTATCGCAACGGCGTCGCCCGGCGGGCGGTCGTCGAGCTGCTCGGGCGCCAGGACTGCTGCCTGACGGCACAGGAGATCTTCGACGAGCTCCGGCACGAGGGACGGCCGGTCGGGATCGCGAGCGTCTACCGCGTCCTCGACCTGCTGACGGAGAAGGGCCTGCTGCAGCGCATCGACCTCGGCGCCGGCGTCGCGCGCTACGAGCCGCTCCAGACGAGCGGCGAGCACCATCACCACCTCGTCTGCGGCGACTGCGGTCGCGTCGAGGCGTTCGCCGACGACGAGCTCGAGCGCGCTCTGCACGAGCTCGAGCGGCGCACCGGCTACTCGGTCGCCGGCCACGACGTCGTCTTGCGCGGCGCCTGTCGCGACTGCTCGGAGGCCTAGCTCAGAGCAGGACGACGGGGTCGCCGACGGCGATCGTGCCGTCGTTGAGGATGTCGGCGTTGAGCCCGCCGCGGTGCAGCAGGTCGTCGATGACGCCCGGCCGCGTCAGCGACTGCAGGTGCAGGCACGGCTCGCAGAGCTCGACGCCCTCGCACTCGACCTCGCCGACGCGGAACCGCTTGCCGACGAGGTCGTTCAGCCGGACCCCACGCACGACGACCTGTCGGCGCGACTCGACGCCCGTGAGCCCGACGTCCTCGAGCGCCTCCGCCTCGATCAGGGTCAGCGCGCCGCCCGGCCGCGTGCCCGCGTTCGCCTTCCGGTCGCCGACGAGCCCCTGGCCGGCGACGGCGCGCACCGACCCGACGGGCGCGAGCGCCTCGGACGGGCCGATCGCGATCGACTCGACGTTCATCGTCCCGAGGCTACCCGTTCGGGTCGACGACGTCCGGCCCGAGCTCGGCGACCGAGGCGACGACGACGTCGGCCTCCGCGGTCGCCTCGCCCGGCGGAAAGCGCGCGTTCGGGATCGCGACGCAGCGCATGCCGGCCGCCTTCGCCGCGCGGATGCCGTTCTGCGAGTCCTCGATCGCCGCGCAGCGCGCCGGCTCGGTGCCGATTCGCCGCGCCGCCTCGAGGTACACGTCCGGGGCCGGCTTGCCGCGCGGCACCTCTTCCGACGAGACGATCGCGCGGAAGCAGCCGGCGATGCCGCCGGCCGCGAGCACGGCCTCGATCACCTCGCGATTCGACGAGGACGCGAGCGCGAGCGGCCACCGCGTCGCCAGCCGGCGGACGGCGTCGAGCGCGCCCGGCAGCCAGGGGGGCGAACCGGCGTAGCGCCCGAGCAGCCGTGCGACCACCTCGCGATTGATCTCCTCCGGGCTCTCGGCCAGCCCGACCACCTCGTGCATGTAGCGCGACCACTCGCGCGAGCTCATGCCCATCATGTCGCGCTGGGCGCCGGGGTGCCAGCGGCCGCCGCGCTCGCGGGCGAGCCCCTCGCGCACCTCGTCCCAGACCTGCTCGGAGTCGAGCAGCACGCCGTCGAGGTCGAAGACGACGGCCTCGATCACAGTGCCGAGTAGCGGCGGTCCTTGTGCACGAGCGAATCCGTCGCGCGCCCGTGCTCGAGGGCGACGATCTCGCCGACGAAGAAGGTGTGGTCGCCGGCGGTGAGTTCGTCGACCGTCCGCGCGACGATCCAGCCGACCGCGTCGGCGATCAGCCGCGGGTCGTCCGCGCGGACCGGGATGCCGTTCCAGAGCGCGATCGGCGGCACGCTGCGCGCGAAGTGCTGCGCGAGGTGGTCCTGGTCGCCGGCGAGGATCGACGCGCACCACTCGCCGGCGTCGCGCAGCACCTCGTACAGCGACGCCTCGCGGGCGATCGAGATGCCGACGAGCGGCGGCTCGAGCGAGAGCGAGATCAGCGTCGAGACCGTCAGGCCGGCGCGGCGGCCGTCGAGCTCGGCGACGACGACCGAGACGCCCGAGGGCCAGCGACGGAAGAGCGCGCGCTGATCGGCACCTTGCTCGTGCACGGCGCGAGGCTAGCTGTGGAGGCCGGAGCCGGACCCTCAGTTCGGCTTGCAGCGCGAGTCGCCGAGGGCGGCGATCGACTGGTTCGCGATCGCGTCCGCGGCCGCGTCGTACGGCCCGGGCGCGTTGCCCTCCCACATGACGTCGGGCGTCACGCCGGGACCCTCGACCGTCGCGCGATACATCGTCCCCTTGCCCGACGGGTGCGAACCGTGCGGGTTGACGCTGTAGCAGAAGGCGCCGCTGCCCGTGTGGGTCAGAAAGCTGTTCTCGCGTCTCCAGCCGCCGCCGTAGACGGAGTCGAGCGTGTCGACGTAGATGTTGCGGCCGAACGTGTCGAGCGGCTCGCCGGCGAGCGTCGACTTGTAGCCGAAGACCGGCTTGCCCTCGTAGGTGAACGTGCCGTAGAGGTGATCCCACTGGCGCCAGGCCCAGTCGGTCGAGATCGTGAGCACCGGCAGCGGGCCCGTCCAGTGCGAGAGGCGCAGCTCCCACGCCGCCTGGGCCGTCGTCGGGGTGACGCCGTAGTCCGGAAGCGCGCGCTGCCACGACTGGAGCGCCCAGTAGCTTCCGTCGGGGGCCTTGCAGGCGGCGACGAACCAGGCGAGCTTCGGGCCGTCGTAGGGCGCGCAGGTGCCGCCGAATGAATCCTTCCAGTAGTTCTTGGCGAAGCTCGACTTCGCCGCGAGCTCCTTCACCGTCGGCGAGCTGAGGTAGCCGGGCGTGAGCCTGATCTGCTTGTACTTCGCCTGCAGCTCGCGCACGCTCGGGTCGGAGAGGTAGTACTTGCCCCAGCCGCCCGTGTAGTCGACCTGGAACGCGACCTGCTTGCCCGACGGCGTCGGCGCGATCGCGTTCACGGCACCCCAGACGAGCACGTGCTTCTCGACCCCGCCTGCGCGGTAGCTGATCAGCGCCTCGCCCTTCGCGTTCACGAGCAGCTCGACGTCCGTGGCGTTGCGGTCGATCAGCTGCGACGCGCCCGCGACCGGGACGACCGCCGCCGCCGCGCCGAGGACCGCCAGGAGGAGCGCACGCCGCATGTGCAAGCGAGTGTCGGCCGAGGCCGAGCGGCGGCACACCCTCGGACGAGTGATCAGGCGTCGGCGCCGAGCTCGTCGGCGAGCAGGGCCAGCGCGTACAGCCGCCACGCCAGCTCCGGCTCGCCGGCGAGGAAGACAGCGGCGTCGCGCAGGCGCGGGAGCTCGCGCACGCGGAGGACGAGCGCGTCGAGCTCACGTCCGAGCGCCACGCGGCGCTCCTCCGTGTAGAGCTCGACCGCGAGCGCCTTCACGGCGCGGTCGTCGACACCCAGCCCGCGGCTCGGGTCGCCGCCCGCGGCGAGCAGGAGGAGCGAGCGGCGCCGGGCCTCGTTCAGCTCCGGCTCCCCAACCGTCACGGCTTGCCCGGCCAGGTAGGCGAGCGCCGGCAGCGGGTCGCCGAGCTCGCCCGCCTCGAGCCGGCGGAGCAGGTCGTCGATCACCGCGACGGGGCGGCCGCGTAGGCGAGCCTGACCGGCGCCGAGCGCGCGGCGAAGCCGCGGACGGCGAACGTCGCCGTCAGCGCGAGCAGGACGCCGCCGCCGACGTCGGTCGGCGTGTGGTCGGCGTTGACCACGAGCACGAGCAGCGCGACCACGAGCCAGCCGAGCGCCGCCGGCGCGGCCCGCCGCCAGAGCGACGCCAGCACGACCGTGAGCAGGACCGCCCGCACCGTGTGCCCGCTCGGGAACGAGCTGTCGAAACCGTGCAGCGGCGCCGGGCCGAGGTGGAGCGGCGGCCGCCCGAGCGCGCTCTTCCCCAGCAGCTCGACCGCGTTCGCCGCCACCCAGACGACCGGCCACGCGAAGGCGGCGCTGCGCCGGCCGCGTCGGTAGAGGAGAAGGCAGCCGGCGAGCAGCAGCAGCGTCGAGCAGATCGGCGAGGCGGGATACGTCCAGAAGTTCGAGAACGCGTGCAGCGCGCTCCCGGGCTTCGGGTAGAGCTGGATCGACCCGAGCGCGGACGACGACGAGGCGCCGGGCTCGACCTCGGGCATCCAGTGGTCGACGGCGTACTGGTCGACTCCCGTCAGCTCCCCCGTGACGACCAGGGTGGCGAGGAGCGCGAAGGCGCTCGCTGCGGCGGCTGCCGCCGCCAGGCTCGCACGCTGCGCACTCACGTGTCGGACGGAGGCCGGCGGAGCTGCCCTTCGCGCGCCTGGCGCTCGTCGTTGCGGCGCGCGGCGCGGAAGAAGACCCAGACGATGATCAGGCAGACGACCACCGGCCCGATCGCCGAGACGAGCACGATCGTGTCGACCGCGGTACTGGTTACGATCACGACCGGCGACCGCGCCCGAGCGAGATCGTGAGCAGGCGCCGCGCGCGCTCGTGGTCGACCTGCAGCGTCGAGTGCTCGATCTCGAACCGCTGCTCCAGCATCAGCTCGAGCTCGCGGCGGATCACGTGGCAGTCGTCGCCGGAATGGACGAGCACGTGCGCGGAGAGCGCCGGAAACCCCGACCCGATCTCCCAGACGTGCAGGTCGTGCACGCTCGCGACGTGCGGGTGCGAGACGAGCGCGTTGCCGATCTCCTCGACGCTCATCCCGCCCGGCGCCGCTTCGAGCAGCACGCGACCAGAGTCGCGCAGGAGGCCGTACGCGGCGCGTAGCATGATCGCGGCGATCGCGAGCGCGGCGATGCCGTCTGCCCGTCCAAACCCCGTCGCGAGGACGACGGCGCCGGCGACCGCGGTCAGCGCGAAGGCGGCGAGGTCCGTGAGGATGTGCCGGAACGAGCCCTCCACGTTCAGGCTCGCGCGGTTCGCCTGCGCGAGCTGCCACGTCGCCGCGAGATTGACGACGACGCCGGCGAGCGCGACGACGAGCATCGCGAGCCCGCCCGGCCGCGGCGGCGAGACGAGTCGCACGACCGCGCCGTAGACGATCAGTCCCGAGAGCACGAGCAGCGTCAAGCCGTTCGCCTGCGCCGACAGGATCTCCGCCCGCTTCAGCCCGAAGGTGAGGTTGCCTCGGCCGGACGGCCGCGCCACCAGCCGGATGACGACGAGTGAGAGCACGAGCGCACCCGCGTCCGTCAGCATGTGCGCGGCGTCGGAGAGGAGCGCGAGCGAATGGGCGAGAACGCCGACGACGACCTCCGCGGCCATCAGGCCGACGATCAGGGCGAGCGCCGTCGCGAGCCGGCGCGCGTCCGCATCCGGCGCCGGGCCGTGCAGGTGGTCGTGCCCGCTCATCTCGCCCTTGAGGCTAGCGCTCGTTTCCGCCGACTCGCGGCCGGGTACTTCGAACGGGTGCGATCGGCGGCGCTTGCGTTCGTGCTCGCTGCGTTGGCCGCCTCGACCACGGCCGGCGCTTCCACCCCACCCGCCCCGCTCGACGTGCGCGCCTTCGCCGACACCGGGCTCCCGCTCACCGACGTGCTCTGGACGGGCAGGCAGTTCCTGTACGTCGAGAACACGACCAACACCGTCTGGGCCGCCGGCGCGAACGGCACGTCGCCGCAGAGGTTCGCCTCGATGCCGGCCATGACCGAGGAGACGCGCTGCCGGCTCTCCCCCGGCTCGCACGGCTGGCCGGCGCGCGTGATCTTCTGCCACGCGCCCGACAACACGATCTACCAGCTCAGCCACGACGGGACGAGCGTGACGCCGTTCGCGAAGCTCCCCGAGACCGCGACCTCCGACGGCGCGCTCGCCTTCGACACGGTCGGCCGCTTCGGCTACGCGCTCGTCGCGGCGACCGGCCGCTCCGGCAACGCGGCGCCCGCCGGCGGCACCGTCTACACGATCAGCCCGACGGCGCAGGTTCGGACGATCGGGAGCTATCCGGGCCCGGGCGGCGCCGACCAGCTCGCGATCGCTCCGGCGAGCTTCGGGAGCGAGGCCGGCGCCGCGGTGCTGACAGTCGACGCGGGCGGCACGACCGGCTACGTCGTCGCCGTCGACGCGCAGGGCCACGCACGCACGATCGCGCGCCTGCCGGACGGCCCGAACCCGATCGTCGCGATCTCGCCGAGCAGGCGCACGACCGGCCTCGTTCCCGCCGGCCTGTACGTCACCGACACCGCCTCGCACAAGGTGTTCTTCGTCGCGGCCGCGCAGCTCGCGCCGTACGTCGGCGCGCTCGTCGTCGGCACTGAGATCAAGGGTCAGCTCTGGGTGCTGCGGCCGCGCGGTTCCGGCTTCCAGACGCGCCTGCTCCCCACGACACTGCCCGCCGTCGCCTACAACTTCGAAGGCGCGACGTACCTGCGCTAGCCCCTATTTGAGGCAGGGGTGCTGCTTCGTGCTCTTCTCGCCGAGGTCGCAGATCGGCAGGTCGTTGAAGGCCTGCGGCTGGTCGAGGAACGGCGTCACGAACCCGTAGTGGATCCAGTAGCCCTTCGCGTGCGTCGGCGCGCGGCCGCTCGCGGTGAAGTCGACGACGAGGTTCCCCTGTCTGTGCCCGTGCGCGGCGAGGTTCCGGATGCAGCTGATCATGCCGCTGCTCGTCCCGCAGTCGCCGCCGCGGGTGCCGAGGACGCGCGTCAGCGTCATCCCGTCGGGCAAGATCCACGCGAAGTAGCGGAAGTTGCTGCGCGGCACCATGTTCGCGACCTGGATCCGGTACCTGCCGGTCGCGAGGACGTTCATCGTCACGCTGAACGTCTCGAGCTGCGTGCACCAGCCGCCGGCTTCGGGATGCTGCGCGGCGCAGGACGCGGTCGCGCCCGCCAGGTACTGCTGCGTCGCGCCCCAGGCCTGCGGGTACTTGGCCTCGGCCGCGACGGGAAGCGCGAGCGCCGCGGCACCGAGCACGAGGGCGATCACCGCACGCATGGAGGAAGAGTAGCGCCCGGCGGTCCGAGCGGACGATCGTCCGAAGCGGCCGCCGCCGTCCCGGTCCGACGTTCCGCGCGAGTCGGCGACGGGGCGCATCCGGACTGGCTCGCGAAGCTCTTCGACCTGCTCGGCGCGCGGGCCGCGCCCGGCGTCCGCGACGACGCGAGCGCCTGACGCGGGTAGCGGCGGGGGTGGGATTCGAACCCACGGGGCGCTCGCGCGCCCATCGGTTTTCAAGACCGACGCCTTCGACCGCTCGGCCACCCCGCCGGCTCCGTCCCACCGTACCCGGGCGTGGCCGGGGGCGGCGCTCGATACACACGTCACATGCGGCAGGAGTAGGGTTAGCGCCGGCCACCCTGGGTTCTCGCCCATCGACCCCAGAGAAAGGACGTGAGGCTCATGAAACACCGCGCACTCGTCGTCGTCGCGCTCGTGGCGGTCTCGGCCATGCTCGTCTCGGCAGGCGCTCCTGCCCGGCCGTCCAGCGCGGCTGCCGTCAAGCCGCCGCCGGTCCCGAACGCGAAGGCGATTAAGAAGAAGTACGGCGGGCAGACGATCACCTTCATCGGCGACAACGCCGTCGGCTCGAGCCATCAGCGAGACCTGTTGCTCGCAGCGCGGTTCACGAAGGACACCGGGATCACGGTCAAGGTCGTTCCGCACCCGACTGCGTCCGACCAGTCGTACGCGCAGCTCGCGCGGAACTTCTCGTCGCACTCGTCGTCGATCGACGTGATGATGCTCGACGTCGTGTGGCCGGGAGCGTTCGCGCCCTACCTCGTCGACCTCAAGCCGGCGCTCGGGAAGGCCGCCAAGCTGCAGGCGCCGGGAATCATCGCCAACGACACCGTCGACGGGCACCTCGTCGCGATGCCGTGGTTCGGCGACTACGGGATCCTCTACTACCGCACCGACCTGCTTCAGAAGTACGGCTACAGCGGCCCGCCGACGACGTGGCAGGAGCTCGGCGACATGGCCGCGAAGATCCAGGCCGGCGAGCAGCAGTCGAACCCGAACTTCTACGGGTTCGTCTGGCAGGGCAACGCGTACGAAGGCCTCACCTGTGACGCACTCGAGTGGGTCGCCTCGAACGGAGGCGGCGACTTCATCGACAACGGCAAGGTGACGATCAACAATCCGCAGGCGGCCTCGATCCTCGATCTGATCGGGGGCTGGGTGGGCAAGATCGCGCCGCGTGGAGTGACCTCCTACCAGGAGGAGGACGCCCGCAACGCGTTCGACAACGGCAACGCCGCCTTCATGCGCAACTGGCCGTACGCCTACGCGGCGAGCAAGGGCACGGCCGTCGACGGCAAGTTCGACGTCACCGTCCTCCCGCACGGCCCCGGCGACCCGTCGGTGGGCACCGTGGGCGGCTGGCAGGTCGGAGTTTCGAAGTACTCGAAGCACATCCCTGCGGCGATCGAATGGATTCGCTACATCACGAGCCCGGCCGTCGAGAAGTTCGACGCGATCTTCAACACGAACGTGCCGACGATCCCGTCGGTCGCGAGCGACCCGGCAGTCGTCGCGGCGAATCCGTACCTGAAGCCCGAGATCGCGAGCGTCAAGCGTGTCACCAGGCCCGCGAACTCCCTGGGCGCGCATTACGCCCAGGGCTCGCAGATCATCTACCAGGGCATCAACCAGATCGAGAACGGCCAGAAGGCGGACAGCGTCCTCCCGACGATCGCCGCGCAACTCGATCAGCTGCTCAAGAAGTAGCTCGTCTCGAGCGAGGAGGGCGGGCGCGCCCTGCCCTCCTCCTCCTGCACCGTGACCGCGACACCGATCACAACCGAGACCCTCACGCGCCGGCCGCGGCGGTCGACCCGGCTCAGGCGCAAGCAGACGCGGCTCGCGTGGGGCATGCTCGGCCCCGCGCTCGTCGTCGTCGCGCTCGTCGCGCTCTACCCGCTCGGCGAGACGGTCTACCAGAGCTTCACGGACAAGTCGTTCCTCGGGCTCGGCGGCACGCACTGGATCGGGCTCGAGAACTACACCAACCTGGT
The DNA here is from genome assembly GCA_035651195.1 of Gaiellaceae bacterium. Taxonomy (GTDB): domain Bacteria; phylum Actinomycetota; class Thermoleophilia; order Gaiellales; family Gaiellaceae; genus PALSA-600. Next base: position 4,131 of record DASRGD010000032.1, on the reverse strand, counting down.
CCACGACTCGATCTTCCGCAAGTCGATCGTGACGACCGTCAAGTTCACGGCGATCACCGTCGGCTTCGAGTTCGTGCTCGGCCTCGTCATTGCGCTCGTCGTCAACTCGAACTTCCGCGGCCGCGGCGTCATGCGCGCCGTGATGCTCGTACCGTGGGCGATCCCGACCGTGATCTCGGCGCAGATGTGGAAGTGGATGTACGACGACGTCTTCGGCGTCTTCAACGACCTCGGACGCCGCTTGCACCTCCTCCACCACTCCGTCGCCTGGATCTCGCAGCCGAACACGTCGCTCGGCGCCGTCTGCGCCGTCGACATCTGGAAGACGACGCCGTTCGTCGCGCTGCTCCTGCTCGCGGGCCTGCAGGTGATCCCGAAGGACCTCTACGAGGCGGCTGACGTCGACGGCGCCAGCAAGCTGCAGCAGTTCTGGCGGATCACCATGCCGCTGCTGCGACCGGCGATCCTCGTCGCGCTGATCTTCCGCACGCTCGACGCGCTCCGCGTGTTCGACGTCTTCTATGTCTTCTTCGGCAATCGAGTCGACACGCAGACGATGGCGGTCTACGACCAGAACACGATCGTGACCGTCGGCAACGTCGGCTACGGCGCCGCGGTCAGCGTCGCGATCTTCCTGATCATCGCCATCTTCGTCGTCATCTACGTGACGTTCATCAAGGTGGAGGAGCAGTGACGGCGGTCGCCGAGACGGCGGCGCGGTCGCGCGTCCAGCCTCGCGCCCAGCGGCTCTCGCGGCGGTCGAGGCGGCTGATCAAGCGGGTCCCGTTCCTGCTCCTGCTCCTGATCATCATCGTCTACATCGGCTTTCCCTTCTACTGGGCGTTCCGCTCCGCGTTCACGCCCGACGCCGAGCTGTTCAAGACGCCGGTGCAGTACTTCCCCAGCCACCCGACGTGGGCGAACTTCCACGACGCGCTCACCGACAGCAACTTCCGGCGCGGGCTCCTCAACTCCGCGATCGTCGCCGGCGCGGTGACCCTGCTCGCGCTCGGGCTCGGATCGCTAGCCGGCTACGCGCTCGGCCGCTTCCGCTTCCGGGGACGGTCGGCGGCGCTGTACATGATGCTGTCGATGACGATCTTCCCGCAGATCGCGATCCTCGGCGCGCTGTACACGCTGATCAACCGCGTCCACCTCTACAACACGCTCTGGGCGCTCGTCTTCAGCTACATGGTGCTCGTCTTGCCGCTGACCGTCTGGATCCTGACGACGTTCATGCGCGCGCTGCCGCGTGACCTCGAGGAAGCGGCATACATCGACGGCGCGACGCCGTTACAGGTGTTCTACAAGGTGATGCTGCCGCTGATCGCGCCGGGCCTCGTCACCGCCGGACTGCTCGCCTTCATCGCCGCCTGGCAGGAGTTCCTCTACGCGCTCTCGTTCACCGAGACGCCCGACAAGCACACGGTCACGGTCGCGATCACCACGTTCACCGGCAAGACCGGCAGCGCCTTCCAGGTGCCGTGGGGCGAGATCATGGCCGCGACCGTGATCGTGACGGTGCCGCTGATCGTGCTCACGCTCGCGCTCCAGCGCCGCATCCTCGCCGGCCTGACCGCCGGCGCCGTCAAGGGCTAGCGGCGCCGAGGGTCCGAGCTCGTCACGGCGGACGACTTGACTGGTCGCGCTCCCGAGCGCCGGGCGTCGGGCGCCGGCGTCGCCTAGCGCGCGATCCGCGCCCGCGTCTGCGGATCGAAGAAGTAGAGCCGCCTCGTGTCGACCGCGAGCTGCATCGGCTGCCGCTCCGCGATGCGGCTGCGCGGGCTGACGCGCGCGACCATGCGCGCGCCGCCGTCCGCCGAGGCGAAGTGGACCTCGTCGTCCGGATGGTGCTCGACCGCGCTCGAGACGACGCCGACCGCGGCGACGTCGAAGTGGACCAGGATCTCGGCGCCGAGCGGCTCGGTCAGCGACGCGACCGCCTGCACGCGCCGGTCGGCGGGCGCATCGGGCTGCAGCGTCGCGTCCTCGAAGTCCTCCGGACGGATGCCGAGCAGGACCTGCCGACCGACGTACTCGCCGAGCCCGGGGCAGTTGCGAGCGAGCTGCTCGTCGACCGCCAGCCGCTGGTCGCCGAACCTGACGGCGAGGCCGCCGTTCCGCTCGAGCGTCGCCTCGACCAGGTTGATCGAGGGTGAGCCGATGAAGCCGGCGACGAACTCGTTCGCCGGCTGGTCGTACAGCACCTGCGGCGTCTCGACCTGCTGCAGCCGGCCGTTGCGCATGACGGCGACGCGGTCGCCCATCGTCATCGCCTCGACCTGGTCGTGCGTGACGTAGATCGTTGTCACGCCGAGCCGGCGCTGCAGCTCGTGGATCTCGCCGCGCATCTGCACGCGCAGCTTGGCGTCGAGGTTCGAGAGCGGCTCGTCCATCAGGAACGCGTGCGGCTCGCGGACGATCGCGCGGCCCATCGCGACCCGCTGCCGCTGACCTCCCGAGAGCGCGCGCGGCTTGCGGTCGAGGAACTCCTCGATCTCGAGCGTCTTGGCGGCGCGGCGCACGCGCGCGTCGACGTCCCCCTTCGGAAGCTTGCGCAGCTTGAGCCCGAACGCGAGGTTCTCCGCGACCGTCATGTGCGGGTAGAGCGCGTAGTTCTGGAACACCATCGCGATGTCGCGCTCTTTCGGCGACAGGTCGTTGACGACGCGATCGCCGATCCGGATCTCGCCGACGGAGATCTCCTCGAGGCCGGCGACCATGCGGAGCGCCGTCGTCTTCCCGCACCCTGACGGACCGACGAGAACCATGAACTCGCCGTCCTCGATCTGCATGTCGAGGTCGTGGACCGCCGTCGTGCCGTCGTCGTAGATCTTCGAGACGTGATCGAACTCGATCTCGGCCACGGCGAGAGCCTACTCGCGTCGTCGCGCGATTGCACCTGCGTGCGGCGCGAGCTTCCCGCCCGCGAGCGCCCCCTCCTGCGTCTCGAGCACGACGGCGCCGGCCGCCGGCACGAGCTGCGGCTCGGCCGACGTGTTGACCGCGACTGCATCGGACTCCGCAGCGGATCGCGGCCGGCGCGGTCCCACGGCGGCGTCCCGGGCGGGCCGTTCGGCAGGCCGAGCTCGTCGCCCTGGTAGACGAATGCCGCGTCGCCTGCCACGGCGCGAACAGCAGCTCGAAGGCGAAGACGAGGTCGAGCACGTCGAGGTAGCGGACGATGCCGGCGGTCGGCTGGAAGACCTCGCCGACGAGGACGGCGCCGTCGACGGGGGCGCGCAGCGCTGCGAGCGCGTTCGATCGTCTCCGGCTGATGCACGTGGTAAAGACGGCCCAGCTGCGCCGCCTCGCCGTGCAGTGGGAGCGGGAAGGCGTCGGCCGGCGGCTCGTCCCGGAGCCGCTCGTCCTTGAAGAGGCGGTCGATCGCGTCGAGACGGAAGCCGTCGACGCCGCGGCGGCGCCAGAAGCGGAGGGCGTCGTGCATCGCCACCACGACCTCGGGGTTGCGCCAGTCGAGGTCCGGTTGCTCCGGATAGAACGAGTGCAGATACCAGCGGCCGCTCTGCCCGTCGCGGCTCCAGGCGGAGCCGCCGAACGCCGACGCCCAGTTGTTCGCCGGCCCGTCGGTCGGCGACCAGATGTACCGGTCCGGGTGCTCGCGGAACCACGGGTGCTCGATCGACGTGTGGCAGGGGACGAAGTCGAGCAGCACGCGCAGCCCGAGCGCGTGCGCGGCCTCGACGAGCTCGTCGAAATCGTCGATCGTGCCGAGCCTCGGGTCGACGCTCATGTAGTCGGCGACGTCGTAGCCGAGGTCGGCGAGCGGCGAGGGGTAGATCGGCGAGAGCCAGAGGGCGTCGACGCCGAGCCAGGCGAGGTGGTCGAGCCGCGCGGCGATCCCGCGCAGGTCGCCGACGCCGTCGCCGTCCGAGTCCTGGAAGGAACGCGGGTAAACCTGGTAGACGACCGCGTGCCGCCACCAGCGCTCGGCCGCGCCCTTCAACGCTCGACGCGCGGCGGTGCGCCGAACGCGTGCAGCACGTCGGGGACCTCGCCGCGGAAGTTCTCGAGCAGCGCGAGCAGGCAGCGGTCGGTGACCGCGGTGCCGTTGAGCGTGTGCGGCGTGCCGAGGTCCTTCTCGCCGGCGCGGTAGCGGATGCCGAGCCG
>DASRGD010000031.1:0-26127 GCA_035651195.1 Gaiellaceae bacterium | reverse complement strand
AGGTCGCGCCAGACGAAGCCGCGCCGCGCGGGGCTGACGACGAACTGCAGCGGGCCGCCGACCTCGATCCGGCGCAGCAGCTGCTTCTGGCGCTCGGCTTCGCCGCGGTGGGCGAACGTGACGACGACGTCGAGGCCCTGCCGGAGGAGGTTGCCGAGCTCGTTCTCGGCCTCGGCGAGCCCGCGCGCGGCGAGCGCCGGGCGCTGCGCGTCGAACGAGAACGGCTGGCCCTGCGGGAGCGCGTCGAGCATCGTCGCGCCGTCGAGCGCGAGCTCGCGCAGGCCTTCCTCCTGCCAGACCTGGCGCACCTCGTCCGCGCCGTAGACGAGGTCGGGCGGACGGTCGAGCGGCAGGACCAGGTCGTCGGGCAACTGCGCTGCCTCGCCGTCGTCGAGGAGCGTCGTCTCCACGAGCTCTCGACTGCGTTCGGCGGCGGCGTAGATCGTCGCGCCGTCGAGCTGGCGCAGCGCACGCTGCGTGAAGGGCGAGAACGCGCGGATCTGCTCGATCTCGTCGGCGAAGAGCTCGATCCGGAGCGGCTCGCGTCCGGTCGTCGGGAAGACGTCGACGAGCCCGCCCCGCACCGCGAACTGGCCGCGCTCCTCGACGCGCTCGACACGCTCGTAGCCGGCGAGCGCGAGCGACTCTGCAAGCCCCTCCAGACCCGGCTCGGCGCCCGTCGCGACGGCGATCGGCGCCGGCCGCAGCTCAGGCGGCGCCGTCGGCTCGGCGAGCGCGATCGCCGAGGCGCAGACGAGACCGCCCGCAGCGAGCACGTCGAGCGCGCGGGCGCGCTCGCCGACGAGGTGCGGCGGCGGCTCGAGCCCCGAGCTCCAGTGCACGCCGCGCGACGGGAACAGCCCCACGTGCGCCTCGCCGAGAAACCACGCCGCCGCCTCCGCCGTGTCGCGCGCGTCCGCGTCCTCCGGCAGCAGCACGACGAGACCCCGGCCGAGCTCCTCGTGCAGCGCCGCGAGCAGCAGCGGCAGCGCCGGCTCGGCAACTCGCGCACGCGCCGGCAGGGCGGCCGCGAACGCGCGCAGCCGGTCCTCGGCCCGAAGCCGCTCGACGAGGCTGTGGAGAACCGGCCGGTCCATGACGAAAGGCCGGGAAGTCCCGGCCCCGCCATGGTACGCGGCTCAGCCGACGCGGCGGGCGCCGTCGAACCGGCCGGCGTACCAGCCGGAGAGCGAGTCGATCTCGACGCGGGTGCCGGTGTGCGGGGCGTGGATGAAGCGACCGTTGCCGACGTACATGCCGACGTGCCCGCGCCCATCGAAGAAGACGAGGTCGCCGGGGCGGAGCGCGCTTCGCGCGACACGCCGACCGACCCCGAAGTCGGCGTAGGAGCTGTGCGGCAGCTCGACGCCGAAGTGCGCGTAGACGAAGCGGACGAAGCCGGAGCAGTCGAAGCCGGAGCTCGGGGACGAGCCGCCGTACGAGTAGGGGACGCCGAGGAGATGCCGGGCAAACCGGACGGCGCGCAGCCCGACGGTCGCCGCGTGCGCAGTCTTTGTATGCCGGACCTGCTCGTGGACGCGGAGGAACACGTTCGCAGTCGTGAACGGGCTCAGGCGCAGTGACCGCTGTGCGCGCGCCGCCTTCGATCGCGCCGCGAGCGCCTGCACCGGCGCGAGCACGATTGAGGCGGTGGCTGCAAGCGAGAGCAGGACGAGACGGAGTGGTGAACGCAACCGGAGAATCCCCCTTCGGCGTCGGTCGGCGGCGCAGGCACGCCGGCTGTCGTTGGGCAGGACGCACGAAAGCAGCGGCCTCCGAAACCGTCAATGGGACCGGCGGGTCGGGTCGGCTAGGCCGTCCCTATCCGTCTCGCCGCGCGGAGGGGGCTCGCGCCGCAGTACGTGCGCAACGGCGCGAGCGGCGAATTTACAAAAGATCCCTAGTTGTAGGCACGCTGCGTCGCCTCGAGACCCTCGTCGCCGAGCGTCTCGACGGCGTCGGCGGCGCGCGCGACGATCGCTTCGGCGTCCTCGTGCGGCTCGAAGTCCGAGAGGACGTAGTCCGCGAGCGGACGGCGGTCGCCGCGGCCGGGCCGGCCGACGCCGACTCGCAGCCGCAGGAAGTCCGGCGTCCCGAGCTGCTGCGCGACGGAGCGCAGGCCGTTGTGGCCGGCGAGCCCGCCGCCGAGCCGGGCCTGGAGACGGCCCGGCTCGAGGTCGCTCTCGTCGTGGACGATCAGCACCGCTCGCGGCTCGAGCCTGAAGAAGTCCATCGCCGCGCGCACGGAGCGGCCCGACTCGTTCATGTACGTCTCCGGCTTCAGCAGCGCGACCTTGTGGTCGTCGATCCGCACCTCCGCCAGCCGACCGGAGAACTTGCCCCGCCACGAGCCGCCGTGCCGGCGCGCGAGCTCGTCGACGACGAGCTGGCCGACGTTGTGGCGGTTGCGTGCGTACTCGCGGCCGGGATTGCCGAGCCCGACGACGAGCAGGTCGAGCGACGAGGCGGTCTCGCCTCGCCGCCACGGCAGTCGCATCAGGGCGCGACTGTGTCTTCGTCGCCGGCGGGCTCGCCCGAAGCCTCGGCCTCGCCCTCGCGCGTCTCGCCCGGGGCGGCCTCTTCCTCGCCCTCCGTCGCCTCGACCTCGGGCTCCTCCACCCGAGTCGGCAGCGTCACCGTCGCGAGCACGGTCTCCTCGAGGTCGTCGAGCAGCGCGACGCCGTCCGGGACGACCAGCTCGGTCAGGCGGAGCGTGTCGCCGATGTGCATGCCGGAGACGTCGACGTCGAGGTGCTCGGGCATCTCGAGCGGGAGCGCCTGGACGCGGACCTCGTTCGTCACCTGTGAGAGGACGCCGCCCTCCTTCACGCCGGCCGGCTCGCCGACCAGATGGACCGCGACGGCCGACTGGATCGGCTGGTCGAGCCGTACCTCCTGGAGGTCGACGTGGCTCAGCTTGCCGCGCACGGTGCTGAGCTGGAACTCCTTCAGGATCGCCGAGTGCGACGCGCCGCCGTCGACGGCGACGTCGAGCACGGCATGGGTCCCCGCCGCGGTCGTCAGCGCCGCGCGCAGGTCGCGCTCGGCGACGGCGATCGCGACCGGCTTCGAGCGCCCGTAGAGGATGCCGGGGATCAGCCCGCGCCGGCGCAGGCGGCGAGCCTCGGCGGAGCCGAGCTTCTCACGCTTCGACGCCACGAGCTTGACGCGCTCTCCGGCCACGGTGCGCATGGTAACGAGAGGTGCCGGGGAACCTCCCGGTTCCTCCAGACCCCTCCTCCTATCCGCTGCGCGGATAGGACCTCTCAGCGGGCCGGGCGAACGTGACCGGCGCGCCGAGCGGAAGCCTCGGCGCTCCTTGAACGCGATCTCGGCCTTCAGCTCCTCGACCTCCTGCGCGATCTCTACGGGCAGCTCCGGCGCCATGCCGCCGTCGCAGTCCGGTTCGATCGGAGCCTTACGTCGTCGGGCGGCGGGCTCGACGTCCCTCCCGGCTCGGGAGGACGGCCGACGGCTGCGCCGCCGCGCGGGGTAATCGCGCGCCGTGGCCGCGGGCTCGAGTCCGCAGCCGCGGTTGCTCGCGTGGCTCGACAGGATGGACGGCGACTGAGTCGTGCGCGCGCTCGCCGACGACGACGAGATCCCCCGGCGGAGCAGGCTGACCGCCGCCGTCACTCTCTCGTCACGGTGTCTGACACCGCGTGTGCCACGCACCCCACCCGGAGAGCAGCCGAGCGGGACCGCTGGCGCCAGCGCTGTCGCGTCGGCCGCTCCCGCGGAAGGCCCCGCAACGAACCCAAACAGCAACGCTCTTGCTCGCCGGTCCGCCGATCGGGGCGCGCAGATCCTACGACACCGCGCCATCCGTTCGCCTGCGAAATCACCGTCTTGTTGCGCCTTCGTTGCAATCCCGTTGCGGTGTCTGACACCGTTACTCCGCACACCGTTACTCCGCGGCGCCGATGCCGGGTCGCGCCGACTTGCCCTTCAGTCCGACCGCTCTCAGCTCGAGCTCGAGCCGGGCGAGACCCGCCGCATGCTCGGACTGTCAAGCGGCGCCGAATCGTGCGCCAGTCTCAGGCATCGAAGAATGCGCCACTGCTTCGCTATGAAGCGAGGCTCCACCGGCCAGGCGGAGTCGCGTAGCGACGAGCCTGAGCGCGGGCGCGATGCCGGTGCCGCGTTCGCGAAGGCGGTAGCTCTTGCCTTTGAGGGTGATCGTGGTGGCGTGGTGGACGAGTCGGTCGATCAGGGCGGCGGCGACCGTCGCGTCGCCGAGGATCTCTCCCCATTGCTCGCAGCCGCGGTTCGAGTGACGGCGATTGAGCCGCATTGGTAGCGGCGGGGGATACGAGCGCCAAGAGCAGGTTCGCGGCCTGGCGCTCCAGCTACTCCCAGCACGATCGTCACCGACAACTCCGACGTGAGGAAGCCAGGTTGGCGAACGCGCCTCACGCCGCGCTTGTCAGGTGTTCGTGGCGCTAGAAGAGCTGGTTCTCGCCGCCGAAGATCGCCGAGACCGAGTCGTCGGCGAAGACGTTCATGATCGTCTCGGCAAGGAGGCCCGAGACCGGGAGCACCGTCAGCTTGTCGGGCTTGCCGAGGGGGTCGATCGGGACGGTGTCGGTGACGATGATCCCCTTGATCGCGTCGTCGGCTGCGAAGCGCTCGAGTGCGTCGCCGCAGAACAGCGCGTGCGTCGCGAAGATCCAGATCTCGCGCGCGCCGTGCTGCTCGAGCGCGTGGACGTTCGCGAGCATCGTGCCGCCGGTCATGATCACGTCATCGCCGAGGATGGCGATCTTGTCGCGGACGCGGCCGGCGACCTCGGTCACGGAGGCGATGTCGTGCCCCGGGCGGGACTTGTGCATGATCGCGAGCTTGGCCTCGATCATCTCTGCGAAGCGCGCCGCCTGCTTCGCGCGGCCGGCGTCGGGCGAGACGGAGACGACGTCGTCGCCGGTCAGGCCGAGGTCGTGGAAGTGGCGGGCGAACATCGGCAGCGCCGTCATGTGGTCGACTGGGATCGAGAAGAAGCCCTGGATCTGGCCCGCGTGCAGGTCCATCGTCAGGACGCGGTCCGCGCCGGCCACCTGGAGCATGTCGGCGACGAGCCGCGCCGAGATCGGCTCGCGCGGCTTCGCCTTGCGGTCCTGGCGCGCGTACGGGAAGAGTGGCATCACCGCCGTGATCCGCTTCGCCGAGCCGAGCTTCGCCGCCTGGATCAGGAACAGGAGCTCCATCAGGTTGCGGTCGATCGGCTTGCAGCCGGTCTGGAGGATGAAGACGTCGGCGCCGCGGATCGACTCGTCGTAGCGGCAGTAGGTCTCGTCGTTCGCGAACGTCTCGAGCGTCACCTCGCCGAGCTCGACGTCGAGCTGCTCGGCGATCCGAAGAGCGAGATCGGGATGCGAGCGGCCGGCGAAGACCATCAGTCGCTTCTGCGGGCCGCGCTCGATCCAGTGCCCAGGCTTCGGCGCGTCGTGCGGCTCGTTCATGTCGAGCCCGGGGAGGACGAGCTCAGTCGTTCCGGTGCCGGGCTGCATAGCCCTCCTTGTTCTCCTGGCGCGCGCGGGCGATCGCCAGCGCCTCCGGGGGTACGTCTTTGGTGATCACCGATCCAGCCGCTGTCCATGCACCGTCTCCCACCTCCACCGGGGCGACGAACCCATTCTGGATCCCGGTCCTGACGTTCTTGCCGATCTTCGTCCGGCCTTTCGGAGCGCCGTCACGATGCGGGAAGTTCGCCGTGATCGCACCCGCGCCGAGGTTCGTGTCGGCGCCGATCTCGGCGTCGCCGACGTAGGAGAGGTGCGGCACCTTCGTCCGCTGCCCCACGCGCGAGTTCTTGATCTCCACGAACGTGCCTGCTTTGGAATCGGCCTCAAGCACGGTCCCGGGGCGAAGGTAACAGAACGGACCGACGGTCGCGCCACGGCCGATCTCGGCGTCGTCGGCGACCGTGTGCGAGAGGATCTCGGCTCCCGCGCCGACGCGGGTCGAGCCGCGCAGGACGACGAACGGGTGCACCGTCGCATCCGAGTCGAGCTCGACCTCGGCGTCGATCCAGGCGCTCTGGGGGTCGACGATCGTGACACCCGCGAGCATGTGCTCGCGGTTGATCCGGTCCCGCAGAAAGGCCGCCGCGGCGGCGAGCTCCGCGCGCGTGTTGATGCCTTCGACCTCGAGTGGGTCCGGCGCGACGTGGACGGCGACCGGCTTCCCGTCGGCGACGAGGAAGCCAAGGGTGTCCGTCACGTACAGCTCGCCCTGCGCGTTGTGCGGCTCGAGCCGCTCGAGCACCGGCCAGAGCTCGTCCGCGTCGAAGACGTAGATGCCCGAATTCACCTCGGTGAGCTCGAGCTCGTCGGGGCTTGCGTCGCGAGCTTCGACGATGCGCGCGAGACGATTCGCGCCGTCGCGAACGATGCGTCCGTACGCGCCCGGGTCCGGCGGCTCGAACGAGAGCACCGTCGCGGTTGCGCCTTCGCGCCGGTGGGTCACGACGAGCTCGTCGAGCAGGTCGCTCGTGAGCGCCGGCACGTCGCCGTTCAGCACGAGCACCGCGCCGGTGAAGCCGGCGAGTGCGGCGCGGGCTGCGCGTACTGCGTCGCCGGTGCCGAGCGGCTGCTCCTGCACCGCGACCTCGACGCCGGTGAAGCTGCCGCGCGCGTCGGCCGAGGTGACGACGACGACCGGATCGGCGCCGGCCGCGCGCGCCGCCGCGATCACCCAGTCGACGAGACGACGTCCGAGCAGCGGGTGGAGGTGCTTCGGCACGGCCGAGCGCATGCGAGTGCCGAGCCCGGCGGCCATGACGACGGCTGCGATCGGCGACTGGGTCACGTCAGGATGGCTGGGGCGCCAGGATTCGAACCTGGGATCGCGGGACCAAAACCCGCTGCCTTACCACTTGGCTACGCCCCACCGTTTTCGAGTATAGGAACGCCGGCGACCGCGCGGCGCGGGTCAGGCTTTGTCGCGTTCGGCGAAGAGGAAGTAGAGCGCCGCGACGGCGATCGCGACGACGATCGCGATCGCGACGACGAGCTTCGTCACCGCCCAGATGATCGGCACGAGCACGGCGATCGCCTGCGAGGCGGCGAAGATCCAGCTCGACTGGCGCGCGAGGTTCGACTTGTAGTTGCGCGCGACCGCAAACCAGAAGAGGAGCGCGATCGCGGCAAGCGCGTAGACGGCGTACTTCGGAAGCACGTGCACGACCACGAGCAGCCCCTCGACGACGGCGATCCACAGCGTCAGCCGCACGCGGTGCTGGCGCAGGTACCCCCCCGGCCTCGACAGCGCGTGGTCGCTCATCGCTTGTTCAAAAGCTACCACGCTGGGGCGACGATCCACGTGCGGCCGCGGCCTGCGACGGCGGCCGCGGCCGCTTCGGCCGTCCGCCGATCGTGGAACAGCCCGTAGACCGCCGGGCCGGCGCCGCTGACGTCGGCCCGGAAGGCGCCGAGTCGGCGGAGCTCGCGTGCAAGCGGCGAGGCGGCGAGGTCGTTCGTCGGTAGCGCCGCGAGGTCGCCGGCCGCGAGCGCCGCGAGCAGCCGTTCACGCCGCCGCTCGAATCCCGCCTCGTCGGCAAAGCGCGCATACACGGTCGCGGTCGACTCCTTCGCCACGTCCGCCGGGAGGACCAGGAGACACGTCCAGTCGCGCGGCACCTCGACCGGTTCGAGCGTCGAGCCGTCGTCGGTGCCGAGCTGCGGCCCCTCGGCGAGGAAGAACGGAACGTCCGACCCGAGCGAGCGCGCGAGCCCGTAGAGCGGGCGCGGCTGCGACAGCGTCGCGTTCGCGAGCCGAAGCGCCGCCGCGGCATCCGAGCTGCCGCCGCCGAGGCCGGCCGCCACCGGGATCCGCTTCTCGATCCGGACGCGCCAGGCAGGCTCGACGTTCGCGGCGGCGGCGACCGCCTCGAGCGCGCGGCGCACGAGCGTGTCCTCCGGAAAGCCTTCGACGGCGAGCTCGTCGGCGGGCTCGAGCGTCAGCTCGTCGGCGAGCTCGATCCGGTGGAGCACCGTCGCGATCTCGTGCTTGCCGTCCTCGCGGAGCGGGCCGACGACGAGCGCGAGGTTGATCTTCGCGTGTGCCTTCACGCGAGCGCGCCGGCGAGCGCGACGAACTCGGCCGGCGCGAGCTCCTCGGCGCGCACGGCCTGGCCTCGGCCGATCGCGCCGAGCGCGTCCGCGGCCTCCGCCCGAGTCGCGACGCCGGCGAGCGCGAGCGAGTTGGCGAGCGTCTTCCGGCGGTGTGCGAACGCCGCCTCGACGACGCGCTTGACTCCCGGTTCGATGCCGGGCGCGGTGCGCCGGAAGGCGACGAGCGCCGAATCGACGTTCGGCCGCGGCCGGAACACCTCGCGCGAGACGGGATGGAAGCCGGCGCGCTCGGTCGCGAGCTGCAGCAGCACCGAGACGGCCCCGTACGCCTTCGTTCCCGGCTCGGCGTAGAGGCGGTCCGCGACCTCGCGCTGCACCATCACGCACCAGCGCCGCACCGTCGGCAGCCGGTCGAGGCTCTCGACGACGATCGCCGTCGCGACGTTGTACGGCAGGTTCGCGACGAGCTTGTTCGGCTGCGGCCGGAGCGCGTCGAGGTCGAGCGCAAGCGCGTCTCCCCAGTGCAGCTCCGTCCGCGGCAAGTCGCGCAGCTCCCGTTCGAGGCTGCGGTCGAGCTCGACCGCGTGCACGTGCACGACCCGGTCGCCGAGGAAGCGCGTCAGGATGCCGAGGCCAGGACCGATCTCGAGGACGACGTCCGTCGGCTCGAGCTCGGCGAGCCGGTCGATCACACGCAGGATGTTCTCGTCGACGAGGAAGTGCTGGCCGAGCCGCTTCTTCGGGACGACGTTCACAGCGAGAACGCGGCGGTCGCGTTGGCGTCGATCTGCGCCGCGAGCTCGTCCGGGGGCTCGCCCCGCGCCTCGGCGAGCGCCGCGAGCGTGTGGACGACGTGCGCCGGCTCGTTCTTGCACCCGCGGACCGGCTGCGGTGCGAGGTACGGGCTGTCGGTCTCGGCGAGCAATCGATCTGCCGGGACGCGGCGGGCGGCGGCCCGCAGCTCGTGGGCGTTCGGGTACGTGACGTTGCCGGCGAACGAGACGTACCAGCCGCGCTCGAGCGCCGGCTCGAGGAGGGGCGGCGACGAGAAGCAATGCAGGACGACGGTCCCGTCGAAGCCCGCGAGCGCGTCCGCGGTGTCGGTATCGGCCGCGCGCGTGTGGATCACGACCGGCTTCCCGTGCGCGACCGCGAGCGCGAGCTGCTGCTCGAACAGCCGGCGCTGCGCCTCGCGCGGCGCGTAATCGCGGAAGTAGTCGAGTCCGGTCTCGCCGACCGCGACCGCGCGCGGGTGCGCGAGTAACGGCGCGAGCTCGTCGAGACGGCCGACAGCCGGGTCGGCAGCGTTGTGCGGGTGGATGCCGAGGCAAGCGAAGACGCCGTCGTGCCGCTCCGCGAGCTCGAGCGTCTCGCGCGCGCGGGCGAGTGTCGTCGCGACCGCGATCACGCGCGCGACGCCCGCGCTGCGCGCGCGTTCGAGAACCTCGTCTGCGTCGGCCGCGTCGAGGTGTGCGTGCGTGTCGATCACGCGCCCGCCGGCGCGGGGGCGTCGACGCGCGGGAAGAGCGGCGGCGCGCCGGCAATGCCGTCGGCGTCGACGAGCCGCCCGTAGGCGACGCCGGCCCAGTCGAGGTCGGGTGGCTGGCCGAGCGCTTCGAGCACCCGCGGCGCCGTCTCCGGCAGGTATGCCGAGACGGCGATCGCGACGACGCGCAGCCCGTCGGCGAGGTCGTAGAGGACGGCATCGAGCTCGGCCGCCTGCGACTCGTCCTTCGCGAGCACCCACGGTGCCCGGTCGGTGACGTAGCGGTTCAGCCGGCGCACGAAACTCCAGATCGCGTCGATGGCGGCGGTGATGTCGTAGCGGTCGAGGTCGCGCTCGACCGCTGCCCGCATCTCCTCCACCGCCGCGGCGAGCTCGTCGTTGCGGCCCGGACGCGACTCGATCCGGCCGTCGCGGTAGCGCTCGATCATCGCCGTCGTCCGCGAGAGCAGGTTGCCGAGGTCGTTGCCGAGCTCGCGCTCGTACCGCTCGTGGATCCCGTCCACCGAGGCGCTCCCGTCCTGGCCGAACGAGACCGCACGCGCACACCAGTACCGGATCGCGTCCGCCCCATACACGTCGATCAGCTCCAGCGGGTCGACGACGTTGCCCAGCGATTTCGAGATCTTCCGCTCGTCGAGCAGCAGGTAGCCGTGGACGAAGATCTGCTTCGGCACCTCGTACCCGGCCGAGAGCAGCATCGCCGGCCAGTAGACGCAGTGGAAGCGGATGATGTCTTTCGCCATCAGGTGCCGGGCAGGCCAGAACCTCGCACGCAGGTCCTCGCCCGGCCGCGCGTACGTGAGCGCGCTCAGGTAGTTGACCAGCGCGTCGGCCCAGACGTAGGCGACCTGGCTCTCGTCCCAGGGGAGCGGGATTCCCCAGGGCTCGCCCGCGCGGCTGATCGAGAAGTCCTGCAGTCCGCCCGCGACGAAGCTGCGCGCCTCGTTGAAGCGGAATTCCGGCAGTACGAAGTCGGGTCGCGCAGCGTACAGCTCGAGCAGCCGGTCCCGGTAGGCCGACAGCCGGAAGAAGTAGTTCTTCTCCTCGATCCGCTCGGGGACCGTGCCGTGGATCGGGCACTTGCCGTCGACGAGCTCGTCTTCGAACTTGAACTCCTCGCAGCCGACGCAGTACAGGCCCGCGTAGACGCCCTCGTAGACGTCGCCGTTGTCGTAGATGCGCTGCAGGAACTCGCGGACGAACCGTTTGTGGCCGTCATCGCTCGTGCGGATGAAGAAGTCGGGCTCGGCGTTCAGCCGCGGGGGCAACTCCCGCCAGATCTCGGCGATCCGGTCGACGTACTCCTGCGCCGGTAGCCCCTGCTCCTCGGCGGCCCGGTAGACCTTCGTCCCGTGCTCGTCGAGGCCGGTGAGGAAGAACGTCTCCTCGCCTCGCTGGCGGCGGTGCCGGGCGAGGATGTCCGCCGCGCAGGTCGTGTAGGCATGGCCGATGTGCGGCTTCGCGTTCACGTAGTAGATGGGGGTCGTCAGGTAGTACGACATCTGCGGCAATGGTACGCGTGGGTGTTCTCGTCACCCGCCCGGCAAGCCGTAGCGCGACGGCGGTGGCGGCGCAGAGGCCGGCGAGCGCGAGCAGGAGGAGCAGCCGCGTCTCGCCGCGCGTGGACGGTGCGGGCGCGAGTGCTCGCACGTCCCGCACGGCTGGCGGCGCGGGCGCGGGATCCGCGGCCGGCCGGGCGCGAGCGTTCGCGGGCAGAGCGGGTGGACGAGCACGCGCGTGGCGCCGCGCAGGCAGACGGGGCGCCGCGGCCTGGCCGCTCGGGCGCACCGCCGCGCGCGCGCCCGCCGGGCGCTCCGGCGCTGCCGCGATCGGCGCCGCCTTCGGCGCCGGCACCCGGTCGGCGGCCGGAGCCGGCGCCACGACCGCCGGCGCGGCCGGCGGCGGCCGGCGCGATGCGGCGGCCGCCGTCCGGACGGCACGCGCGATCGGCACCGGCGTCACACGCGGCGCCGGCACGGTCGGCGCCGCCGGCGCCGGCTCCGAGACGCGCAGACGCACGGGCGCAGACGCTGCGACCGGCGCAGGGGCGGAAGCCGGGGCACGCGCAGGCCCGGTCGCCGCCGCGCCGACGGACGCCGGCGCCGGCGCGGGGGCCGGCGCCGGCGCGGGCGTCGGCGGAGCAGCGGCCGCGCCGGCCCCCGGCGGGGCCGGCGACGCGGGATCCGGAGCGGCACCCGGAGCAGCACCCGCGGCTGCGGCCGGGGCGGCGGGCCCGGCCGCAGCCGCTGCAGCCGCGGGCGTCGCGGCGTCGGCAGCGGCCGCCGGCCCAGCGGTCGACGCGACGACCGGCGGCGGCAGCAGGAGGAGCGGATCGACGTAGCCCTGCTCGTCGCTCGCGACGCGCACCCCGAGCTCGACGAACGGCTCGCTCAGGTCCGGGTCGGCCGACGGTCCGATCGTCCCGACGCCGTCGCCCTCGGCGACCGTCGCGCCCTTGTCGACCGTGACGGAGCCCAGGCGCGTGAGCGTGACCGACCAGCCGTCGGCCGTCTGGATCGTCAGCGAGCGGCCGCTGACCGGCACCGTCCCCGCGTAGGCGACGACACCGGCCGCAGGCGCGTGGACGACCTCGCCGGCCTCCCCCGCCACCGCGATGACGCGGTGCTGGCCGCCGGCGTACGGGTGCGCTCGATCGAACGAGAAGGGCTGCAGCACGGCGCCGTCGACCGGCCAGGTCCACGCGCGTGCCGCGGGAGCGAGTGCGAGCGTGGCGAGCGAGACGAGCAGGAAGCGCCGCATGCAGCCGACCTCTTTCGGTAGCCATGGTGGAGAACGTGTCCACCGTAGAGCTCGACCCTTGCCGTTGTCAAAAAAGGTTACAGATTTGTCACAGTGTGCCGCGGTAGAGGGCGTTGCGCGAGGCACCGGTGAGACGCGCGACGACGTCCGCGGCGGCCCGGCGCCGGGCTCCCGCCGCCACGAGCTCGCTGACCGCCTCCAGCGCCGAGGGTGCCGTCCCCGGTTCGAAGGGCGGACCGGGTGCGATCACGAGCGTCACCTCCCCCCTCGTCGACGCGAACCGCTCTGCGAGCTCGCCGGCCGGCCCGACGACGACCTGCTCGAAGCGCTTCGTCAACTCGCGGCAGACGGCGACGACCCGTTCCCGCGGCAGCGACCGGAGCGCCGCCCCGACCCGCGCCGGCGATTCGAACGCCACCACCGGCCAGCGCCATGCCGCGAGCTCGGCCCACAGCGCCTCGAGCTCGGCGCGCCGCCGCGGCAGGAAGCCGACGAATGCGTAGCGGTCGGCAGCGAGCCCGCTCGCGACGAGCGCCGTCTCCACCGCCGACGGCCCCGGCAGCACCGTGACGGCGACGCCCGTCTCGAGCGCCGCCCGCACGAGCCGCATCCCCGGATCCGAGATTCCGGGGAGCCCGGCGTCCGAGACGAGCGCCACCCGCGCCCCGGCCGCCAGCTGCGGCAGCACCTCGGCGGCGCGCCCCGCCTCGTTGTGCTCGTGGTAGGAGAGGAGGCGGGCGGAGATTCCGTGCCGCGCGAGCAACCTGCGTGTATGGCGTGTGTCCTCGGCGAGCACGAGCTCGGCCGCACGGAGCTCGGCGAGGACGCGCAGCGTGACGTCGTCGAGGTTGCCGATCGGCGTCGCGCAGACCGCGAGCACTAACGCGCCCCGAGCCCGACGAGCGCGGCGCCGATCAACCCGGCCTGGGCGCCGAGCTCCGCGAGCGCGAGCCGCACCTCCTGCCCTGCGGGCGCGAGCGCCTCGCGCAGGATCGCCGCCCGCGCCGGCCCGAACAGGAGCTCGCCGGCGGCGACGCCGAAGCCGCCGCCGATCAGAACCACCTGCGGATTGAAGATGTTGATCAGCGAGCCGATCGCGGTGCCGAGGTGCTTGCCGATCGCCTCGAGAGCCGGATGCCGCTGCGCGACGAGGTCGCGGGCCGAGGCAGTCGGGCCGAGCACTCGCCGCGCGACCGCGTCGGCGGCGTGCCCGGAGCAGTACGCCTCGACGTGGCCGCGACCCGAGCAGGCGCCGTAGCACGGCTCCCCGTCCTCGACGATGACGACGTGGCCGAGCTCGGTCCAGCCGCGGTAGAGCCGGCCGTCGACGACGACGCCGCCGCCGACGCCCGTGCCGAGCGTCAGCATCACGAGGTCGTTCGAGCCGCGCCCGGCGCCGTGGACGAACTCCGCCAGCGTCGCCGCGCTCGCGTCGTTCTCGACCCCGACCGGAAGGCCGAGCCGCCGTTCGAGCTCCTGGCGCAGCGGCAGCTCGTGGAGCGGGATGTTGACGGCGCCGAGCGCGACGCCGGTGCGCCGGTCGACGCGGGAGGGAATCCCGAAGCCGACGGCCTCGATCTCGGAGGCGAGGAGCTTGCGGACGGACTCCTCGAGGGCGTCCAGGAGCTCCTCTTGCGAGCCGGTCGGCGTCTCGCGCTGCTCGGTCGCGTGCACGCGGCCGGCCTCGTCGACGACGCCGGCGAGGATCTTCGTACCGCCGAGATCGACGCCGATCGCCCGTTTGGCGCCCATGCCGCCGGGTACCCTACTTCGCCGGGATGGCGCCGCCGGAGAAGCCCTACCGCGTCTACCGGGGCGGACGCGTGAAGGGCAAGGTGCCCGCGCCGCGCGCCCCGAGACGCGCGCGCGAACGAGCCGACGGCGACGGCCGCTACCGCGGACCCGGCGCCGTCCGGACCGCGGCGGCCGGCCGCTCCGCCTTCCTGCGCCGCGTCCGCTGGCGGCGCTGGATCCCGATCGCGCTCGGCAGCCTCCTCGGGCTGATCGTCATCTGGGCGGTCGCGAGCTTCTTCGCCGTCCGTAGCGGTGTCGAGGCGGCGAACAAGCGGCTCGACCCGGCCGCTCGCGCCGCGCTCACGCACCAGAACGGGCTGCTGACGACCCACGCGACGACGATCCTCGTCCTCGGCACCGACAATGCACCGCAGCCGGGGCGGCGAACGGACGAGCACTCCGACTCGATCATGCTCGTCCGCACCGATCCGAAGCACCACCGGCTCGCGTATCTCTCGATCCCGCGCGACCTCCGCGTCCCCGTCCCCGGCGTCGGCGAGACGAAGATCAACGCCGCGATGCAGATCGGCGGGCCCGAGCTCGCGATCAAGACGGTCGCGCAGTACACCGGCATCCCGATCAACCACGTCGTCGTCGTCAACTTCGCCGCTTTCAAGGACCTGATCGACGCGCTGGGGGGCATCGCCGTGACCGTGCCGCGCGCGATCGTGTCGAACAGGTTCGACTGTCCGTACGCGACCCAAGCGCAGTGCCAGCACTGGCAGGGCTGGCGGTTCCACCGGGGAACGCAGACGATGAGCGGCAAGGAGGCGCTGATCTACTCGCGGATCCGCGAGAACCGGCTCGACCCGGCGGAGAACGACTTCACCCGCCAGGCGCGTCAGCAGGCGGTGACGCAGGGCGTGCTCTCGAAGCTCACCTCGCTCGGGACGCTCGTCCGGCTGCCGTTCGACGGCGGCTCGTTCGTGAAGCCGGTGACGACTGACCTCTCGACCTGGCAGCTGTTCGAGCTCGGCTGGGTGAAGTTCCGCTCCTCGGGCGGGAGCGCGCTCCACTGCCGCCTCGGCGGCGACTCGAGCGGCTACGGCAGCGACCTCGTGCCGGCGGAGGACAACGTGAACGTGCTGGCGATGTTCCTCGGCAGGTCGGCGCCGCAGCCGCCGGCGCCGGGCGGCGACACGTACCCGCCCGGCTGCGCGGTCGGGCACGAGCTGACGTGACGCGCGCCGCGCCCGCCGTCGCGGCCGCCCGCGGAAGGCGTGCTCCCTCGCTGGACGCCCGAGGCCGACGGGGACGCGCGCTGCCGCCGACGCCTGCTTGCGAGCACCGCGCCCCCGCGGCGACCGCCTTCGCCGCCGGTTGACGCTCAGGCCTCGGCGGCCTTCTTCTCCGGCTCCGGCTTCGAGTCGCCGCCGCCGGAATCGGGCCCGGACGAGTCACCGGCGGCCTCTTTCGCCTTGCGGGCGGCGCGGCCGTAGTCGGTCGAGTAGAAACCCGAGCCCTTGTAGTGCACCGCGACCGGATGCAGGACGCGCACGAGCGGCGCCTCGCCGCAGAGCTCACAGCGCTCCGGCCCCGGCTCGGTCATGCCGTGGAAGACCTCGAGCAGATGCCCGTTCGGGCACTTGTACTCGTAGATCGGCATTGCCGGAACGTACCAGGCTTTGCGGCCGCTACTGGCCCTCGCCGATCTCCCGGTAGCGCTCCGCCTCGTCGCGGACGAGCTCGAGGAAGCAGGGTGCGTCCTCGAACGCCGCGAGCCCTGCAGGCGCCTCGCGCGGACGCCGCGACGGTGTCCGCAGGCGCCGGACGGCGGCGATCGCCCCGGCCGCCCCGAGCACGCTGCCGAGGGCGAACGAGCGGAGCGGGCTGCGTCGCCTCTCGCCGTCCACAGGTCCAGTCTAGGCTCCGCCGGCGGAGCTGACGACGGTCGGCGCCGTGCCGCTGGACGTCGCGCGCCTCGAGGCGCCGCTCGCGCCCGGCTCCCGACCGGCCGCGCAGACGCGCGTCGGGCGGGCGGCCAGGCCCCTCCCGGCCTGCTTGCCCTTTTCCGCACAGACCTGTACAAGTGGCGGGAAGCACGACCGGGGAGGCGAGGTGTTGCGAAAGCTGATCGTGGTGGTAGCGAGCGCCTGCGCCGTCGCGGCGTTCGGGCCGGCCGCGTTCGGGGCCGGCGGCGCGACCGACATCGCGGGCGCGCCGACGCTGCCGATCGGGATCAAGGTCGGTCACGCGCACACGCTCTCCGCCTGCGGCGGGTACGCGGAGTTCTGGCGCGTCAAGCTCGCGAAGGGCGACCAGCTGCGGATCGACTACGGCAGCAAGAGCGGCCAGGCCGTGCAGATCCTCGTCCTCGACCCGTCGATCACCGACCAGACCGTCGACCACGCCGGCGCGCTGACGCAGGCGTACACCTACAGCAGAGACGAGATCGACTGGAACGCCTCGCGGGCAGGCCGCTACACGATCGAGCTGCACACGATCTTCCCGTGCCAGCCGTCGATCTGGTACTTCCTGACCGCCCACCTGAAGCACGCGACGAGACCGTGACGCGCGCGAGGTCTGCTCAGAGCCAGACCCCGTTCTCCTGCACGAGCCGTCCGTCCGCGTAGAGCTTGCCGCCGCGGCGCAGGTCCTTGACGATGTCCCAGTGCACGGCGCTGACGTTCTTGCCGCCGTTCGACGTGTAGGAGCTCCCGACCGCCAGGTGGACCGTTCCGCCGATCTTCTCGTCGAAGCCGACGCTGCGCGTGAATCGCTGGATCGCCGGGTTGCAGCCGATGCCCAGCTCGCCGAGGCGGCGTGAGCCCTCGTCGGTGTCGAGCGTCTCGACCAGGAAGTCCTCGCCGCTCCGCGCCATCGCCTTCACCACCCGCCCCCGCTCGAACTCGAGCCGCGCGCCGTAGACCTCGCGCCCGAAGCGGACGGCCGGGAACTCCGAGAACGTGATCACGCCCTCCGCGGAGTCCTCGACCGGCGAGTAGAAGACCTCGCCGCCCGGCATGTTGACGTGGCCGTCGTCGACGATTCCTCGCCGACCGGCGACCGAGAGCGTCAGGTCGGTGCCGTCGCCGACGATCCGCACCTCGCTCGCGCCGTCGAAGACCTCGGCGATCCGCTGCATCCGCTCCGCCTCGGCGTCCCAGTCGAGCAGCACGGCGCCGAAGACGAAATCCTCCATCTCCTGCAGCGTCATCCCCGCGTCCTGCGCCGTCGCGTGCACCGGGTACTCGCAGATCACCCACGGTACGTCCATCGCCATCGTGCGGCGGCGCACCGGCCGCGAGCGCTCTTCGAGCGCCTGCCGCCGCTCCTCCGAGAGGTCCGAGCCCTCGCGCGTGTTCTCGGGCGCGGAGATGGTGATGATCGCGTCGCATTCCTCCCAGATGCGACGCTGGAGCGGCGCCGCCTCGCGCAGCACCTCGATCGGCGCGGTCCGTGCGAACGGGCCGCCGATGGTCTCGAACGCGAGCTGGAGGAGCGGGTGGGCGCCACGGCGGGCCGTCTCCTCGATCACCGCCTCGATGAGCGGGCGGGCCAGCGTCGTCGCCCGGATCAGGACCTCCCAGCCCGGTTGAACCGCGACGCAGCGCTCGACGAGCAGGCGAGCGTACGCGTCGATCCGCAAATCTCGCATTCTCCGCCGCAGTATTTCCGCGATCGCGCGAGCTGACAACTGCCCAAAGCGGCTGGGCCGTCAGCCCAGCGTCTCGAGGAACTCGTCGATCTCGAGCGCCGGCAGCGTCTCGACGCGGATCGAGCCGCGGGCCGCGAGCGACACCGAGACCTTCGCGATCGTCGCAACGTCGGGCGCCTCGACGACGTTGACGAAGTCGAACTCGCCAAGCGTCGCCCACTGCTGCAGGACGCGCGCCCCGAGCTCCTCGACGTCCTTGTTCACCTCCCGCAGGCGCTCAGGGTTCGACTTGAGTGTCCGCACCCCCTGTTGCGTCAGCGTCGAGAGGAGGATGAAGATCGGCACCGCTTGAGCCTAACCGCGCCGCCTGGTCGGCGTAGAGGAGCGCACCGCCGAGGTAGAAGAGCGGCGTCAGCACGAGGTCGGCGAGCGCGTGCGCGGCGCGGGCGCCGGCCCTGCCCTGCGAGTGGAGGAGCCCGATCAACGTCAGCTCCGAGAGCACGACCACGATCGCGAGCGCGCACAGCGACCCGAGCGCGTGCACGTAGTCGGCGCTCGCGAGCCGGACGGCCCGTCGCAGCGCACGCCGGACGCCGCCGCCCTCGAGCATCGCGGCGGGGACCGCGAGCCCGAGCAGCGCGAGCCATGCGAGCGCCGGGAGTACGTAGAGGCGCGCGAGGAACGGCACCGGCAGGAAGAGGACGAGCGCAACTGCGTACGCCGTCGCGCTCGGGCGACCGCCGACGACGAGCCGGCATGCGGCGACGTAGGCCAGAGCGACCACGGGGGCGAGCGCGAGGAGCGCGAGTGTCTGGAAGTCCGCGGAGTGGCCGATCCCGATCTGCGTTGCGGCCGCGAACGGCACCCCGAGCGGCAGCGCGCGCCAGAAGCTCGCGCCGTAGGCACGGATCGTCTCCGCGACGAGCTGGCCGACCGTCCGCTCGCCGGGCGGCAGCGGCGGCGGCAGCTCAGGCATCGAGCGCCTCGAGGAGCCGCCGGACGGCGTCGCGCAGCGCGGCGAGCGCGTCGTCGACGCGCCAGCGGGCCCGATCCGCTTCGCCCGGCGCGTTCGAGATCGCGCGCAGCTCGACCGCGGGGACGCCCGCGAGCACGGCCGCGCGGAGCACGCCGAAGCCCTCCATGGCCTCGACCCCCCAGCCGTTGCCGCCGCCGACCCTGCCCGCGGTCGCGATCGGCAGCACGTGCGCCTCTGGGAGCGCGTCGGCCGCCGCCGCGAGCAGCGCCGCGTCCGGCTCGACGCGCTCGACCCGCGGCAGACGCGACGAGGGGTCGACGATGTCGCAGTAGATCGATTCCGAGCCGAGCACGAGCGCCGCCGGGTCGAGGCCCTCGGCGCCGGCGATGCCGATCTGGAGGATCGCGCCCGGCCTCGGCTCCGCCGCGAGGCGCCGCGCCGTCGCGAGCGCGGCCTCGACCGGGCCGATTCCGCAACAGAGCGTCTCAGTCCCGTGCACGAGCTCGAGCTCACGCTGGGTCGCCGCGACGACGAGCACGCCGAGAACGTAACGCGGCGCGAGCGTTCGCAACGGCTCTGCGCCGACTCTGCGCCAAGAAAGGCGCGCACCCTGGCGCCTGCGAAGCGCGACCGCTATCCCCGAACGAGATCTCGTAAACGCCCTGGAGAGGAGCCCCGATGCACTCGAATCTCGTTCGCGCCTTGCTCGTCGCCGCGGCCGGCCTCGCCGTACTCGGCGGCGTCGCGCTCGCGACCGCCCGGCATCCGATCGCGAGCCGCGACGGCACGATCACCGCCTGCGTCCGCCCGCACGGACAGCTCAGGATCGCGACCGGGGCCTGTCGCAAGGACGAGACGGTGCTGCGCTGGGCTCAGCAGGGCGATCCGGGGCCGGCCGGGCCGGCGGGCCCGCCGGGGCCCGCAGGGCCGGCCGGAGCGGTCGGGCCCGCGGGTCCCGGCGGGCCGCCCGGCCCGGTTGGCCCGGTTGGCCCGGCGGGGCCGCGCGGGCCGGCCGGCGAGCGCGGCGAGCCGGGCAAGGCCGGAGCAGACGGGGCGCAGGGGCCCGCTGGAGCGCCGGGCGACGTCGGGCCGCAGGGCCCGGTCGGGCCGCCCGGGCCTGCCGGGGCACCCGGCGCCGTCGGCCCGGCTGGGCCCGCAGGGCCGCGCGGAGCCGAGGGACCGGCGGGACCGGCAGGGCCGGCCGGCCCGCGCGGGGCCGAGGGCTCGCAGGGGCCGGCAGGGCCGAAGGGCGATCCCGGACCTGCGCTGTCGTCGCTCGACGAGCTCGCCGGCCTCCGCTGCGGCGGCTCGGGCACGATCGCGATCTCGTTCGACTCCGCACAGCACGCCGTCTTGACCTGCGTCACGACGTCGCCGCCTTCCGGCGACGGCACGGCGCTCCTCCGCCTCAACGAGGTGCAGACCGGCACCGCGGCGTCGGCGTCGGACGAGTTCGTCGAGCTCGTCAACGCCGGGTCGAGCGCAGCCGACATCGGCGGCTGGAAGCTCGTCTACCGCTCGGCGACCGGAACCTCCGACGTCACGCTCGCCACCGTCCCCGCCGGCACGATGCTCGCGGCCGGCGGCTTCTACCTCTTCGGCGGCAGCGCGTACGCCGAGCCACCGGCCGCCGACCTGCCGTTCGCGACGGGCCTCGCGGCGGCCGGCGGCGCCGTCGGGCTGCGCGACGCCGCCGGGACGGTCGTCGACAGCGTCGGCTGGGGGAGCGCGACGAATGCGCTCGTCGAAGGCTCGGCTGCGGCCGCGCCGCCTGCGACCAGTCCCGGGTCGAGCATTGTCCGACTTCCCGACGGTCACGACACCGACTCGAATGCCGCCGACTTCACGGTCAGCCCGACCGCGACGCCTCGCGGGTCGAACAGGTGAGCGGGTCTGACAAGATCGATGCGTGGCGTATCGCGTCATTCGAAGCGACGAGCACGAATGGGCGGAGCGGCCGCCCCGCCATGGCCAGACCCTGCCGCGCTACACCGTCGACCTCACGACCGCCGCCGCCCTGCGCGAGACACGGGCCCGGATCTGGCGGCTACCGCCGGGGACGCGCGGGGCGCGGCACCGCGAGCGGGCGCAGGAGGAGGTGTTCGTCGTCCTCGCCGGCACGCTGACGCTCCTGCTCGGCGAGCCGCCGGAGCGCTTCGACCTGCCGCCGCAGAGCGTGGCGAGCGTCGAGCCCGGCACGCCGCTCCAGCTGCGGAACGAGAGCGACGGCGACGTCGTCGTCTTCGCCTACGGCGCGCCGCCGGTGGTCGGCGAAGCCGAGTACCTCGACGACGTCGACCTGTCGTAGCGCCGCGGCCCGGTTCCTACGCCGCTGCGGCCGCCTCCACGGCGGCCTTGTCGAAGACGAGCCCGCCGTCGCCCCCGGCGTCGACGCGGACGACGTCACCCGGCGCGAACTCGCCCTCGAGTAGCCGCAACGCGAGCGGGTTCTCGAGCAGTCGCTGGATCGCACGCTTGAGCGGCCGCGCCCCGTAGGCGGGATCCCAGCCCGCCTCGGCGAGCGCCTGCTTGGCCGCGCCGGTCAGCTCCAGCTCGAGCCCGCGCTCGGCGAGCCGCTCGCGCAGCCGGACGAGCTGCAGCTCGACGATCTCCGCGAGCTGTGCGCGGTCGAGCGGCGTGAACACGACGATCTCGTCGATCCGGTTCAGGAACTCGGGCCGGAAGTGGTCGCGCATCGCCTCGGCGCTACGGATGTTCGAGGTCATGATCAGGATCGTGTTGCGGAAGTCGACGGTGCGCCCCTGTCCGTCGGTGAGGCGGCCGTCGTCGAGAACTTGCAGCAGCACGTCGAACACCTCGCCGTGGGCCTTCTCGATCTCGTCGAGCAGCACGACCGAGTACGGTCGCCGTCGCACCGCCTCCGTGAGCTGGCCGCCTTCCTCGTAGCCGACGTAGCCCGGCGGCGCGCCGATCAGGCGCGCGACCGTGTGCCGCTCCTGGTACTCGGACATGTCGAGCCGGACGATCGCGTGCTCGTCGTCGAACATGAACTCGGCGAGCGCCCGGGCGAGCTCGGTCTTGCCGACGCCGGTCGGACCGAGGAAGACGAACGAGCCGATCGGCCGGTTCGGGTCCTGCAGGCCGGTGCGTGCGCGGCGGAGCGCGTTCGCCACGGCGGATACCGCCTCGTCCTGCCCGACGACGCGCTGGTGGAGCCGCTCTTCCATGTGGATCAGCTTCTCGGTCTCGCCCTCGAGCAGGCGGTCGACCGGAATGCCGGTCCAGCGAGCGACGACGGCGGCGACGTCGTCCTCGTCGACCTCCTCCTTGACCATCGGGTCCTCGGGCGGGCGCCGCTCCGCGAGCTCGCGCTCGAGCGCCGGGATCTCGCCATAGCGGATCTCGGCGACCCGCTGCAGGTTGCCTTCGCGCTCGGCACGCTCGGCCTCCATGCGCAGCTCGTCGATCCGCCGCGTCGCCTCCTTGATCTTCTCGAGCGCCTCCTTCTCCTTCGCCCAGCGCGCCGCGAGCGCGTCACGCTCCTCCTTCGCCTCCGCGAGCGCGCGCTCGACCGGCTCGCGCACCTCCTTCGACTCCTTCGCCGTCGCGGCGAGCTCGATCTCGAGCTGGACGACGCGGCGGTTCGCCTCGTCGAGCTCGAGCGGGCTGGAGTCGATCTCCATGCGGAGCCGGGACGCTGCCTCGTCGACGAGGTCGATCGCCTTGTCGGGCAGGAACCTGTCGGCGATGTAGCGGTGGCTGAGGACGGCCGCGGCGACCAGCGCCGCGTCGCGGATGCGCACGCCGTGGTGCGCTTCGTAGCGTTCCTTCAGCCCGCGCAGGATCGCGATCGTGTCGGCGACGCTCGGCTCGTCGACATACACGGGCGCGAAGCGGCGCTCGAGCGCGGCGTCCTTCTCGATGTGCTTGCGGTACTCGTCGAGCGTCGTCGCGCCGACGCAGCGCAGCTCGCCGCGCGCGAGCATCGGCTTGAGCAGGTTCGCGGCGTCGACGGCGCCTTCCGCGGCGCCCGCGCCGACGATCGTGTGCAGCTCGTCGATGAACAGGATGATCCGGCCGTCGCTCGACTTGATCTCGTTCAGCACCGCCTTCAGGCGCTCCTCGAACTCGCCGCGGTATTTCGAGCCGGCGAGCAGCGAGCCGATGTCGAGCGACCATACGCGGCGGTCCTTCAGCCCTTCGGGCACGTCGCCGGCAACGATGCGCTGCGCGAGCCCCTCGGCGATCGCAGTCTTGCCGACGCCGGGCTCGCCGATCAGTACCGGGTTGTTCTTCGTGCGGCGCGACAGGATCTGGATCACGCGGCGCACTTCCTCGTCGCGGCCGATGACCGGGTCGAGCTTGCCCTGCTCGGCGGCTTCCGTCAGGTCGCGGCCGAACTTCGCGAGCGCCTCGTACGTGCCTTCGGCGTCCTGCGACGTGACGCGCTGGCCGCCGCGCACCTTCTGGATCCACGCGACGATCTCGTCGCGCGGCACGGGCTCGAGCGCGAGGAAGAGGTGGTCGACGGAGATGTAGTCGTCCTCGAGCCGCTTGCGCTCGTCGTCGGCCTTGTCGAGCACGCGCGAGAACGACGCGCTCGCGTTCGGCTGCTGCGCGCCGCCGCTGATCGTGGGCAGCGCGGCGACCTTCTGCTCCGCTTCGGCGTGCAGCCCCTGCCAGTCGGCGAAGAGATCCTCGTCGAGCAGCGTGAGCAGCAGATGGTCGGGCGTCACCTCGGGGTTGCCGCGCCGCCGCGCGAGCTCCTGCGCGGCCGCGATCGCCTGCTGGCTCTTGGTTGTCAGCTTGTTGAAGTCCATGGTCAGTTCCTCGTTACGGGTGGTTGCGGCGGGCGGTAGAGCACGATGTCGCGGCGATACGACCGATGCACCTCGTCGATCGCCGCGCGCATCTCGCGCTCCATGCGCTCGATCCGCCTGTGCATGCGATTGAGCTCGTCCTGCAGGTGCATCACGCGTTCGACCCCTGCGAGGTTGAGGCCGGCTTCGGTCGTGAGCTGCTGGATCAGGCGCAGCCTGTCGATGTCGGCGTCGGAGTACAGGCGCGTGTTGCCGGCCGTGCGCTTCGGGCGCACGAGGCCCTTCTGCTCGTACATGCGAAGCGTCTGCTGGTGCATGCCGACGAGCTCCGCGGCGACGCTGATCATGTAGCGCGGCCGGTCGTCCATCAGCTTGTCTTGCCGAGCTCTTCGAGCAGCTCGCGCTGCTTCTTGTTGACCTTCTTCGGCACGGTGATGCGCACGCGTGCGAGCACGTCGCCCTTGCCGGAGCCCTTCAGCTTCGGCGCGCCGCGGCCCTTGATGCGCAGCAGCTTGCCGTCCTCGGTGCCGGCGGGGATCTTCAGCGCCACAGGACCGTCGGGCGTCGGCACCTCGACCGTTCCTCCAAGGGCAACCACGGAGTAGGCAACCGGGACGTTGACGACGAGGTCGTCGCCGCGGCGCTCGTAGACCTTCGACGGCTCGACGCGCGTGACGACGAAGAGGTCGCCGGCGGGCGCGCCGCCGAACCCCGCTTCGCCCTTGCCCTTCAGCTTGATGCGCGTGCCGTCCTTGACGCCGGCGGGAATCGTCACGCCGTAGCGCTTCGTGCGGCGCTCGCGGCCGCTGCCATGACAAGTCGGGCACGGGGTCTCGACGATCGAGCCCATCCCCCGGCAGCGCGGGCACGGCTGCTGCAGCGCGAACAGGCCCTGCGACGTGGCGACGACGCCGGTGCCGTCGCACTGCGGGCACTTCACCGGCGCCGTACCCGGCGCCGCGCCAGTCCCGTGGCACGTGTGGCATGCGAGCTCGAGCTGCACGGGCACCGTCGTCTTCACGCCCTTCAGCGCGTCCTCGAACGAGATGTTGACCTCGACCTCGACGTCGTTGCCGCGCTGGCCGCGCTGCGGCTGCTGCTGCCCGGCACGTCCGCCGAACAGGCCGCCGAAGATGTCGCCCAGGTCGAAGTCGCCGAAGTCGAAGGTCGTCGCGCCTGGTCCCGCGCCGCCGCCGGGCATGCGGCCGTTCGCCGAGCCGAACGCGTCGTACTGCTTGCGCTTCTCCGGGTCGGAGAGCACGTCGTACGCGTTCTGCACCTCCTTGAACCGCTCTTCCATGCCCGGGTTGCGGTCCGGGTGCACTTCGCGCACGAGCTTGCGGTACGCCTTCTTGATCTCGTCCTGCGTCGCGTTCTTCGCAACGCCGAGTGTCTCGTACGGGTTAGCCATTGCTCCCCTGCGAGACGACGACGCGCGCCGGCCGCAGCACGCGGTCGCCGAGCTTGTAGCCCTTCTGCAGCACCTGGATGACGGTGCCCTCCTCCGCGTCGCTCGGCTGCGCGAGCAGCGCCTCCTGCGAGTGCGGATCGAACTTGCCGTCGGTCTCGACCTCGACGAGCCCCTCGCGCGTGAGCAGGTCGGCGAGCGAGCGGTGCACGAGGCGAACGCCCTCTTCGAGCTTCGCGTCTTCGTGCTCGTTCGCCGCCTCGAGCGCGCGCTCGAGGTCGTCGAGCACCGGTACGAGCTCGCGCACCAGCCGCTCCGAGGCACGCGCGGCCAACACAGCTTCCTCGCGCGCAACCCGCTTGCGGTAGTTGTCGAACTCGGCCTTCAGCCGCTGGAGCGCATCGAGGTACTCGTCGCGTTCCTTCGCGACGTCGACCTCGGGCGCTTCGGTGCGCTCGTCGTCCGTCACTCGTCGACGACCTCGTACTCGGCGTCCTCGACGACCTCGTCGTCGGAGTCGCCGGTCGTGCCGTTGTTGCCGGACGGCTGCTCGGACGACGCCTGCGCGTACAGCGCCGACGCGGCCTGCGTCCACGCCTCCTGCAGCGCATCGGTCTTCGCCTTGATCTCGGCGACGTCGCCGGAGTCGAGCACGGAGCGCAGCTCCATGATGCGACCATCGACGGTCGAGGCGACGCCTTCGTCGAGCTTGTCGCGGTGCTCCTTGACCGACTTCTCGATCTGGTACGCGAGCGACTCCGCCTCGTTGCGGGCGTCGGCGGCCTCGCGGAGCCTGCGCGCCTCGTCGGCGTGCGCCTCCGCGTCCTTGACCATCTGGTCGATCTCCTCCTGCTTCAGCCCCGAGCCGCCTTCGATGCGGATCTGCTGCTCGTTGCCGGTGCCGCGATCCTTCGCGGTGACGTTGATGATCCCGTTCGCGTCGATGTCGAAGGTGACCTCGATCTGCGGGATGCCGCGCGGCGCCGGCGGGATGCCCACCAGCTCGAAGCGGCCCAGCGTCTTGTTGTACGTCGCCATCTCGGACTCGCCCTGCAGCACGTGGATCGGCACGGAGTTCTGGTTGTCGTCGGCGGTGGTGAACACCTCGGACTTCCGCGTCGGGATCGTCGTGTTGCGCTCGATCAGGCGCGTCATGACGCCGCCCTTCGTCTCGATGCCGAGCGACAGCGGCGTGACGTCGAGAAGCAGGATGTCCTTGACCTCGCCCTTC
>DASRGD010000030.1:0-3649 GCA_035651195.1 Gaiellaceae bacterium | reverse complement strand
TGGGCCAGGGTCCCTTGCGCCCGACGGAGCTACGCCGCCTGCGCCTGGGCGGCGAGCCAGCGGTCGACCGCCGCCGCGCAGCGGCGGCCTTCGTTGATCGCCCACACGATCAGCGACTGGCCGCGGCGTGCGTCGCCGGCTGCGAAGACGCCCGCGACCGAGGTCGCGAACGTCGGCGCCTTCGCGTTCGAGCGCTCGTCCTTCTCGACGCCGAGCTGGTCGAGGACGAGCGGCTCCGGGCCGAGGAAGCCCATCGCGAGCAGCACGAGGTCGGCCGGGCGGCGATCCTCGGTGCCGGGAATCGGCTCGAACGGCGGCACGCCGGAGTTGTGCGACCACTCGATCTCCTGCACGCGGCCCTCGCCGAGGAAGCGCGTCGTCGAGATCGCGAAGTCGCGGTATCCGCCCTCCTTGAGCGCGTACGGGACGCGCAGCTTCAGCGGCCAGCGCGGCCACGGCGTGATGTCGTCGGGCCGCGAGCGGGGCGGCTCGCCGACGAGCTCGATCTGCGTCACCGACCGCGGCTGCTCGCGGTGCGAGTTCGCGACGCAGTCGGCGCCGGTGTCGCCGCCGCCGATCACGATCACGTGCTTGTCCTTCGCCGTGATCACCTTCTCCGGCGCCGGCGCGCCGGCGACGAACCGATTGCGCTGGTAGAGGTACTCCATCGCGAAGTGGACGCCGTCGAGCTCGCGACCCGGCACGGGTAGGTCGCGCGGCACCCGCGCGCCGGTCGCGATCACGACCGCGTCGTACCGCGCCCGCAGCTCGTCGGCTGCGACGTCGACGCCGACGTCGACACCGAAGCGGAACTCGACACCCTCGGCAGCCAGCTGGTCGACGCGCCGCTGCACGACCCACTTCTCGATCTTGAAGTCCGGCACGCCGAAACGGACGAGTCCGCCGCCCGCCTCGTCTCGCTCGTAGACCGTCACCGAGTGGCCGGCGCGCGCAAGCTGCTGGGCGCACGCCAGCCCCGACGGCCCGGAGCCGATGATCGCGACGGTGCGCCCGGTCCGGCGAGGAGCCGGCTGCGGCACGACCCAGCCCTCCTCCCAGGCGCGATTGACGATCGCGAGCTCGATCTGCTTGATCGTCACCGCATTGCCCTCGCGGATCTCGAGCACGCACGCCGCTTCGCACGGCGCCGGGCAGAGGCGGCCCGTGAAGTCCGGGAAGTTGTTGGTGCGGTGGAGCTGCTCGATCGCCTCACGCCAGCGGTCGCGGTAGACGAGGTCGTTCCAGTCGGGGATCAGGTTGTTGACCGGACAGCCGTTGTGGCAGAACGGAACGCCGCACTCCATGCAGCGCGCTCCCTGCTGGCGCAGCTCGACGAGCGGCAGCGTCGAGACGAACTCGCGGAAGTCGTGCACACGCTCGGTCGGGGGCCGCTCCGGGTTGTCGACCCGCCCGATCTTCTTGAACGCCCCGAGCTCGCCCATCAGGCCGGCACGACCTCCTCAGACTCGGTCGTGACGAAGCCCTCGCCCGTCGTCGACACCGGGTGGTCGTCGACGACCGCCGCGAGCTCGGCGAGCGCGCGCTTGTAGTCGTGCGGCATCACCTTGACGAACTTGGGCAGGAGCGCGTCCCACTCGCGCAACACGCGCGCCCCGACCGGTGAGGCGGTCCGTGCGACGTGCTCCTCGACCAGCGCCCGGATCTTCGCCACGTCAGACTCCTCGAGCGGATCGAACCCGACGAGCTCCATGTTGCAGCGCGCGGCGAAGTGCCCGTCGTCGAGCACGTACGCGATCCCGCCGCTCATCCCGGCGGCGAAGTTGCGGCCGACGGGCCCGAGGATGACGGCGTGACCGCCCGTCATGTACTCGCAGCCGTGGTCGCCGACGCCCTCGACGACGGTGTCGACACCCGAGTTGCGCACGGCGAACCGCTCACCGGCCAGCCCGCGGAAGAAGGCGCGCCCCGACGTCGCCCCGTAAAGGACCGTGTTGCCGACGATCACGTTCTCTTCGGCGGCAAACGTCGCCCCCGCCGGCGGCCGCACCGCGAGCACCCCGCCCGAGAGCCCCTTGCCGGTGTAGTCGTTCGCGTCGCCGTACAGCGTCAGCTCGACGCCCGGCGCGAGCCAGGCGCCGAACGACTGGCCCGCCGAGCCGCGCAGCGTGAAACGGATCGTCCCGGGCGGCAGCCCCTCGGCGCCGTACTGCTTCGTGATCGCGCTCGAGAGCAGGCCGCCGACGGCGCGGTGGACGTTCCGGACCTCGACCTCGCCCGTCACCGGCTCGCCGTCGTCGAGCGCCGGCTTCGCGAGCGCGATCAGCGTGTAGTCGAGCGCCCCCGGCAGCGGCGAGTCCTGCGCCCGCGTCCGCCGGAGCGGCGTCCCCGCCGGGACCTCGAGCGGTGTCAGCAGGCTCGAGAGGTCGACGCCGCGCGCCTTCCAGTGCTCGATCGCGCCGTCCATCTCCAGCAGGTCGACGCGCCCGATCAGCTCGTTGAAGGTGCGGATGCCGAGCCGCGCCATGATCTGCCGCACCTCCTCGGCGACGAAGAAGAAGAAGTTGACGACGTGCTCCGGCTGCCCGGCGAAGCGCGCGCGCAGCACCGGGTCCTGCGTCGCGATCCCGACCGGGCACGTGTTCAGGTGGCAGGCACGCATCATCACGCAGCCGGCCGCGATCAGCGGCGCCGTCGCGAAGCCCATCTCGTCGGCGCCGAGCATCGCCGCGATCGCGACGTCGCGCCCCGTCTTGATCTGCCCGTCCGTCTGCACCCAGATGCGCGAGCGCAGGTCGTTGAGGACGAGCGTCTGCTGCGTCTCCGCGAGCCCGATCTCCCACGGCACGCCGGACGACTGAATCGAGGAGAGCGGCGAGGCGCCGGTGCCGCCGTCGTGGCCGGAGATGACGACGTGGTCGGCGTTGCACTTCGCGACGCCCGCCGCGACCGTGCCGACGCCCATCTCCGAGACGAGCTTGACGGACACGTGCGCGTCCGGGTTCGCGCAGCGCAGGTCGTAGATCAGCTGCTTCAGGTCCTCGATCGAGTAGATGTCGTGGTGCGGCGGCGGCGAGATCAGGCCGACGCCCGGCGTCGTGAAGCGGATCTTCGCGATGTACGAGTCGACCTTGTGCCCCGGCAGCTGACCGCCCTCGCCGGGCTTCGCGCCCTGCGCCATCTTGATCTGCAGCTGGTCCGCGTTGACGAGGTAGTGGATGTTGACGCCGAACCGTCCCGACGCCACCTGCTTGATCGCCGAACGGCGAGAGTCGCCGTTCGGCTCGCGGATGTAGCGCACCGGGTCCTCGCCGCCTTCGCCCGTGTTCGACCTGCCGCCAAGGCGGTTCATCGCGATCGCGAGCGTCTCGTGCGCCTCGCGTGAGAGCGATCCGAGCGACATCGCGCCGGTGGCGAACCGCTTCACGATCTCCGCCGCCGGCTCGACCTCGTCGAGCGGGATCCCGCCGTCGGCGGGGAAGGCGAAGTCGAGCAGCCCCCGGAGAGCGCCGCGCCGCACGGCGTCCTCGTTCACCTGGCGCGAGAACTCCTCGTAGGTCTTCGCGCCTCCGTGCCGGACGGCGTGTTGCAGCAGCGCGATCGTCTCCGGGTTCCACTGGTGGTGCTCGCCGTCGGCGCGCCACGCGTAGACGCCGCCGAGCGGCAGGAGCGCGCCGTCGCCCGGGTAGGC
>DASRGD010000029.1:0-5994 GCA_035651195.1 Gaiellaceae bacterium | reverse complement strand
GAGACCGTGCGGCTGGCCGAGGAGACGGTGCGTCTCGCGCCGCTCCCGGACGGGCTCGTCGACGCGATTCGCGCCTGCGCGACCCGGCGTGCGCGGGCTCGAGCGGGCGCTCGACGAAGGCTCGGGGGCGGCGGCCGTGCGCGAGGCGGCGCGTCGCGCCGCCCGTGAGGCGACGAGATCGTTCGAGGACGAGACGGGATTCGCGATCGGCGTGCTCGTCGGCCAGGTGCGCTCGATCGCGGCCGACCTGCTGCGCGCGCTCGGCCTCGAGCGCCGGGACCAGTTGCGCGCGGCGGTCGAGCGGGCGCCGGAATAATGCCTCGACGCTCCCGGCCGGACGATGACGAGAACGACGACGTGACCGCACACCGGCTCGCACGGCCGTTCGCAGTGCGCGCACCCCGCCCTCGCAGGCGGGTCGACGGCGCGGCGCCCTCGCTGCTCGCCGTCTGCGCGATCGTCTCCCTGCTCGTCCTCCTGCCCGTCGTCGTGACGGCGATCCAGGCTTTCCAGGGCGGCGTCTCGGCCGTCCGCGACGTGCTTCGGGCCTCGTCGTCGATCGGCCTGCTAAAGAACACGCTCCTCGTCACCGCGATCTCGGTCCCGATCTGCGGCCTGTTCGGGGTCGCGGGCGCGTGGTTCGTCGAGCGCACGCGTCTGCCGGCACGCCGGCTGTGGGCGGTTCTGCTCGTCGCGCCGCTGACGGTGCCGCCGTTCGTGACGAGCTACGCATGGGCGAACCTCGGCAACCCGTTCCAGGGCCTGTACGGCGCGGCCGGGATCATCGGCTTCACCTACTTTCCGATCGTCTTCCTGCTCGTCGCGGTCGCGCTGCGCGGACTCGACCCGGCGCTCGAGGAGACGGCGCAGTCGCTCGGGCTCGGCACGACCCGGATCTTCTTCCGCGTCATCCTGCCGCAGCTCCGGCCCGCGCTTCTCGGCGGGCTGCTGCTCGTCGCGCTCGACACGCTGATCGAGTTCGACGCGTTCGTGGCGCTCAAGTTCAAGACGTTCAGCGCGGACATCTACGCGCAGTACCAGCTCGGCTTCAGCGCGTCGGGCGCCGCGGCGCTCTCGTTCTTCTCGATCCTGATCTGCGTCCTCCTCCTCTTCGGCGAGGCATGGCTGCGCGGGAGCAGGAACTACACGCGCGTCAGCCAGGGTGCGCGCCGGGCGACGATCCGCTACCCGCTCGGACCCTGGACGCTGCCGGCGCTCGGCGGCCTCGGCGCCGTCGTCGCGGTCGGGGTCGGTATCCCGGTCGTGACGCTGATCACGTGGTTCGCGACGAGCAGCCACGCCGGGCTCAAGAGCGCCTCGGCGAACCTGCAGTACCTGTTGCCGGCGAGCCTGACCTCGATCGGCCTCGGCGTCGGCGCGGCGCTGCTCGCGGTCGTGTGCGCGCTCCCGGTGGCCGTGCTCGCCGTTCGCCACCGCGGACCCGCCGTGACGACGCTCGAGCGGTCGGTCTACCTCGCGTTCGCGCTGCCGGACCTCGTGGCCGGAATCGCGCTCGCCTACGCGGCAAGCCACTACGCGAGCTTCCTCTACGGCAGCTTCTTCCTGCTCGTCTTCGCCGAGGCGATCCTCTTCCTGCCGTTCGCGCTCGTCGCCTTGCGCGCGTCGCTGGGACAGATCGAGCGCAGCCTCGAGGACTCGGCGCGCTCGCTCGGCGCAGGCCCCGTCGCCGCGCTCTGGCGCGTGACGGCGCCGATCGCCCGCCCCGGCTTCCTGGCCGCGGCCGTGCTCGTCTTCGCGTTCACGCTCGGCGACCTGTCGACGGCCCAGGTGCTGCTGCCGTTGAACCTCTACACGCTCGGGACCGAGTTCCAGGCGAACAGCTCGAGCGTCGCGTTCGCAGCGGCGGCACCCTTCGCAGCGGTGCTGATCGCGCTCGCGATGATCGCCGCCTACATCCTCATGAGCCGCTTCGGCGAGGTCCGCGCGCTGGCGGAGGACTAGGCAGATGGCCGACCTGGAGTGCTCGCGGCTCGCGAAGTCGTATGGAAGCCGCCCGGTCCTGACCGAGATCGACCTCGAGGTGCCGGAGGGGACGCTGACGGCGATCCTCGGCGCCTCCGGCAGCGGCAAGACGACGCTGCTCCGGGTCCTGATCGGCTTCATCGCGGCCGACGCCGGCACGATCAAGGTCGGCGGCACGCTCGTCGCCGACGCAGGCCACATTCACGTCCCGCCGGACAAGCGCGCGATCGGCTACGTCGCGCAGGAGGGCGCCTTGTTCCCGCACCTGACGGTGGCCGGCAACGTCGCCTTCGGCCTGCCGCGCGACCAGCGACGCGGCTCGGCACGCGTCTTCGAGATGCTCGACCTCGTCGGCCTTCCCCGCGACTACGCCGAGCGCCGGCCGCACCAGCTCTCCGGAGGCGAGCAGCGTCGCGTCGCGCTCGCGCGCGCGCTCGCGCCGCGCCCCCGCCTCGTGCTGCTCGACGAGCCGTTCTCGGGTCTCGACCCGGCCCTGCGCGCCGAGACGCGGACTGCGGTGCTGAACGCGCTCGCGGGCGAGGGGACGACGGCGGTCCTCGTTACGCACGACCAGTCGGAGGCCCTCTCGATGGGCCGCGAGGTGGCGGTGCTGCGCGACGGGCGGCTCGTGCAGACCGCGCCGCCGAGCGTCCTCTACCGGAGCCCGGTCGACCTCGAGGTGGCACACTTCGTCGGCGATGCGGTCGTGCTCGCCGGAACCGTCCGCTCGGGTGCCGTCGAGACGCCACTCGGTACTCTCACGCCCCGCAACGACGTCGCCGACGGCGAGGTACAGGTGATGATCCGCCCCGAGCAGATCCGCTTCGCCCCGGGCGCCGACGCCGAGGTGCTCGCGCAGAGCTACCGCGGCCCCGACACGATCGTCCACCTCGCCCTCCGCGGCGACAGCCGCACGCCGATCGCGGTGCGGACCTTCGACCAGCAGGTGCCGGCACGCGGCGAGCTCGTCGGGCTGACGGTCGACGGGCCGGTGACGGTGTACCCGGCATGAGACGTCCGCTCGCCGCGACCGTCGCGCCGCTCGTCGCGGCGCTCGCGCTCCTGACCGGCTGCGGCGGCGGCGGCGGCGCGAGCTCGATCGTGCTCTACAACGGCCAGCATGCGGAGACCACGCGCCTGTTCACGAACGCGTTCGAGCGGCAGACCGGGATCGGGGTGAACCTCCACACGGGCGACAGCCTCGTCGTCGCGACCCAGATCCTGCAGGAGGGGCACGCGTCGCCCGCCGACGTCGTCCTGACCGAGAACTCCCCCGAGCTCGTCACGCTCGAGCAGCACGGCCTGCTGGCGCAGCTGCCGCGCTCGGTGCTGTCGCAGGTGTCCGCTGCGTACGAGTCGCCGCGCGGGAAGTGGGTCGGCATGGCGCTGCGGATCAGCGCGCTCGTCTACGACCCGAAGCTGGTCGCTCGCCCGCGGCTGCCGCGGTCGATCCTCGACCTCGCGCAGCCGCGCTGGAAGGGAAAGGTCGCGCTCGCGCCGACCGACTCAGACTTCCCGCCGATCGTCGCGGCGGTGATCGCGCGCGTGGGCGAGCAGCGTGCCGCCGCGTGGCTCCAGGGCCTGAAGCGGAACGCGCAGACCTACCAGGACGAGGAGGCCGTCGCCGCCGCCGTCAACCGCGGCGCCGTTGCGTGCGGGATCATCAACCACTACTACTGGTACCGCCTGCGGCTCGAGCTCGGCGCGAAGGCGACGCGGAGCGCGCTCTACTTCTTCCCGAAAGGCGACGTCGGCTCGATCGTCAACGTCTCGGGCGTGGGCGTGCTCGCGACCAGCAAGCACCGCGACGCCGCGCTGCGGTTCGTCGAGTTCATGGTCGGACCGGACGCGCAGCGGATCCTCGCGCAGAGCGACGACTTCGAGTATCCGGCACGGATCGGCGCAGCGGCGAACAAGGCGCTGACGCCGTTCGCGCAGACGCCGCATGCGACGACGCCGGTCGCCAAGCTTGGCAACGGCACGGCTGCCGCGCGGCTGATCCGCGAGACGGGGCTGATCTAGGACGCCGGCGCGAAGTCCCAGGGGGACGTCGCCGTCCAAGCCTGCGAGTCGACCACCGAGGCAAGCGAGACGACCTGCGCGGACGGCGGCAGGCTCGGCGTGAGCTTGATCCCGTAGGACATTGTCGTCGAGATCGTCCCGAGCCCGAGCCCGGGAACGGGGCCTTCGAGCTGCGCGATCCTGCCGTCGGCGTCGACGAGTACGGTCAGGTCGACCTTGCCGTGGCCGCCGAGCGAGGCGAGCTGCTGCGTGATCGCGATCCGCGCGGCGCGGGCGAGCGGGCCGCGGGCGCCGGTGAGCGCGCGCCCGAGGTCGACCGTGACCTCGTACTTGTCGAGCGGGACGTGCACGACGACGCTCGTGCCGAGGCTGCGCGCGGAGACGGCTCCCCACGCGATCTCGCCGACGAGGAGCTGCGGGTCGAGCGCCGTCGCCTGGCCGACGAAGCGCGCGGCGCGCCCGGACGCGCTGGCCGGGGAGGCGAGCGGCACCGAGAGCCAGAGCTTTCCCTTCGGCAGGGCCGCCGTCGCAGCCGGATTGATGAAGAGCGTCGTCGGGGTGATCACGAGGTGGTCCTGCCGCGGCGACGCGTTCTTCGCGACCGGCCCCGGCAGGTCGACGCGCGCGAACGTGAGCTTGCTCGGCGGGTCGTAGACGCCGAGCGCGAGGAGCTGCGCCGGCGAGCCGCCGAAGGCACGCGGATGGTGGAGCGTGGAGCGCCCGAGCGTCGTCTGCCCGAGCGTGTTCCTCGCCGCCCCGGTGACGATCGCGAGCGCCTCCGCGGAGCCCTTCTTGCCGCCGCCGCCGCAGCCGGCCGCGACGACGGCGACGACCAGCGCGAGCACCGAGGGCACGAGCGGGCGAGCCATCGCCGGCGCCTTCCGGGCACCCACGGCGAGCGGGCCGTGGCCGCGTCGGCAGGCGAGAGCGAGGAGCGAGCGGAACGCGACGAGGCGGTCGGCCACCGGCGCGCACTCTAACGAGACTCAGGCGCCGCTCTGATGCGCGAACTGCGAGAGCGCCGCGACGAGCGAGCGCAGCCGCTCGCCGCGCGGCGTGAGCACGTACTCGACCGCGGGCGGGCGCGTGTCGAGCACGCGGCGCTCGAGCACGCCCGCTCGCTCGAGCTCGCGCAGCCGCGCGTTCAGCGTCGCCGGCGGCACGGAGCCGAGCACCTGCACGAACTCGTTGAAGCGGACGGCGCCCTCGTGCGAGGCCCAGAGGATCGAGACCGTCCAGCGGCGCTCGAGGAGATCCGCCGCGCGGCGGATCTCCTCGGGCAGCGGCGTGCACCTACGACAGCGCATGCGCCGCCGGCTCCGGCTCGAGCGCGAGCGCGAGCACCTCGCCGAGGCTCATCACCGGATGGAACGACATCTCCTCGCGGACGTCCGCGGGGACGTCGTCCAGGTCGGCCCGGTTCCGCTCGGGGAGAATGACGTCCGTCAGCCCGGCAGCGTGGGCGGCGAGCACCTTCTGCTTCAGGCCGCCGATCGGCAGGACGCGCCCCTGGAGGGTCACCTCGCCGGTCATGCCGACGGTGTGCTTCACCGGGCGTCCGGTGAGGAGCGACGCGAGCGCGGTCGTCATCGTGATGCCGGCGCTGGGGCCGTCCTTCGGGATCGCGCCCGCCGGGACGTGCAGGTGGAAGCTCGCGTTCTCGAACGCGTCCTCCTCGATGCCGAGCTCGGCCGCGTGCGAGCGGACGTAGGAGAGCGCGATGCGCGCCGACTCCTTCATCACGTCGCCGAGTTGACCGGTGAGCATCAGGTCGTTGCCGCCGTCCATCGCCGTCGCCTCGACGAAGAGCACGTCGCCGCCCGTGCCGGTGACGGCCAGGCCCGTGGCGACGCCGGGGACCGCGGTCCGCTCCGCCGCCTCCGGGAAGAACTTCTGCCGGCCGAGTGCGTCGCGGACGACGTCGACATCGACGTCGATCGGCGCCTCGACCGCGCCCGAGGCGATCTTCGTCGCGGTCTTGCGCAGGAT
>DASRGD010000028.1:0-36779 GCA_035651195.1 Gaiellaceae bacterium | reverse complement strand
GGTCGCGAGCGGGTTGCCGGAGAGCGTGCCGGCCTGGTAGACGTCGCCCGCCGGCGCGAGCCGCGACATGACGTCGACGCGGCCGCCGAAGGCCGCGAGCGGCAGCCCGCCGCCGACGATCTTGCCGAGCACGGTCAGGTCCGGCGTGACGCCGTAGCGCGCCTGCGCACCGCCGCGCGCGACGCGGAAGCCGGTGATCACCTCGTCGAAGACGAGCAGCGCACCGCTCGCGTCGCAGAGCATCCGCAGCGCCTCGAGGAAACCGCGCGCCGGCGGCACGCAGCCCATGTTTCCGGCGACCGGCTCGACGAAGATCGCTGCGAGCGCGTCGGCGTGTCGCTCGACGGCCCGGGCGACGCTGTCGACGTCGTTGTAGGGGACGATGATCGTCTCCGCCGCGACCGCCGCCGGCACGCCGGGCGACGAGGGGACCCCGAGCGTCGCGAGTCCCGAGCCCGCGCTCGCGAGGAACGCGTCGGCGTGGCCGTGGTAGCCGCCTTCGAACACGATCACGCGGTCGCGATGCGTCCACGCGCGCGCGAGCCGCAGCGCGGACATCGCCGCCTCCGTTCCCGAGGAGACGAGACGGACGCTTTCGACCGATGGCACCGCGTCGACGATCTCCTCGGCGAGCGCGACCTCGCGCTCGGTGGACATGCCGAAGCTCGTCCCCTCGGCCGCGGCCTCGCGCACCGCCTCGACCGTCTCGGGGTCGGCGTGACCGAAGATCAGCGGCCCCCAGGACTGCACCCAGTCGAGCAGCCGGCGGCCGTCCGCAGTCTCCAGGTACGCGCCGTCGCCGCGCCGCGCGAACAGCGGCTCGGCGAGCCCGACCGTCCGCATCGCGCGCACGGGTGAGTTGACGCCGCCGGGGATGGTCCTCTGGGCGCGGTGCCAGAGCTCCGTCCGCGTCAGAGCCAGCGCGCGAGCTCCTCGGCCCAGTACGTGATCACGATGTCGGCGCCGGCGCGCCGGATCGCGGTCAGCGTCTCGAGCGCGGCTGCGCGCTCGTCGACGTCGCCCGCGGCGGCTGCCGCCTTCAGCAGCGCGTACTCGCCCGAGACGTTGTAGGCGGCCAGCGGCAGGTCGAAGCGCTCGCGCACGGCGCGGATCACGTCGAGGTACGGCAGCGCCGGCTTCACCATCAGCACGTCGGCTCCCTCGGCGACGTCGAGCTCGCACTCCCGAAGCGCCTCCCGGACGTTCCCGGGATCCATCTGGTAGCCGCGCCGGTCGCCGAACGCGGGCGCGGACCCGGCCGCGTCGCGAAACGGTCCGTAGAACGACGAGGCGTACTTCGCCGAGTAGGCGACGATCGGCGTCTCGGGCAGCTCGGCGCGAATCGCGCCCACGTGCCCGTCCATCATGTCGCTCGGGCAGACCGCGTCGGCGCCCGCCTCGACGTGCGAGACGGCGGTGCGGGCGATCAGCTCGAGCGTCGCGTCGTTGTCGACGTCGCCGCCGCGCAGCACACCGCAGTGCCCGTGCGCCGTGTACTCGCAGAGGCAGACGTCGGTGAGGAGCAGGAGCTCGGGGAAGCGCGGCCGCAAGGCGCGCAGCGCCTGCTGCACGATGCCGTCGGCCATCCACGCTCCGGAGCCCTCGTCGTCCTTCTCGTCCGGGATGCCGAACAGGAGCACCGCCTGCACCCCGGTCCGCAGGAGCTCCTCGCACTCGCGGACCGTACCCTCGACCGTCCGCCGCGACAGGGCGGGCAGCCGCTCGTTTGGGAGCGCGTCGGGCGCGACGAAGAGAGGCAGGACGAGGTCGTCGAGCGAGACCGTCGTCTCGCGCACGAGCTCGCGCAGCGCGCCCGTCCGCCGGAGCCGCCGCAGCCGCGTCGCAGGGAAAGCGGACATTCCCACAGGGTACGCGCTGAATTAGCCTCCGCATATGACGATCTGCGCGAGCTGCGGCCGGGAGACCGCCGACGGCTTCCGCTTCTGCCCGCACTGCGGCGCCTCGCTCGCCGCGCCGGCGGAGGCGCGCGAGCAGCGGAAGACGGTGACGGTGCTCTTCTGCGACGTCGCGAGCTCGACGGAGCTCGGCGAGCAGCTCGACCCGGAGTCGCTGCGCCGCGTGCTGGCGCGCTACTTCGAGCACACCTCGCGCGTGATCGAACGGCACGGCGGCACCGTCGAGAAGTTCGTCGGCGACGCGGTGATGGCCGTCTTCGGCGTCCCGGTCGTCCACGAAGACGACGCCCTGCGCGCTGTCCGCGCAGCGGCGGAAGTGCAGGAGGCGGTCGACGCACTTGCGGTCGAGCTCGAGCACGACTACGGGACGCACCTCGCGGTTCGGATCGGCGTCAACACCGGCGAGGTCGTCACCGGCAGCGCCGAGCGGCTCGCGACCGGCGACGCGGTCAACATCGCCGCGCGGCTCGAGCAGGCGGCGGAGCCGGGCGACATCCTTCTCGGCGAGGAGACCCGGCGGCTCGCTCGCGACGCGCTCGAGGTCGAGCCCCTCGAGCCGCTGGCGCTGCGGGGGAAGACCGAGCGGGTCGCCGCCTACCGGCTCCTCTCGGTGCGGCGCGACGCGCCGGGGATCGCACGCCGGCAGGACGTGCCGATCGTCGGTCGCGAGCGCGAGCGGAAGCTCCTCGCCGATGCCTGGGAACGCGTGCGCTCGGAGCGAACGTGCCTGCTGTTCACGATCCTCGGCACGGCGGGCGTCGGCAAGTCGCGACTCGTCGCCGAGTTCCTCGAGTCGGTCGACGGCGCATCGATCCTGCGCGGCCGGTGCCTCTCGTACGGCGAGGGGATCACGTACTGGCCCGTGGTCGAGCTCCTCCTGCAGCTGCTCGGCCGCGACGCAGACGCGGGACTCGCACGCTACGCGCTCGACGAGCGGGCGGCGGAGGCGGTGCGCGCGCTGCTCGGCGGGGGCGGCGTCAGCTCGACGGAGGAGACCGCGTGGGCGGTCCGGAAGCTGCTCGAGGCGGCGGCGCGGGACCAGCCGCTCGTGGCGGTCCTCGACGACCTGCACTGGGCCGAGCCGACGCTGCTCGATCTCGTCGAGCATGTCGCCGACCTGGCGCGCGACGTCCCGATCCTGCTCCTCTGCGCGGCGCGACCCGACCTGCTCGACCGCCGGCCCGGCTGGAGCGGCGGCAAGCTCAACGCCGCGACGGTGCTGCTCGAGCCGCTCTCGCCGGAGGAGACCGATCGCCTCCTCGGCGAGCTGCTCGGCGACGCGGTGATCGGCGACGGCCTGCGCGAGCGGGTCCGGCTGACAGCCGAGGGCAATCCGCTCTTCGTCGAGGAGATGGTGGCGATGCTCCGCGAGGCGCCGAACGGCGCCGACACCGTCCCGCCGACGATCCAGGCGCTCCTCGCGGCACGGCTCGACCAGCTCGAGCTCGGCGAGCGGACGGTGCTCGAGCGCGCCGCGGTCGAGGGCCGCGTCTTCCACCGCGGCGCGGTCGTCGCGCTCGCACCCGAGGGGACGCAGGTCGACACGCAGCTCGCGAAGCTCGTCCGGAAGGAGCTCGTCCGCCCGGACATGCCGCAGCTGCCGGCCGAGGACGCGTTCCGGTTCCGGCACCTCCTGATCCGCGACGCCGCCTACGACGCACTGCCGAAGGCGGCGCGGGCGGAGCTGCACGAGCAGTTCGCGGCCTGGCTGGACGCGCGCGCGACGCATCTGATCGAGCACGACGAGCTGATCGGCTACCACCTCGAGCGGGCGTACCGCTACCGGACGGAGCTCGGGCCGCTCGACGAGCGCGGGCAGACGCTCGGACGCCGCGCAGCCGATGCGCTCGTCCTCGCCGGGAAGCGCGCGCTCGACCGCGGCGACGGCCCGGCGGCGGCGAACCTGCTCGGCCGTGCATTCGACGTGCAGCCGAACGACTCGCGGCGCGTCGAGCTGTTGCCGCTGATCGCGTCGGCGCGCGCCGACGGCGGCGACTACACGGGCGCGCTCGCGCTGCTCGAGGAGGCGACGGTGCTCGCGGACGAGGCCGCCCTCGCCGGGCCGGCGGCACACGCACGACTCCTCCGCTGCTGGCTCCTGCGCCACGTCGACCCGCCGCGCTGGTACGGCGAGATCGAGGCAGAGGCGGAAGCCGCGGGGAAGGTCTTTGCCGAGCTCGGCGACGAGCTCGGCCTCGCCCGGTGCGCGCGGCTGCTCGGGCTCGCGCGCTGGGACGCGTTCCACATGGCCGGCGCGGAGGTGCTGCTGGAAGAGGCGGTCGACCGCGCGCTGCGAATCGGCGCGCCGACCGAATGCCAGCTGAGCCTGACCGTCCTCGCGTACGTCTACGCCGTGGGGCCGAAGCCGGCCGACGAAGCCGAGCGGGACCTCCAACGGCTGCAGGAGCTGGGCGGCGGCGACCTCCACGCCGAGGTGGCGGTGCTCGAGGCGAGGTCGGTGCTGGCGATCATCGCGGGCCGACTCGACGAAGGCCGCGCGCTCCGCGACCGCAGCCTGGCGATCCTCGGCGAGCTCGGGCTGCGCGGCCGCGCCGTGCTGACCGAGTTCCGCGGCGCCCACTGGGACCTGGTCGCCGGCGACGCGGAGGCGGCGGAGCGGGCGGCGCGACACGCGGTCGAGACGCTCGAGCAGATGAACGAGCGGGGCTGGCGGTCGACGGCGCTCGGAGTCCTCGGGACGTCGCTCGCCGAGCTCGGACGTCACGACGAGGCGCTCCGCTGCGCGGCCGAGTGCGAGACGCTCGGTGCCCGCGGCGACGTCGTCAACGAGATCTGGTTGCGATTCGCGCGCAGCGCCGCGCTGGCGGGTCTCGGCGAGCTCGACGAAGCGGAGCGCGTCGCACGCGAGAACACCGCCATCAGCGGCCGCACCGAGGCCATCCTCTTCCACGCCGAGGCGCTGACGCGGCTGGCGAGCATCCTCCACCGGCTGGCACGGGACGTCGAGGCCGCAGAGCTCGT
The DNA here is from genome assembly GCA_035651195.1 of Gaiellaceae bacterium. Classification (GTDB taxonomy): domain Bacteria; phylum Actinomycetota; class Thermoleophilia; order Gaiellales; family Gaiellaceae; genus PALSA-600. Next base: position 31,881 of record DASRGD010000028.1, on the reverse strand, counting down.
CGAGCAGGCGGTCGCGCTCGCCGAGCGGAAGCAGGCGCCGCTCGTCGTCGCGCGGGCGCGCGCCGTCCTCGCAAGCTAGGCCGGCGCCGGCAGCGGCTACAGGTCGACCGCGGCTGGCGCCTGCACCGGCTCGACCGGCTCCACCGGCTCGACCGGCTCGACCTCGACCGGCACGGTGCCGCCGCCCTGCCACGACTCGAAGACGACCCGCTCAGCGAAGAACTCCCAGGTCGCGCGACCGACGGCGAGCAGGGGCAGCGCCATCAAGGCGCCGGCGATGCCGTCGATCGCCGTGCCCGCGAGCAGCCCGAAGATGACGAGCAGCGGATGCAGGCGCAGCGAGCGGCCCATCACGTTCGGGACGACGAGGTGGCCTTCGAGCTGGTGGATGCCGAGGAAGAGCAGCGCGACCCAGATCGCCGACACCGGGTGGACGACGAGCGCATAGACGATCGGCGGCACGGCGCCGAGCCAGGGCCCGATGTACGGCAGCACCTCGGCGACCGCGACCCAGCTGCCGAAGACGAGCGCATACCTGTCGCCGCCGGGCAAGAGGCCGATCAGGCCGAAGACGTACAGGCCGAAGCCGGCGCTCGCGCCGATGATCAGGCTCAGCAGTACCTGCCCACGCACGTAGTGGAAGAGCGCGTGCTCGATGCGCAAGAGCAGCGATTCGCCTCCGCCGGGCGGGAAGCGACGATCGATCCGCCGCCGGAACCGATCCATGCCGAGCAGCATGTAGACCGAGATCACGACGATCAGGACTGCGTCGAAGATCCCCTTGCCGATCGAGATCGCGGCGCCCTCGACGAAGTGGACGACGCGCGACGTGTACTTGCCGACGTCGCGCTGCCGGATCTTGCGCACGAGCCGGTGGCCCGGCTTCTCGATCTTGATCGACCTCAGGTGGTGCGTGTCGAGCCAGCGCTGCAGCCGGTCGACGTCGCGGTAGGCCGAGGTCTGGTGCGTCTGTCCGTGCGGGACGGTGAAATAGTCGTTGAACCTGGTCGCAGCCGACTTCGTCTGGCCGACGACGACGGTTGCGAGCGCGACGATGGCGACGACAAGCGCTGCAGCGAACGTCAGGTACACGAGCGCGACGGCGAAGCCGCGGCGGACGCCGACGCGGCCGGCGGTGCGGACGAGCGGGTCGAGCAGCAGGGCAATCAGCGCCGCGACGATGAAGAGGACGACGACGTGAGCGGCGCTCGACGCGAGCAGCCACACCAGTACGAGCAGCAGCGGCAGCCCGACCAGCTGGATCCAGCGCGGAATCACTACGCGAGGCGGCCCGCCGACCGACGTGCTCATCGCAACGATCGTAGCGTCGGCCCTCGCGCGCTCGGCGTTCGCCCACCGGACTGGAACTGGTCGGCGGACGGCGCCCCGGCGCTCGATTTGAAGGCCCAGAGCCGGTCCGATACCGTGCCCGCGATGTCTCCGCCCCTGGCCCCAGGGGGCGCGACGCGCCTCCGGCGCCGCCAGGCGGTCCGCGAAGCTCGGCGCCGCCAGCTGGCGGTCTTGATCGTGATCGCGATCGTCGTGCTCGCCATGCTCCTCGTGACCGCGTTCGGCGGCAGCGAGCACCCGGGCGTCGCGCTGTCTGCTCCGGCGAGCGCGACGCGCTTGCTCCCGGCCGGGCCGCCGAAGCCGCAGGTGCTCGCGCGCGTGGGAACGCTCGCGCTGCAGCTGCCGATCAACACGACGCGCGTGACCGCGATCGGCTACGCGGGCGGAAGCGAAGGAGCGCTCGCGCTGGCGCCGGTCGGCGCGCAGGCGAACGAAGGACTCCTGAAGCGGCTCTTCCATTCGATCATCGGCGGCGGCGGCGGCTCGCCGCGCTGGTACCAGCTCTCGGGCGGCGCCGGCCCGCCGACGTCGGCGCTCGACGTCGGCGCCGCGCCCGGCACCGACGTCTACGCACCCGTCGACGGGACGGTCGTCGGCATCGAGGACGTCGTCATCGACGGACGCGCGTGGGGCGAGCAGATCGACATCCAGCCGACCGGCGCGCCGTCGCTCGTCGTCTCCGTCTCGCAGCTTCGCGCCGACCCCTCGCTCACGGTCGGCGACACCGTGACGGCGTCGGCGTCCAAGCTCGGGCGCGTGCTCGACTTCTCGAAGGTGGAACGACAGGCGCTCGCGCGCTACACGAACGACGCGGGCAACCACGTCTCGCTCGAGGTCCATCCGGCGGCGACATTGCAGACCCCTTAACCGCGGAGAGTGCGCCGCCCTTTCCGCGGGCCTGGTTTGTCGAGTCGTTTCGCTCTCGGGCCATGAGGATTCTCTTCGTCGCGGACGTGTTCGGCGCCGCGGGCCGACGCGCGGTCGAGTCGCGCCTGCCGGCGCTGCGCGAGGAGCTCGGTGCCGACTTCTGCGTCGTCAACGGCGAGAACGCGGCCGACGGCCGCGGGATCACCGCCAAGATCGCCGAGCGGCTGCTCGGCGCGGGCGCGGACGTGATCACGCTCGGCAACTGGGCGTGGGGACAGGCAGGCTTCGCGCCGTACCTCTCCGGCACCGACCGCGTGCTGCGCCCGGCGAACATGTCCTCGGCCGCGCCGGGTGTCGGACTGGCGGTGCACGGCGGCGTCGCCGTCATCAACCTGCTCGGCGAGCTGACGCTGAATCCGTTCGAGAGCCCCTTCCCCGTCGCCGACAGGCTCGTGGAGGAGGCGCGCCGCCGGACGCCGATCGTCGTCGTCGACTTCCACGCCGAGGCGACGAGCGAGAAGGTCGCGCTCGCGTACTACCTCGACGGCCGCGCGACCGCGGTCATCGGCACGCACACGCACGTGCAGACGAACGACGCGCGCGTGCTCGCCGGCGGCACGGCCGCGATCACCGACGCCGGCATGACCGGTCCGCACGACTCAGTCATCGGCAGTCTCCCCGACGGTGCGATCAGGCGCTTCGTGACGGGCATGCCCGTCCGGCTCGAGCCGGCGAGCGCCGGCGTTCGCATCGAAGGGCTGCTCGTCGACTGCGACGGCGACGGGCGCGCGACGCACTGCGAGGCCGTTCGCGTCCCGGTCGGCTAGCAGCGCGAACGCGGCGAACGGGAAGAACCACGGCAGGTAGAGGTAGAACCAGTGCGTCAGCACGATCTCGAAGCCGATCAGGACGGCGGCCGAGAACGCGGCGAGCTGCAACGGTGAGCGCAGGCGCGGCCGGAAGGCGAGGACGAGCACGCCGACGACCAGCACGCCCTCGAGCAGGTGCTGGAGCCAGTGCAGGTCGGGAATGCCGCGCGCGTGGTACTGCGCCCAGTCCCAGAGCGAGAACGGCGAGTGCCGGTCGATCTGGATCTTGATCGTGCGGTCGAAGAAGACGTGCAGCGCGTGCAGCAGCGACGGCTCGAAGTCGAGCGGGATGAAAGCGGCGAGCGTCGCCGCGACGAAGGCGACGACGAAGCGCGGCGGCGGTCGCAGCGGCCTCGCGCGCGGGTAGCCCCACCACAGCGGCAGCAGGAGCAGCGAGCCGAACTTCGTCCACGACCCGAGCGCGAGGAAGAGACCGCGGGCGGCGGGCGAGGTGAGCAGGTAGAAGCCCCAGACGAGGAACGCGGGCATGATCGCGTCGTTCGTGTTCGAGTTCGACACGTACTGCGTGAACGGGTACGCGGTCCACGCGAACGCGAGCGCCGCCGCGAGACGCGCGCCGCCGAAGCGGAAGCCGACGGCGACGAGCCCGAACAGGCAGACGAGGTCCCACAGGATCGCGGTGCCGTGCGCGGCCGGCAGCTTGTCCCACTTGCCGCTCCAGCCGAAGGCGAGAAGCGCCGGGAGGTAGGCCTCGTACGAGACGGGCCCGTAGGTGTCGCCGGGCGGGTCGGCGGTCTCGCAGCGGCCGTTCGTCTGAATTCGGTCGTGGATCTCACCGTTCGCGTCCGCCGGTCCGCACGGCGGCCGGTCGTCCTCGACGGGGAAGTGGCCGTACGGGCTCTGGCCGCTCGCGATCAGATCGGCGCCGACGACGCCGCCGTAGCCGACGTCGATCACGCTCGGCGAGCGGACGTTGAGCCCGATCCGGAAGCCGCCGAGGAAGATCGCCGCGCCGGCGAGCAGCCAGATCGGCCACACGGTCGCACCGCGCGGGGCGCGGTTGCACGTGCCGACGAAGACGCAGCGCGCGAGCAGCCAGACGAGACCCGGGTAGGCGAGGATCGTCGACGCGAACACGTGCCCGTGGTTGAAGAACCACAACGAGACGGTGAAGCCGAGCAGCACGAGCAGGTCGAGCGTGCGCAGCGAGAACGGTCGTCGCCAGTCGACGAGCCCGAGCAGGAAGAGCGCGCAGAAGCCGAGCCAGACGCCGTAGCTGTTGATGCGCTTGCCGCCGAACGCGCCCGGGTAGCCGCGCGCCATCGTCCAGGCGACCTGCGGCCCGACCCACGCCGACGTGACGACGCCGGTTGCGTCGTCGACCGCGCCCGTCGCGATCTCGCCCGCCGCACCCGACCAGACGTCGACCGTCCAGACGCCGCTCTTGAAGGTCGCGTCGCGGATCGGGTTCGGCGGGTAGCGGGTGAGCCAGGCGGCGACGCGGTGGTCGCGCAGGAAGTCGGCGATCGCCTCGTCCTTCGTCAGCCGCGGCTGCGACGGGCTGCCGAGCGTCGACGACGGGAGCGGCGCCGGGGTCGCGGCGAGCGCGGCCGGCGCGAGCGCGAGCACGGCTGCGAGCGCCGCAGCGGTCCTCAGCGGAACGACCAGAGCTTGTTGCCGATGAAGTTGAGCGGCACGACGAGCAGGATCGCGATCGCCTGCGACACGACCTTGCCCAGGCCGACGAGGTCGAGGAACACGTACAGCCAGATCTGGTTCGCCACGAAGGCGGCCGCGGAGACGACGAAGAAGCGCATCCCCTGGTAGGCGAAGTGCCCCTTCGCGTGCGCGAACGTCCAGTGGCGGTTCCACCAGTAGTTGTTGCCGGCGGAGACCACGAACGAGATCGCCGCGGCCACGTGCGCGCCGAGCCCGAGCAGCAGCGTGTAGACGACGAGGTTGATGACGTAGCCGCTCGCGCCGACGACGCTGAACTGCGCGAGCTGCACCCAGTTGTGCCTGCGTCTGAGTGCGCTCACCGCGCGGTTCGCGAACGCTGACACGCCGGCGATCGAGGCTATCAGCGGATCTCGAAGGCGGATGCACCCGTCGGATCCTCCCAGCTGACGTCGACGTTGCTCACGCTCGCCCCGGATGGGCCCCGGCGGCACCAGTCCAGCATCGAGTCGACCAGCTCGCGCGGTCCCTCGAAGATCGCGCTGACGCTTCCGTCCGGCTCGTTCCGGACCCACCCGCCGACGCCGAGCGAGCGAGCCCGCTGCGCCGCGTAGTAACGGAAGCCGACGCCCTGGACGCGTCCGGCGACGCGTGCGCGCGCCCTAGCCCAGTCCGTCGTAGCCCTCCCCGAGGAGCGGGACGAACCGCACCGGCACCTGCTCGAGCAGGCGCGGGCCCTCCGGCGTGCGCTCGATCGCGCACAGCCGCTGCGACCGCCGGCTCCCGAGCGGCAGCACGAGCCGCCCGCCGTCCTCGAGCTGCTGCCAGAGCGCCATCGGCACCTCGGGCGCGGCGGCGGCGACGGCGATGCCGCCGTACGGCGCGTGCTCGGGGAGCCCCAGCGTCCCGTCGCCGAGGTGGACGGTGACGCGCTCGTAGCCGGCCGCGGCGAGCGCTCGGCGCGCGCTCGCCGCGAGCTCGGGCAGACGCTCGATCGAGTGCACCTCGGCGGCGAGCTCGGCGAGCACCGCGGCCTGGTAGCCCGAGCCGGTGCCGACGTCGAGCACACGCTCGTCGCCGTCGAGCTCGAGCTCCTGGCAGATGAGCGCGACGATGTACGGCTGCGAGACGGTCTGGCCGGAGCCGATCGGCAGCGCCGCGTCCTCGTACGCGAGCTCGCGCAGGTCCTCGGGCACGAACTGCTCCCGCGGCACCCGCGCCATCGCCGCGAGGACGCGCTCGTCGACGATGCCGCGCGCGCGCAGCTGGCGGTCGATCCAGCCGCTAGGCGGCACGCGAGACGCCCGCCTCGAAGTGCTCGAGGAGGAGCCGCTTGATGCCGGTGATCGACGCCGGCGGCGGGCCGAGGCCGACCGTCAGCATCGGCACCTCCGAGTCGGAGCCGGCGAGCGAGCCGTGGCTGCCGCCGCCGATGTGGTGCCGGCCCGCCAGGTCGACGAACTCCCAGCCGTCGGCGGCCGACACCAGCACCTCGCCGGCGTTCGGGTTGCGGAGCGCGGCCGCCATGCGCTCGGCACCGCCGGGAAACTCGTCGAGCAGCGCGACGTCCTCCTCGCCGGCGCGGCGGGCGACGAGGCGGCCGCCGTCGAGGAACGCCGCGACGCCGACCGACGGCTCGCCGTCGAGTGCCGCCGCGAGCGCCCGCGGATCGTCCCCGTAGACCATCGCCGCTCGATTCGACGCGGTGACGCGCGCTCCGGCGACGACGAGCCGCGCCGCCCGCTCGACGTGCGTCTGCCCGTGATCGGAGCAGAGGACGACTGCGTAGCGCTCGAGAAACTCGTCGGGCCCGCCGGCGGCGGCGAACAGCGCCGCGATCGACGCGTCCGCGCGCGCGAGCGCCTCGTGCGCGGCGTCGGGCCCGAGCGCGTGCGAGGCGAAGTCGTAGTCGGGGAGGTAGAAGACGAGCAGGTCGAAGCCATCCCGCGTCACGAGCCAGCGGCCGACCGCGGCTGCGTACGCGTCGATCGATCCGAGCGCGCGGTTCAGGACCGCGAGCGGCGCTCCGGTTGCGTCCGATTCGTAGAGGCTGTAGAAGAAGAACCGCTTCGGACCGTTGACGGCCGGCGCGCCCGGGATCGTCGAGAGGTGTCGCGTGCGACCGCGGTAGGTGGTGATGTTGATCGCCGCGGTCGTCAGCCCCTCGTCTTCCAGCGCTTCGTAGATCGTCTGGGCCCGCTTCGAGAGGTGCCGCTCGTTCAGGTTCACGATCGTGTCGCGGATCCCGCGCGCCAGCCCGGCCGCGCGCAGCGCGGCGAACGAGGAGCCGTACTCGACGAGCCGCTCTTCGCCGCGGTTCCACCAGACGAGGTGCGGGATGCCGTGGACGTCGGGGTGCGCGCCTGTCGCGATCGACGCCAGGCAGACGGGCGTCAGCGACGGGAACGCCGACAAGGCGCGGCGATAGCTCCCGTGCTCGAGCAGGAACCGAAGCGCGGGCGTGCCGGTCGCCTCGAGCATCGACGGCGTCAGGCCGTCGATCACGACCAGAACGACGGGCTTCGCCCGCCTAGTCACGCGCGAGCGTGCGCAGGCCCGCGTAGCGCTCGGGCAGGCGCGAGCGCAGACGGAGGCCGAACGCAGGCAGCGCGATCGTCTCGAGGTAGCCGAGCGCGGGCACGAAGGCGACCGCTGCCGCGCCGAGGGCGGCGATCGCGACGAAGAACGCGAGCCCGCCGCGCGTGCCGCCGCGGCGCACCGCGCCGGCGACGACGGGTGCGGCACCGACCGCTCCGGCGACGCCTCCGAGCCCGCCGCCGATCGCCTCGGGCCAGCTCAGAGCGAGGTAGCCGACGGCCGCGCCGAGCGCGGCGGCCGGCAGCGCCGCGGCGAGCCAGCGCGGGAAGGCGGCGGCAGCCGCAAGCCCGAACGCTGCGCCGACGCCTGCGAAGACCCCGATCCAGTACCAGGCGGCCATAGCGGCCGGAGTGTAGCGCCGCGGTTTTCGATCACCGGGTTCTGGGCAGGGTGCAGGGAAATCGCTCGACCATGGCCGACGCGCGCCCGCTTCTCCTCTTCTTCACCTCGCCGCATTCGGGCCCGTCGCGGCGCATGGAGAGCCTGCTGGCGCACATCGCGCGCAAGGAGCGGCACCGGCTCCGCGTCGTCCAGGTCGACGTCGACGCGCGGCCGGATCTCGCCCAGAAGCTCGCGGTCGCGGCGGCGCCGACGCTCGTGCTGTTGCACGGGCACCGGCCGGTCGCGCGGCTCGAGGGCCGGGCGAGCGCGCCGCGCATCGAGGCGATGCTCGAGCAGCACCTAGCGGTCGCCTGACTCGAGCCGCTCGATCACCGTCAGCGTGAACGCGGCGGCGCGCGCGCCGTCGACGACACGGTGGTCGAACGTGAGCGAGACGTTGCCGATCGGGCGGGCGACGATCTCTCCCCCGCGGACGACGGCACGTGGGCCGATCCGGTGGACGCCGAGAATCCCGACTTCGGGGTGGTTGATGAGCGGCGTCACGAAGATGCCGCCGAGCCTGCCGGCGCTCGTGACGGTGAACGTCGAGCCGCGGAGCTCCTCGGGCCTCAGCTCGCCGGCGCGGGCCCTCGCCGCGAGCGCGTCGACGTCGGCGCGCAGCTCCTCGACGGAGCGACGGTCGCAGCCGCGTACGACGGGGACGACGAGCCCCTCGTCCGTCTGCACCGCGATGCCGAGGTCGTAACGCTCGAGGTAGACGACCTCGTCGCCCTCGAGCCGCGCGTTCAGCTCCGGGAAGTGCGGCAGCGTCTCGGCGGCGGCGCGCAGGACCGTCGGCACGAGCAGCTCGAGCTCGACGCTCGAGAAGTCGCATTCCTCGACGTACGTCACGGCGGGGATCTCGCGGTGCGCGCGCGTGACGTGCTCCGCGATCTGCCGGCGCACGCCCCGCAGCCGCTCGCGGCGGCGCTCGCGGCCGGCCGCCCCCGTCTTTGCGGCCGCGCCGGCGACGGCGCGCACGTCGGCCTCCGTGATCCGACCGCCCGGGCCCGAGCCGCTCAGGCCGTCCAGCGCGACGCCGAGGTCGGCGGCGAGCCGGCGTACGAGCGGCGTCGCCTGCACCTTCCGGCCCTGGCTCGGGCTCCGAGCCGCGCGAACGTCCCGCTCGGCCGCCTCGCCGGCGCCGACTATCACCACGAGCGTCGTCCCGACCGGGACGACGTCGCCCTCGGCGACGAGGATGCGCGCGACGCGACCCGCGGCCGGCGACGGGATCTCGACCGTCGTCTTGTCCGTCTGCAGCTCGACGAGCGGCTGGTCCTCCGCGACCTCGTCCCCCTCGCGCACGAGCCAACGCACGACCTCTCCCTCGGTCAGCCCCTCCCCGAGATCGGGCAGCTTGAACTCGTACGCCACTAGTACGCTGCGACGCGATCGACGGCCGCGAGCACGCGCTCGACGGACGGGAGGTACGCGTCCTCGATCTGCCAGTGCGGGAACGGGACGTCGTATCCGGTGACGCGCACGACCGGCGCGCGCAGGTCGAGCATCGCCTTCTCCGCGACGAGCGCGGCGAGCTCGGCGCCGAAGCCCGCGGTGCGCGGCGCCTCGTGCACGACCACGACGCGGCCCGTCTTCGCGACCGAGCCGAGGATCGCCTCCTCGTCGAGCGGCCGGAGCGAGCGGATGTCGACGACCTCGCACGACGCGTCGGCGGCCTCGGCCGCGCGCTCGCAGACCGCCACCATCGCCCCGTACGCGAGCAGCGTCACGTCGTCGCCGACGCGAGCGACGCGGCCGCGCCCGAGCGGCACCACGTGCTCGCCTGCCGGGACCTCGCCGCGCGGCGCGCGGTAGTGGAGCTTCGGCTCGAAGACGACGACCGGATCCGGATCGCGGATCGCCGCGCTGAGCAGACCCTTCGCGTCGGCGGGCGTCGCCGGAACGGCGACCTTGATCCCCGGCGTGTGCACGTAGTACGCCTCGGGGGAGTCCTCGTGCAGCTCCGGCGCGCGGACGCCGCCCCCGTACGGCATCCGGATCGTGATCGGGAAGTCCATCCGGCCGCGCGTGCGCCAGCGGTAGCGGCCAACGTGCGTGATCAGCTGGTCGAGGCACGGATACGAGAAGGCGTCGTACTGCATCTCGCAGACGGGCCGCCAGCCCGCCATGCAGAGTCCGACGGCAGCACCGAGAAAACCGGCTTCGGCGAGGGGGGTGTCGACGCAGCGGTCGCGGCCGAACCGCTGCTGCAGGCCGGCGGTCGCGCGGAAGACGCCGCCCGCACGTCCGACGTCCTCACCGAGAACGAGCACCGAGCCGTCGCGTGCGAGCTCAGTGTGGAGCGCGTCGTTGACCGCCTCGACGAGAGAGAGCTCAGCCATCGCGCAGGTTCGGCGGCGGGTCGGCGTAGGCATGGCGGAAGACGAGCTCGGGATCCGGCCTCGGCTCGGCCTCGGCGGCCGCGATCGCGGCGCGCATCGCGTCTTCGGCTGCACGCCGCGTCCGCTCGACGACGTCGTCGTCGACGACGCGGAGCCGCCGCAGGTAGCGCTCGAAGCGGCCGAGGCACTCGCGCTCGCGCTCCTGCTCGACGCGCTCGAGGTCGATGTAGAGCCGCGGGTTGTCGGCGGTCGCATGCGGCGCCGCCCGATAGTGCACCGCCTCGATGAACGTCGGGCCGCGGCCGCTCCGCGCCCGCTCGACCGCCTCGCGCGCCGCGCCGTGGACGGCGAGGACGTCGAGCCCGTCGACGCGGACGCCCGCGATGCCGTAGCCGGCGGCCTTGTCGGCGAGGCTCGCCGCGTGCGTCTGCCGCTCGAGCGGCGTCGAGATCGCCCACTGGTTGTTGTTGCAGACGAGGACGAGCGGCGCCTCCATCACCGCGGCGAGGTTGACGCCCTCGTGGAACGCGCCTTCCGAGGTCGCGCCGTCGCCGAAGAACACCATCGCGACCACGTCCTCCCCGCGCAGCTTCTTTCCCCACGCGAGCCCGGCAGCGTGCGGCACGTGCGTCGCGATCGGCACGCAGATCGAGCCGAGGTTCCACTCGGCCGGGCTCCACCAACCGGAGGGATGACCGCGCCACCACTGCAGGACCGTCGCCGGCGGCAGGCCTCGCACGAGCCCGATCGCCGACTCGCGGTAGCTCGGGAAGATCCAGTCCGAGTCGCGCAGCGCGTAGCTCGCGCCGACCTGGATCGCCTCGTGGTTCCAGAAGAGCGCGTACGTGCCGATCCGCCCCTGCCGGTGGTAGACGACGGCACGCTCGTCGAACACCCGCAGCAGCACCATCCGGCGATACAGCTCGAGCAGATCGTGCTCGTCGAGCCCCTCCGGGACGCTGTCGCCGTCGAGCGCGGGCAGCACCTGGGCCATGGTCGAAGTATCTAGACGAGAACGGCCAACGCGTCGCGCTCGGCCTCGAACACCGCTTCGCGCACGTCGCCCAAGTCCTCGCCGTCTGCCTGCAAGGGCAGGGCGTGGTCGCACTCGGCCTCGATGCGCGCGAGGTCGTGGCCGGCGAGCACCGACGGCGCGTCCGGCACCGTCCCGCGGAAGGCGTGCCAGAGGAAGATCGGCGCCAGCCGCGGCGTCAGCTCGCGCGGCGCGACGAAGTCGAGCCCGTCCTCGAAGCGCGCGCCACGAGCGACGACGACCGGCAGCGGGCCCGCGTAGGTGTACGGGTGACCGTTCGCGACGAGCAGGAACGCCGCCCGGCCGTAGCCCGCGACCTCGAGTTGCGGCGCCACGCGCAGCCGCCGCTCCGCGAGCAGGCGTGCGAGCGTGACGACGTAGGCGACGTTGCCCGGCCGCTGGCCGGCGACGCGGTGGCCGCGGCCGTCGACTCGGCGGATCAGCTCGGCGTCGAGGCCGATCCCCGCCGAGAAGCAGAAGCGCCTGCCGTTGACGCGGCCGAGCGAGATCGTGCGCGTCCGGCCGGCGACGATCGCGTCGGCGACCCGCTCCGCCGCTGCGGCGGGATCCCGCGAGAGCCCGAGCGCTCGCGGGACGACGCTCGTGCTGCCGCCGGGCAGGAACCCGAACGGGACCTTGCCCGCGGCCCCGTTCACCGCCTCGTTGTAGGTGCCGTCGCCGGAGAAGACGAGGATCGCGTCGACGTCGTCGGCGACGTCGTTCGCGAGCTCGGCCGCGTGACCGGGCCGCTCCGTCTCGAGCGTGACGAGCTCGACGCGCGGCCCCAGGGACGCCTGGACGAGCGCGACGCGCTCCGGCGTCACCGACGTCGAGTACGGGTTGACGATCAAGGCTGCCCGCCGCACGCGCTGAAACTAGCCCGGCGTCGCGTAGCCGCGCATGCCGTCGAGCAGGACGCCGAAGAAGCGGTCGGCGAGCGCATCGGTGTCGCCGCCGGGCCGCAGCCACGTGTAGGCCCAGTTCGCGGCCGAGAGGAAGAGCAGCGCCGCCGCGGCGACGTCGAGATCGCTGCGGAGCTCGCCCCGCTCGAGCCCCTCGCGAAAGAGCTCACGGATCCCCTCCTCGTACCGGTGGCGCTCGGCGAGGAAACGCTCGCGCCGTTCGCCGGAGAGCGAGCGCCACTCGCGGGTGAAGACCGTGGCCGCGTCGAGCTGGTCGGCGACGACTCGCAGGTGGGCGCGCAGCGCGAGCCGGATCTTCTCGGTCGTGGGCACGCCCTCCGGCACCCCGGCGAGCGCCTCGCGAAACGCCGCGGCACCGGCCCGCGCGACCTCCCAGAGCAGGTCCTCCTTCGTCGCGATGTGGTGGTAGAGGGAGGCCTTCTGGATCCCGACCGCCTCGGCGACGTCGGCGAGCGACGTCCCGTCGTAGCCGCGCTCGGCGAAGAGCCGCGCCGCGACCCGCGTCACCTCGTCGCGTCTCGTCATCCTACGCTAGCCTACCGAACGGTAGGTCGAAGACGGTCGCTCGCGGCCCCAGATGCAGAACCGCACCGAGGAAGCGTTCCTGAGCTACGTCCAGGCCGGCGGCCAGGTCGAGGCCGGCGACCCGATGCCGGACGAGTACCGGGCGCGGCTCGTCAAGTTCATCGAGATGCACGGCAACTCGGAGCTGATGGGCGTGCTGCCGGAGCGGGAGTGGATCCTGCGCGCGCCGACGCTCCAGCGCAAGCTCGCCCTGACCGCGAAGGTGCAGGACGAGGTCGGCCACGCGCAGCTCATCTTCCGCGTCGTCGAGGACCTCGGCAAGCCGCGCGCGCAGTGCCTCGCCGACCTCGTCGCCGGCAAGGCGAAGTTCCACAACGTCTTCCACTACCCGACGCGGAGCTGGGGCGACGTCGGCGTTATCGCCTGGCTCGTCGACGCAGCGGCGATCGTGTCGCAGAAGGCGCTCCTCAAGTGCTCGTACGCGCCGTACGCCCGGATCATGAAGAAGATCTGCTGGGAGGAGTCGTTCCACATCCTCCACGGGCGCGACGTCGTGCTCGCGATGGTGACCGGCACGGAGCAACAGCGCGAGCTCGTGCAGGAGGCGCTCGACCGCTGGTGGGCGCCGCTGATGCAGTTCCACGGCCACCCGATTCCGGCCGACGAGGACCCGATGTACGTCTGGCGGATCAAGTCGCAGGGGAACGAGGAGGCGCGGCAGCAGTTCCTGGAGGGCTACGTGCCGCAGGTCTGGGAGCTCGGGCTGACGCTTCCCGACCCGAAGCTGCGGCGCCGTGACGACGGCGTCTGGGAGTACACGGAGCCGGACTGGGACGAGCTCCGTGCCGTCGTCACCGGCGGCGGGCCGCGTACCCGCGAGCGGCTGGAGCTGCGTCGGCGCTTCCTCGCGCAGGAGGCGTGGGTACGCGAGGCGGTGCTCGCGGCGTGAGGCGACCCACGTCGGCGCGGTCGGCAGGCCGGGCGGGCTCTGCCGGCGCGTCCGTCTGCGGCGAGGCCCCGAAGGCAGCGAGACGATGACGGTCTGGGAGGTCTTCCGGCGGGAGAAGAAAGGCCAGCCGTTCACGCACGCGGGCTCGCTCGAGGCGCCGGATGCCGCGTTCGCGGAGGCCTGGGCGCGCGTCCAGTACGGGCGGCGCGGCGAGTCGGAGGCACTCTGGCTCGTGCCCCGAGCCGAGCTGCACGAGGTGCACGACTTTCCGGTCGAGTTCGACCTCGCGTATCGCCGCGTCGACGGCTACTCGCTGAAAGCCCGGCTGAAGGAGGCACGTGAACGAGCGGGCACGGATCCTGCTCGAGCTCGCTGACGACGAGCTCGTGATCGGCTGGCGCGACTCGGAGTGGACGGGGATCGCGCCGACGCTCGAGGAGGACGTCGCCTTCTCGTCGATCGCGCAGAACGAGATCGGCCACGCGCGCGCGGCGTACGAGCTCGCGGCGCGCGAGCTCGGGACGACGGCCGACGAGCTGGCCTTCGACCGGGCGCCGGCCGAGTACCGCTCGATCCCGCTCGTCGAGCTGCGCCTGCTCGACTGGGCGCGCGCGATCGCGCGCCGCTACCTCTACGAGCAGCTCGATCGGGCGCGGATCGAGACGCTGAGGCGGTCGGACGACGCCGAGCTCGCGAGCCTCGCCGCCAAGATCGACCGCGAGGAGGCCTACCACCGCCTGCACGCCGAGCTCTGGGCGGGGCGGCTCGGGAACGAGCCGCGCTTCCGGCGCGCGCTCGACGAGCTGCGACCCTACGCCCAGGCGTCCGGGCGCGACACGCGAACGCCGGAGTTCGCGGAGCTCTGGGAGGAGATGACGAGCGTGCGGCGGAGCGCGCCGGGGGCGCGGTGGTGACGACGGAGCAGGTCTGGGCGGCGCTCCGCGAGCTGCCGGATCCCGAGCTGCCCGCCGTCTCGCTCGTCGAGCTCGGCGTGATCCGCGCGGTCGGCGTCGACGGCGAGCGCGTGCACGTCGCGCTGACGCCGACGTTCCTCGGCTGCCCGGCGCTCGACGCGATGCGGCGCGCGCTCGAGGCCGCGATCGAGGGTCTCGGCGCCACGCCTGACGTCGAGGTCGTCCCGGGCGACGCCTGGACGAGCGACCGGATCAGCGCCGCCGGCCGCGAGAAGCTGCGCGCGGCCGGTGTGGCGCCGCCGTTACCGTGCGGCAGGGGCGCGCCGACGCTCGTGCAGCTCCAGTCGGAGGCGTTCCGCTGCCCGTCCTGCGGCTCGTCGGAGACCCGACTCGAGAATCTGTTCGGCCCGACGCCGTGCCGTTCGCTTCGCTACTGCGAGCGCTGCCGCCAGCCGTTCGAGCAGTTCAAGACGGTGTGATCAGCGCGCCACGAGGTGCGTGACCGGCAGCGCGAACCGTCGCTGCGCGCGCTCGCCGAGCCCGTTCTCGATCCACGTCGACTCGTCCTCGGGAGCGGTGATCACGATCACCTCGTCGGCGCCCCACTGCCGCAACGCGTCCTCGATCGCCTGCAGCGGATCGCTGTCGCCGACGTGCGGATGGACGTGCGTCCCGGGGGCCTCGTCGGCGGCCGCCTCCGCGCGCCTCGCGGCGTCGAGTCGCGCGTCGTCGATCGCGCCTGTCAGCAACCCGAGGAGCGAGACCTTCGACGCCGGCGCGACGACGTGGACCTCGGCGTCGTCGCCGGCACGGGCGCGGACCGCGGTGTCGATCTTCTCGCGCGGCGAGTCGGCGGTCGTGACGACGAGGATCCGGCGCGGCATCGCCGGTCGTCGTTCCCGCCTCGGCGGTCGGCAAACGCCGGTCGCATCGCCCCGCCTCGCGTTCGACGTGTGCCGGGCGATGCGACCGCTGCCGGTCCGGAGCAAGAGCAGCGCGCTGCGGTCGCCGCGCAGGGACTCGTTCTCGCCGTTGCCGACGCCGAGCGCGTCCCTCCGCGGGGGGATTCCGGCTGTGCGAGGATCGGCTCCTGAGCGCCGCCAGAATCGCCGAGCTCCTGCACGAGGCCGCCGAGACCCACCACACCGTCTACCGGATCGTCGACGGCGACGACCCGGACTGGGCCTCCTGGTACGCCGACTGGCTGCTGAACCTGTCGGAGCTCCCGGACGAGCTCGGCCGCAAGCCGGTCCGCAGCCAGCTCGTCCACGCGCTCGTCGAGCTCGACCGCGAGTACGCCGCCGCGAGCCCGCGCGAGCGCTGGGAGGACTGGTACGCCGCTCGCTTGCCGCAGCGAGTCTAGGTCGTCGGTGACGACGAGGCCGATCGGATGGGACGGGGTCGCTGCCGAGATCACGCCTCCTCGAAGTGGAAGCCGCTGCCGCTGGCGAGCGTCGGGTAGCGACTCGTCAGCAGCAGCAGGTACGCGTACGTCTGCGCCTGGTACCGCAGGCAGTACGCCATCAGGTCGCGCATCCCTCTCGGCATCCGCCCGAGCGCGAGCGCCGCGAACCAGCCGACGACCGCGACCACCTCCAGCACGACCGTGAGCACGTACGCGAACACGTACGCCGGGAGCGCGAGGAGGATGCGGAAGGCCGTCGACCAGCGCGGCTGCGGCGCCGGCGGCGCCACGTCGAGATCGACGGGATACGTGCCGTACCAGCCGCGGAAGCCGGGGTAGGGATCGGCGACGAGGAAGACGTACGCCGTCACCTGCGTGTAGTAGCGGACGGCACGCGCCGTCCACGCGTGCAGTCCGGCGGCTGCCGTGCCGCGGCCGAGCGTGATCCCCCAGTTGACGATCGCGACGAGACCGGCGAGGACGACCCACGTCGAGGCGACGACGAAATGCGGGTACGCGAGCAGCCAGCGGAGGAGCACGGTCAGCCGCCAGCGGCGCAGGTCGTCGTCGACGACGAGCTGGACCGGGTGGAAGCGCGCCGCCGCCTCGCCGGTGAACGCCGGCTCGCGCTTCTCGAGGAAGGCGGCGACGCCCTCGGCGAAGTCCGGCGTCCAGACGAGCTCCGCCTGGGTCGCCGCCTCGAGCTCGAGCTGCTGTTCGAGCTCGGAGCTCACGGCGCGATCGAGTAGGCGCTTCGTCTGCCAGACTGCGCGCGTCGGCATCGCCGCGAACAGCTGCGCCACCTCGGCGACGCGCGCGGGGAACTCCTCGGCCGGGACGACCTCCGAGACGAGCCCCCACCGCAGCGCCTCGGCCGCCGTCAGCCGCCGGTTCGTCGTCAGCCATTCGAAGGCGCGAGCCGGCCCGAGCAGGCGCGCGGCGAGCCAGCTGCCGCCCGTGTCGGGAACGAGACCGACGCCGATGAACGCGGGCACGAGCGTCGCCGCCTCGGACGCGATGCGCGCGTCGCACGCGAGCGCGAGCGAGAGGCCCGCGCCGGCGGCCGCCCCGTTGACCGCCGCGAGCACCGGCTTCTCGAGCGAGCGGAGCGCCAGCACGTGCCGGTTGAAGCGCTCCCGCAGGCGCGTCCCCACGTCGCGCGCGCCGCCCGCGAACTCGGCGAGGTCCTGGCCGACGCAGAAGCCGCGGCCGGCGCCGGTCAGCACGACGGCGCGCACGGCCGGGTCGGCAGCCTCGGCGAGCGCGGCGGCGAGCGCCTCGTGCAGGGCGGCGTTGAGCGCGTTCAGCACCTCCGGCCGGTCGAGCGTGATCGTCAGCACCGCCCCGTCCCGGCTCGTCGCGAGCTCCGCCACGCCGCGGACCTTACCGGGCTTGGCTCGGCTTATCACCCTTCGGTAAGAGAGCCGCTTAGCAGTCTTAGCGGTCTTTATCGCCTCTCGATAAGATCGCCGGATCGATCCGCACGCGAACCCGTACACGCCGAACGCCGGCGCGCCGCCGCCCGCGCTCGTCGGCCGCGACGCCCAGCTCACGGCCTTCGAGGTGCTGCTCGAGCGCCTCCGCCGCGGCTACGCGGAGCAGTCGATGCTCGTCACCGGCCTCCGCGGCGTCGGCAAGACGGTCCTGCTCGGCGCCTTCGAGAGCCGCGCCCGCAACGCGGGCTGGATCACGGTCAGCGCGGAGATCACGAGGCACGAGGAGTTCGGCCGCCGGCTCGGGAGCATGGTCCGCCGCGCCCTCTTCCAGGTCGCGCCGAAGCCATCCTGGACGGAGCGGATCCGCCGCGCGGCAGCGACCCTGAAGTCGTTCTCGGTCACGCTCGGGCCCGACGCCTCGATCACCGCCGGCATCGACGTCGAGGCGATCGAGGGACTGGCCGACAGCGGCAACCTCGGCGACGACGTCACCGACCTGCTCGTGGCGCTCGGCGAGGCGGCGCAGGATCGCGAGACCGGCGTCGTCTTCCTCCTCGACGAGGTCCAGTTCCTCGCCGGCCTCGAGTTCGAGGCGCTGATCGCCGGCCTGCACCGAACGGTGCAGCTGCAGTTGCCGATCACGCTCGTCGGAGCGGGCCTGCCGCAGCTGCCGCGACTCGCGGGCGAGGCGAAGTCGTATGCCGAGCGCCTCTTCACGTTCCCCCGCCTCGGACGCCTGTCGGCACCGGAGGCGGAGGCCGCGCTCGCGCAACCGGCCGCCGACCTCGGCGTCGCGTTCGAGCCGGCCGCGATCGACGTCATCGTCGGCTACACCGAGGGCTACCCGTACTTCATCCAGGAGTACGGAAAGGTCGTCTGGGACCTCGCGCCGCAGGCGCAGACGATCACGCAGCGCGTCGCCGAGGAGGCGCAGCGGGCAGTCGAGGCGAAGCTCGACGAGTCGTTCTTCCGCGTCCGCGCGCAGCGGACGACGGAGCTCGAGCTGCGCTATCTGCGGGCGATGGCGGAGCTCGGCCCGGGCGAGCACGGCGCGGGCGAGGTCGCCGCCGTCCTCGGGCGGACGTCGGAGCAGCTCGGCCCGACGCGGGCGCGGCTGATCGAGAAGGGGCTCGTCTACACGACCGGCCACGGCCGCGGCAGCTTCACGGTGCCGCAGTTCGACCGCTACCTGCGGCGCAACTATCCGCTCTAGCGGGCGAGGAAGCGGCGGATCGCGCCCGTCGCCTCGTCGCCGAGCATCGAGAGCGCGAGCCAGTCGCGTGCATGGCCGACGGTCTCGTGCCAGGAGATGCCGCGCCACCAGTTGAGCTGCTGCTTCGTGTAACGCACCGTTTGCGGCAGCTTGCTCGCGAGCTTGTCGACGACCGCGTCGACCTTGGCGTCGAGCTCCGCCGCCGGCACGGCCCAGTTGACGAGCCCCCACTCGGCCGCCTGGCGCGCGGGGATCTGCTCGCAGAGGAGCAGGATCTCGCGGGCGCGGCGGTCGCCGACGAAGAGGGGCAGCCACTGCGTCGCGCCGCCCGCGGGCACCGAGCCGTGCTCCGGCCCGACGTGACGGATGAACGCGTCGTCGACCATCACCGCGAGATCGCAGGCCATCTGCAGCTCGTTGCCGCCGCCGACGGCGATCCCCTGCACGCGGGCGACGGTCGGCTTGCCGAGCTCGCGCAGCCGGTCGTGCATGTCCTGGAAGGCGCCGAACCACTTCCAGTACTCACCTGGCTTGCCGACGAGCTCCTCGCCCCACGCGCGCAGGTCGGCACCGGCGCAGAACGCGCGGCCGGTACCCGTGACGACGACGACGCGAACGTCGTCGTCCCAGCTCGCGTCCTCCGCCGCGCGGGCGATCTCGCGCAGCATCCGGAAGTCGAACGCGTTCAGCACCTCGGGCCGGTTGAGCCGGATCGTCGCGCGGGGCGGCTCTTTCGTGTAGACGATCCGTTCGAAGCCGAGCACCTCCGGCGGGAGCGGGCGCGGAGCGTCAGTCGACATTCGCGAACAGCACCTCGAGCCGCGCTCCGAGATCGAGCGCGTCCTTGCCGGTCGCCGCGGACTCGGGCGACGCCGCCGCTCGGTCGAACGTCTCGCGGTCGGGAAACTCCCACTCGGCGTAGTAGCGGTAGCCGCTCCGCGTCGGCGAGCCGAAGACGGGCCCGTGCCTGAACGTCCCGCCTGCGACGCGCCTGCAGAGCTCGGCGTGCGCCGCGTACCGCTCCGGGTCGGGCTCCTCGACATACAGTACGACCGCCTTCACCATCGACGGAAGGGACCCTAAGCGATGTCGGGAAAGCTCGTTCACTTCGAACTGCCGGCCGAGGACGCAGCGCGCGCCCGCGCGTTCTGGTCGGGCGTCTTCGGCTGGTCGTTCAGCGAGCCCGGGATCCCGGGCGTCGAGTACTGGATGGTGCGCACGGGCGACGACCAGGGCGGCGCCGTCTATCCGGCCGATGCGCGCGGCGTGATCGTCTACTTCGACACGGACGACATCGACGCGACGATCGCGAAGGTGCGCGACGGCGGCGGCGGCGCCGACGACAAGCAGCCGATTCCGGGCGTCGGCTGGTTCGCACGCTGCACCGACACCGAGGGCAACGACTTCAGCCTCTTCCAGAGCGACGAGTCGGTCGCGCCGTGACGCACGCCGGGTGAGCCGGCGGGCGAAGGTCTGGACCGCGCTCTGGGCCGTCTACATCATCTGGGGGTCGACGTACCTCTTCATCGCGATCGCGGTCGAGTCGATCCCGCCGCTGCTCGCCGTCTCGACGCGTTTCATCCTCGCGGGGGCGATCATGGCCACCGTCGTGCGGGCCCGCGGCGGGTCGCTCCGCGTCAGCCGCGCCGCACTCGCTTCGTGCGCCGTCATCGGCTGCCTGCTTCCGGGCGCGAACGCGGTCCTCTTCTACGCCGAGGAGAACGTCCCGACGGGCCTCGCGTCGCTGCTGATCGCGTCGGTGCCGCTCTGGCTCGTCGTCCTGCGGGTGGCGGGCCGGGACCGGATCCCGACACCCGTGCTCGCCGGCGTCGGCGTCGGCTTCGTCGGTGTCGCGCTCTTGCTGCGCCCGTCGGGCGGCGCGACCGCGCTCGGCGTCTCGCTCTGCGTCGTCTCCGCCCTCATGTGGTCGGTCGGCTCGTTTCTCTCCGGGCGCCTGCCGATGCCGCGCGACGCGTTCGCGGCGACGACGTACGAGATGCTCGCCGGTGGGGTCGCGATGCTGCCGCTCGGTCTCGTCAGCGTCGGCTCGTTCTCGCCCTCGACCGGATCGGCGCTCGCGTGGCTCTACCTCGTCACGATCGGCTCGGTCGTCGGCTTCACCGCCTACACGTGGCTGCTCGCCCACGCGCCGCTCGGCACCGTCTCGACGTACGCGTACGTGAACCCGGTCGTCGCGATCGTGCTCGGCGTCGTCTTCCGCAGCGAGCACCTGACGTGGCAGATCCTCGCGGGGGCGGTGATCGTGGTCGCGGCGGTCGCCGCGGTCGTCCGCCAGGAGCCGCCCGCGGCGACGCAGCCTGAGGAAGGCGTCCGCTAGAGGCCGGCGAGCTCGTCGAGCCGGACGGGCGCGCGGGCGAGCTCGAGCCCCGTCGCGGCGCGCAGCGCGGCGACGACCGCCGCGGTCGAGACGACCGTCGGCGGCTCGCCGACGCCCTTGACCCCGTACGGCGCGTCCGGCTCGGCGTCCTCGATCAGCACCGACTCGACCGGCGGCATGTCGAGCACGGTCGGGATCAGGTAGTCGGTGAAGCTCGCGTTCGTGATCAGCCCGTCGCGGGTCTGGATCTCCTCCATCAGCGCGAGGCCGAGGCCCTGGGCGGTACCGCCCTCGATCTGGCCCTCGACCGCCTGCGGGTTGATCGCCCTGCCGATCTCCTGCGCGGCGCCGATCCAGACGACGCGGGTGAGGCCGAGCTCGACGTCGACCTCGGCGACGACCTTCATCGCGCAGACGCCGAAGGCGACGTGCGCGCGCTCACCTGTGATCTGGCCGGTCTCCGGGTCGAGCGGCGTCGTGCGCGGGTGGCGGTAGACGCGCTCGACGTCGACGTCGCCGCCGCCGCGCGCGTCGCGCTCGGCGAGCGCAGCCCGGCAGGCATCTCGCACCGCGCCCGCGGCCATCCACGTCATGCGCGAGGCCGACGTCGAGCCGGCCGAGTCGACGCTGGCGGTCGTGTGCGGGGCGAGGCGAACGTCGTCGACCCCGAGCTCGGTGCGCGCGACCTGCAGGATCACGTTCGTCACGCCCTGCCCGACCTCGGCCGCCGCGCAATCGACCTCCGCGCCGCCGTCGGCGAACAGGCGCACGCGCGCGGCGCAGTAGTCGTCGAAGCCCTCCGAGTAGCCGATGTTCTTGAAGCCGACGGCGAAGCCGGTGCCGCGGCGGACGCCCTCGCCGCGCGTCGTGTTGCCGGCGCCGCCCGGCAGGCGCAGCGGGTCGCGCGGCAGCTCCTCCGGAGGCGGCGGCTCGAGCGCGGCGGCACGGCGGATCACCTCGGCAACCGGCAGGGCGCCCCCGATCCGCTGGCCGGTCGGGAGCACGTCGCCCGGCGCGAGCGCGTTGAGCAGCCGCAGCTCGACCGGGTCGATCCCGAGCGCGGCCGCGAGCTTGTCCATCTGCGCCTCCGCGGCGAAGCACGTCTGGACGGCGCCGAAGCCACGCATCGCGCCGCAGGGCGGGTTGTTCGTGTAGACGACGGTCGAGTCGATCAGCGCGTTCGGAACCGCGTACGGGCCACAGGCGAAGCAGGCGGCGTTCGAGCAGACGGCGGTCGAGCTCGACGCATACGCGCCGCCGTCGAGCAGGATCCGCATCCGCACCGCGACGAGCTTGCCGTCGCGGGTCGCCGTGTGCTCGGCCCACATGCGCGCCGGATGCCGGTGGACATGGCCGGTGAACGACTCCTCGCGGCTGTAGACGATCTTGACGGGCCGGTTCGTGTGCAGCGCGAGCAAGGCGCCGTGGATCTGCATCGACAGGTCCTCGCGACCACCGAACGCGCCGCCGACGCCGGCGAGGTGGATGCGCACGCGCTCGAGCGGCAGCCCGAGGCACGGCGCCACCTGCGCCCGGTCGACGTGCAGCCACTGCGTCGCGACGTAGATGTCGACCCCGCCCTCGCCGTCCGGGACGGCGAGCCCCGACTCGGGGCCGAGGAAGGCCTGGTCCTGGATGCCGGTCTCGTAGACGCCGGAGACGGTGATCTCGCCGCGCGCCTCCGGGTCGCCGTGGCGGATGACGAGACGGCGCAGGACGTTGGGGCGCGGGTCCTCGTGGTACCCGTGGCCGCGGGTCGGGTGCTCGGGGTGGAGCTCGTCGCACTCCGTCGCGCGCTCCATGTCCGTGATCGCGGGCAGCGGCGCGTAGTCGACGCGGATCCGCTCGGCGGCGCGCCGGGCCTGCTCGGGAGAGTCGGCGGCGACGATCGCGACGGGCTCGCCGAAGTAGCGGACGCGGTCGATCGCGAGCACGGGCTGGTCGGCGAACTCGAGGCCGTAGCGCTTCTCGCCGGGCACGTCGGCGTGCGTGAGCACCGCGTGCACGCCGGGCATCGCGAGCGCCTCGGCGAGGTCGAGCGCGAGGATACGCGCGTGCGCGTGCGGACTGCGCAGGGTGTGACCCCAGAGCATGCCGGGCGCGACGAGGTCGCTCGAGTACGCAAAATCGCCCTTCACCTTCGGCACGCCGTCGACGCGCGGCACGGACTCCCCGATCCGCCCGAGCTCGAGCCGCCGCCTCGCCGGCGCGACCGTCGTGCTCATGCGTCGCTCTCTCGGCACCACGTGCATTCTGGCTCAGCGAGACTGCGCGGGGTGCGCAGCATCGAGGAGATCCGGACGCTGATCCGGGAGCGGAGCACGCTGCCGCCGGGCGAGACGGAGGCGATCGTCGCGAAGCGCTTCGAGGCGCTTCCACGGCGGCTCGTCCGCGCGCTCCGCCACTGGCCGCTCGACACGATGCGGGTGCTCGACGTTGGCTGCTCGTACGGCCATTGCCTCGTGCACTTCGGCCCCGGCTCGGTCGGGATCGACAACGTGCCCGAGCACGTCGAGTTCTGCCGCATGCTCGGCCTCGATGCGCAGCTCGGCGACGTCGAGAGCGGTCTCGACCGACTCGCGGACGAAAGCTTCGAGGCCGTGTGGGTCTCCGACATCCTCGAGCACCTCGACGCGCCGCGGTTGCTGCTCCGCCGGCTGGCGCCGAAGCTCGCGCCGGGCGGGCTGCTCGTCCTCTACCTGACGGTGCTGCCGAGGTCGCGACTCGCGCGGGCCGTCTTCCGCGGTCGTGGTTTCTTCGACGCCGACGTGCACCACTACCAGTTCACCGTCGAGACGGCGCGCTATCTCGTCGCCGGCTCAGGCTACAGAGTCGAGTCCGTCGTGGCGGGGGTGCGGTCGCCGCAGCAGTTCGCGCCGACCGCCTTCCTCGCCGCGCGCCCCGACGCCGCGGCGGCGGAGCATGCGCGGGCGGCAGAGCGACGGAACAAGGCCGGCACCGGCTGACGGCACCTCATCGCCGCGCGCGTGACCGCCACCCGACCCGGACGCGGTCGGTGAGCGACGCCGCATCGAGCGCACGGCGCGCGAGTCGCGCGGCACCGAGGACCGGCGCCCGCGCCGCGTTCGCGCGCAGGCCGCGCCACGTCGGCGCGAAGACCACGACTTCGCGCTCGAGCCAGCTCTCGCTGCTGAGCTGGCGCTTGTAGGCGGCGTCGCCCTGTCCGAAGTCGATCACCTCGATCGCGGGGTCCGCGATCGCGAGCCCGATCGCCTGCGTCAGCAGGAAGATGCCGACGCGCAGGTGCGCGTACCCGGGATCGAAACCGGTCTGCCGGAGCAGCATCGTTCCGCGGTAGACGGAGCAGAGCCAGTACGCGATCGGCCGGCCGCGGTGGCGGAGGAGGAAGACGCGCGCCCAGCCGCGCTCGAGCGCGAGCCGCAGCAGCTCCCGCTGCTCGAGGGTGTCGGTGAAGCCACCGCCGAGTGCGCGCTGGTAGGCAAGCCTCGCAACGGCGTCGAGGTCGCGCACGAGCGCCTCGAGCTGCGCCGGCTCGCGGACGACGTCCGTCCTCAGGTCCGGCCCGAGCGCGGCCAGCAGCTTCTTCGCGTCGTAGCGCAGCCCGAAGCGGACCTTGCGGCTGCGCGAGGCGAGGAACTCCTCGTACGACGCCGGCAGCGCGAGCACGCGGCGTGCGCCGGCGGCGACGAACGGCTGCCGCCGGAGCGGCGAGGCGAGCGCCGCCGCCGCCCGCGCGAGGTCGGAGTCGACGGGCAGGGGCGGAAAGACGACGGCGTCGACCTCGCCCAGCAGCGGTCGCAGCGCCTCGATCGCCGCGGTGCCGACGATGCCGCCCTGGACGACGTGCAGCAGCCGGAGCCGCGGCGCGACGACGGCCAGGTACCCGAGCCGCGCGGGCAGCCGGCGCTCCTCGACCCGGCCGGCCAGGCCGGAGAGCGGCTCGCCGCCGCGGCAGACGAGCACGCCGAGCGGGGCGATCGCCTCCGGCCGCAACCGGACGCGCGCGAGCAGGTAGTCGAGCTCCGCCTCCTCGCGCTCCCACGGGACCCGCTCCCAGCGCGTGCGGAGCCGCTCCAGCTCCGCCGCCGTGCGAGCCGTCACCACCTCGACCGGGCCGGCGGCCGTCACCGCCGCCCCCTCAGGCGCCCCGGGCAGCCAGCCGCACCGCGTCGAGGATCTTCGCGTAGCCGGTGCACCGGCACAAGTTCCCGGACAGCGCCTCGCGGATCTCGTCGTCCGTCGGTTCGGGGCTGCGCGCCAGCAGGTCGGCCGCCGCGACGACGAGGCCGGGCGTGCAGAAGCCGCACTGGACGGCGCCCGCGTCCACGAACGCCTGCTGGACGCGGTGCAGCTGCTCTCCCTCGGCGAGGCCCTCGACGGTGACGACGTCGTGACCGTCCGCCTGCGCCGCCAGCACGAGACAGGCACAGACGAGCCTCCCGTCGAGAAGGACGGAGCACGAGCCGCATTCGCCTTGCTCGCAGGCGTTCTTCGCGCCGGGGAAGCCGAGCTTCTCGCGCAGAGCGAAGAGGAGCGACTCGCCCTCCCAGCAGTCGGCCTGAGCCTCGACGCCGTTCACCCGCAGCGACACCCTCACGTCGTGCACCTCTCGAGCGCACGCCGCGCGAGCACCCGCAGCGCATGGCGGCGGTAGGTCGCGGTCCCGCGCACGTCGTCGATCGGCGCCGCGGCGGCGGCGACGCGGTCGGCGAACGACTCGACCTCGTCCCTCGGCGCGCGGAGGACGACCGGCGTCGGCGAGGCGGACCCGAACGAGGCGCGCAGCTCGTCGCCGGCGCTGAGCGCGAGCGAGACGACCGCGATCACCATCGCGTTCCTCGGTCCGATCTTCATGAACGTCTGCGGCGCACCCGACGGTGTCACGACGACCGCGGTGATCAGCTCGTCCGGCGCGAGGGCGTTGCGCTTGACGCCGGTGACGAACTGCTCGAGCGGCAGCCGTCGCACGCCGCGAGCCGACGCGCACTCGACCTCCGCCCCTTCGATCAGCAACGGCGGCAGCGCGTCGCCGGCGGGCGACGCGCTGCCGAGATTGCCGCCGACCGTGCCCCGGTTCCGGATCTGGGGCGACCCGACGGTGCGCGCCGCTTCCGCGAGCGCGGGCAGCAGCGCCGCGAGCTCCGGCGCCATCGCCTCGGTGTAGGTCAGGCCGGCGCCGAGCCGGAGCGCGCCGTTCTCGCGCGACCAGCCGCGCAGCTCGGCGACCTCGTTCAGGTTCAGCAGGGCAGGGGGCCGCAGCCGGTCGAAGTTGAGCGCGACCATCACGTCGGTGCCGCCCTGGATCGGGACGGCGTCGTGCTGCTCCGACTTCAGCCGCAGCGCCTCGTCGAGCGTGCGCGGCGAGAGGACGTCCACGGCCCGAACTGTACGGTTCTCGTCCAATGCCTTCGCCGCTCTCGCGCCGTCTCGCCGTCGCTCGCGGCGACGAGCCCGCCGAGCTCGTCGTCCGCGGCGGGCGAGTCTTCTCGGCCTTCACGCGCGAATGGCTGGACGTCGACGTCGCCGTCGTCGACGGCTCGATCGCCGGTCTCGGCTCGTACGAGGCGCGCGAGACGATCGACGCCGCCGGCCAGTACGTCGTACCGGGCTTCGTCGATGCGCACATGCACCTGGAGTCGTCGAAGCTGCTCGTCGACGAGTTCGCACGGCTCGTGCTCCCGTTCGGGACGACGGCCGTCGTCGCCGACCCGCACGAGATCGCGAACGTGCTCGGGACCGACGGCGTCCACTGGCTGCTCGACCTCTGCGGCCGCGTGCCGCTCGACGTCTGGTTCATGGCGTCGTCGTCGGTTCCCGCGTCGGTGTTCGAGTCGCCTCGGCGCGAGCTGACGATCGGCGACCTGGACGCGCTCCTTCGCCGGCGCCGCGTGCTCGGGCTGGCGGAGATGATGAACTTCCCGGGCGTCGTGCACGGGGACGAGCGCGAGCTGGCCAAGCTCGAGCTCGCGCAGCACGTCGACGGGCACGCGCCCGGTGTGCACGGCCGCGAGCTGAACGCGTACGTCGCAGCCGGCATCCACTCGGATCACGAGGCCTCGGCGGTCGAGGAGGGGCGCGAGCGGCTGCGCGCCGGCATGTGGCTGCTGATCCGCGAGGCGTCGGCCGCGCGTAACCTGCGTGCGCTGCTCCCGCTCCTGCGCGAGTACGGGCCGAGCCGGATCGCCTTCTGCACCGACGACCGCGAGCCGGAGCACATCGCGGACGACGGCCATGTCAACGCGATCGTCCGCGACGCCGTCGCCGGCGGCATCGCGCCCGAGGACGCGCTCGTGTGCGCGACGCTGAACCCGGCGCTCTGGCACGGGCTCTCGCATCTCGGTGCGGTCGCGCCCGGCTACCAGGCGGACCTGCTGCTCCTCCCGGACCTCGAGCGCTTCCTTCCCGCCCTCGTGCTCAAGGCGGGGCGAACGGTCGACGAGATTCCGCGGGCGGAGGTGCCGGAGTGGGTGAAGCACACGGTCCGGGTCGGCGCGCTCGGGCCGGAGGTCTTCCGGATCCCGTGGCGCGGCGGCCGCGCGCGCGTGATCGGGCTCGTGCCGGGCCAGATCGTCACCGAGCTCCTGATCGAGGAGCCGACGCGCCGCGCGGGCGAGGCGGTCGCCGATCCGGGGCGCGACCTCGCGAAGATCGCCGTCGTCGAGCGCCACCTCGGCACCGGGCGGCTCGGGCTCGGCTTCGTTCGCGGGTTCGGGCTGCAGCACGGCGCGCTGGCGTCGACGGTCGCGCACGACGCGCACAACCTCGTCGTCGTCGGCATGAGCGACGACGCGATGGCGTTCGCCGTCCGCCGCCTGGCGAACATCGGCGGCGGCATCGTCGCGACGGACGGCGCACGCGTGCTCGCCGAGCTGCCGCTCCCGGTCGCCGGGCTGCTCTCCGACGCGCCGCTCGACGAGGTCGTCGCGCGCAGCCGCGCGCTCGTCGCCGCGGCGGCGGACCTCGGCTGCAGCGTCGAGGCGCCGTTCCAGCACCTCTCGTTCCTCGCCCTCTCGGTCATTCCGGCCCTCAAGATCACCGACCGCGGCCTCGTCGACGTCGACCGGTTCGAGCTCGTGCCGCTGGAGGTCGCGTGATCCTCGCGAACGCGTGGCTCGTGACGATGGACGCCGCCGGCACGGAGCACGAGCACGGCTGGCTGCGCCTCGAAGCCGGCCGGATCGCCGCGCTCGGCCCCGGTCATCCCCCGTCCGAGCAGAGCTTGCGGCCCGATGCAGAGCCGACCCCCGAACCGCCCACAACCCCACCCAGGGTGGGGAGTGGGCCACCCGCCACCCGCCAGGATCGTCGCAGTGGCGCGGGGGCCGGCGCAAGCCGTCCTTCGCAACAAAACGGTGAATCTTTGCTCGACCTGCGCGGCGCGGTGGTGACGCCCGGGCTCGTCAACACACACCATCACCTGTACCAGACGCTGACGCGCGCGCAGGCCCAGCAGGCCGACCTGTTCACCTGGCTTCGCCTCCTCTATCCGACCTGGGCGCGCATCGACGCCGAGATGCTCTACGCCGCGGCGCGCACCGGCCTCGCGGAGCTCGCGCTGTCGGGCTGCACGACCGCCTTCGACCACCACTACGTCTTCCCGCGCGGCGTCACCGGCCTCCTGGAGGCCGAGCTCGCGGCCGCCCGTGACATCGGTCTGCGCTTCGTCGCCTCGCGCGGCTCGATGGATCTCGGCGTCTCCGACGGCGGCCTGCCGCCGGACGTGCTCGCCGAGGACCTCGATGCGATCCTCGCCGACACCGAGCGCGTGGCAGCGCTCGCCGACGGCGATCTCCTCCAGGTCGCCGTCGCGCCCTGCTCGCCGTTCTCGGTGACGACGCGACTGATGGAGGAGTCGGCTGCGCTCGCCCGCCGCCTCGGGCTGCGTCTCCACACGCACCTCGCGGAGACAGTCGAGGAGGGGGAGTACTGCAGCGAGCTCTACGGCTGCACGCCGGTCGAGTACCTCGAGCGCGTCGGCTGGGTCGCCGACGACGTGTGGTGTGCGCACTGCGTCCATATCTCGGACGACGAGGCGCGAGGTTTCGGCGCGGCCGGCGTCGGCGTCGCCCATTGCCCGACCTCGAATCTCCGCCTCGGCACGGGAATCGCGCCCGTGCGCGCGCTCCTCGACGCCGGCGGCCGCGTCGGCCTCGGCGCCGACGGCTCCGCATCGAACGAGCGAAGCGACCTCCTGTTCGAGGTGAAGCAGGCGCTACTCGTCGCGCGCGCACGCGGCGGCCCCGCGGCGATGGACGCGCGCGAGGCCCTGCGACTCGCGACGAGCGGCGGCGCCTCCGTGCTCGGTCGCGACGACATCGGCTCGCTCGAGCCGGGCAAGCGCGCCGATCTCGCAGTCTGGCGCACCGACGGGCTCGAGCTCGCGGGGGCCGCCGACCTCGTCGGCGGCCTCGTGCTCTCGGCCCCGCATCGCGTCGACCGGCTCTTCGTCGGCGGGGAGGAGGTCGTCCGCGGCGGCCGGCTCGTCAACGCCGCCGAGGAGGAGATCGCCCGGGAGCAGCGCATCCAGGCTGCGAGACTCGCCCGATGACCCTCTCGACCCACGTTCTCGACACCGAGCGCGGCCGGCCCGCCGCGGGCGTTCGGGTCGAGGTCTGGCGCGGCGACGACCTGGTCGGGTCAGCCTCCACCGACGACGACGGCCGGATACGCGAGCTCGCCGGCGGCGACCCCGGCGCTTACCGAATCGTCTTCCACCCGCCCTCGCCGTTCTTCCGCCGCGTCGAGCTCGAGGTCGAGCTCGGCGACGGCCACAACCACGTCCCGCTGCTCGTCTCGTCCTACGCGTGCGCGACCTACCGCGGCAGCTGAGCGTCGAGGAGCTGGCGGACCTGTTCGAGGGCCGGACGCGCTTCGTCGAGCGGCTCGCGCGGCTCGAGGATCCGCTCGGTCGGGCGCGCGAGGTCGCCGCCGCGCTCACCGACGAGGAGAAGAAAGAGGTTCTCGACGCGCACCCGGCGATCGGCGCTGCCGCGCTCTCGGCGCGCTCCGCCGCCGAGCAGGGCGCGGACGCTGCGCCGGCCGAGCTGGCAGAGCTGAACCGGGCCTACGAGGAGAAGTTCGGCTTCCGCTTCGTCGTCTTCGTCGACCGCCGGCCGAAGAGCGAGCTCGTGCCGATCGTCCGCGAGCGCCTGCAGCGGACGCGCGAGCAGGAGCTCGCGACCGCGCTCGACGAGCTGGTCGCGATCGCGGTCGACCGGTGGCAGCGCTCCTAGGCGTCTCCGACTACTGGTGGGACTGGGGCAACCTGCTCCTGCGCTGGCTGCACGTGATCGCCGCGATGGCGTGGATCGGCGCCTCCTTCTACTTCATCGCGCTCGACAACCACCTCCGCCCCGTCGCCGAGCGCGACGACCTCGCGGGCGAGTCGTGGGAGGTCCACGGCGGCGGCTTCTACCGGATCGAGAAGTTCCGAGTCGCCCCGGCACGGCTGCCGGAGCCGCTGCACTGGTTCAAGTGGGAGGCATACACGACGTGGCTCTCGGGCTTCGCGCTCTTCATCGTCGTCTACTACGTGCACGCGTCGACGTTCCTGGTCGACCCGAGCGTCCGCGACCTCTCGACCTGGGAGGCGGTGACGATCTCCGTCGGCGGCCTCGTGCTCGCCTGGGTCGTCTACGACTCGCTCTGCCGCCTGCTCGGCGCCCGCGACTGGCTGCTCGCCGTCGCAGTGTTCGGCTTCGTCGTCCTCGCCTCCTGGGGCGCAGGCGAGCTCTTCTCCGGGCGAGCCGCGTACCTGCAGGTGGGCGCGATGCTCGGGACGGTGATGGCTGCGAACGTCTTCTTCGTCATCATCCCGGCGCACCGGGAGCTCGTGCGCGCGAAGCAGGCGGGCCGCGAGCCCGACCCGCGCTGGAACGTTCGCGGCAAGCAGCGCTCCGTGCACAACAACTATCTGACGCTGCCAGTCGTCCTCGCGATGCTCTCGAACCACTTCCCGTTCACGTACGGGCACCGTCACGCGTGGCTGATCCTCGTCGTCCTGATGGTGCTCGGCGCGTGGACGCGGCACTTCTTCAACCTGCGCCAGCACGGCCGGAACGCGTGGTGGATCCTCGCCAGCGCGGCGGCGGGAGGCGCCTTGCTGGCCGTGCTGATCCGGCCGGCCACGACGCCGCGCGCCGCCGGCGCGCCGCCGCCGTTCCCGCGCGTGCAGGCGATCGTGCAGGCGCGGTGCGCGCCGTGTCACTCGCTGCACCCGACGGAGCCGGGGTATCCGGCGGCGCCCCTCGGCATCCGCTTCGACACGCGCGCCGAGATCGAGGCGCAGGCGGGTCTGATCGATCAGCTCGCCGTGCAGACCCGGACGATGCCGCCCGGCAACGTCACGCACATGACCGCGGCCGAACGGGCGATCCTCGCGCGCTGGCTCTCGTCGCGGTAGCCTCCGCCGCCGTGCTCGAGATCGTCGCCGCCGGCTTCGTCTTCCGCGCCCGCTTCGAGGAGGCGGACGCACCGGCGACCGTGGCCGCGTTCCGCGGCATCCTCCCGTTCGAGGATCGGATCATCCACTGCCGCTGGAGCGGCGAGTCGAATTGGATCCCCTGGGGCGACCGCGAGCTCGGGATCGGCGCCGAGAACGCCACCTGCTACCCGGCCCCTGGCGAGCTCCTGCTCTACCCGGGCGGCATCAGCGAGACCGAGCTCCTCTTTCCGTACGGGCACTGCGCGTTCGCCTCCAAGGCGGGAGCGCTTGCAGGCAACCACTTCGCGACCGTCGTCGAAGGCCGCGAGCAGCTGGCCGAGCTCGGGCGCCTCACGCTCTGGCAGGGCGCGCAGGCGATCTCGTTTCGCGCCGCTTGACGCCGAGCACGCTTTCGCGTCGAGATGGGGTACTCGATCGAGGCCCGCCGCGGTTGCGGACCGGGCTGGCCGCGGCGGCTGCGGTCGCCGGGACCTCCCTGGCCGCCCGCGCTGGCGGGGCTCGCGGTCGTCGAACCGTCGGCGTCCTAGCGTTCCTCGCGGACGTAGGGCGTACCGAGCGCCGCGGGCGCGCCGAGGCGCCTGCGCGCCCCGCTCGTCGAGACGACCACGAGCACGACGATCGTCATCACGTAGGGGAGGGTGTTCGTCCAGAGGACCGTCGGGCCGAGCTGG
>DASRGD010000027.1:0-61468 GCA_035651195.1 Gaiellaceae bacterium | reverse complement strand
GCGCCCCGCGCCGACGCCTGTTTCTGGATCGCCGCGAACGCGCCCGGGAACGGATACGTCACTACCGTCAAGTACGGCTTGCTCGCTCCGACGTGCACGCCCGCCGGGAGGTAGCGCACGTAGATCGTCCCGTTCGCGAGGCGGGTCAGCTCGTAGGTGTCGCCGTTCTCGGGCCCGATCCAGAAGATCGGCTGGTGGAGCGACGCAGCGAGGCGCTCGAGCTGCGGGACCGACGTCGCGCGCGCCGCCGCCGGCCGCGCCGGCGGAGCCGGGGTCGACTTCGAGCCGGTGTTTCGCAGCAACGCCCATGTGACTCCCCCGGCGGCGATCGCGAGGGCCACGACGATGGCGACCCGGCCGGGGCCCGAAAGGAGCGGTCGGAAGCGCCTTGATCGGCGCCGACCGGTATCGGAGGTCAGTGTCTCGCTCATGCTCTGAAGTTCCCGCCCCGCGGCGCGCCGCGCTGTCTTCTCATAGTCGTTCAGAACCCCGGCCCGGTCAACGGCTCCGTTTGCCCGGCTGTTCGCCCGAAGCTCGGCGTGTTCAGATCCGTGTCCAGCGCGGAAGGCTCGCGTTTTCCTGGCCCTTCGGGATTCGGTGCGCCCGCCCGGTCTCGAACATGATCGCCCAGCGTAGGAGCGCCCACACCGCGAGCAGCGCGACGAGGTCGAGTGTCGCCTCGAGCTGCGCGGAGCCGTAGAGGAAGACCTGGCCGACCGTGATCTCGAGCAGCACGGAGTGGTCGTACCAGTGCAGCGCCGAGAGGAGCGATCGCCGCAGCTGCGTCGCGCCGACCACGAGCAGGCAGTCGGCGGCGACCGTGGTCGCCGCGAATGCACGCTGGCTGAACGACAGGTGCGCGAACCCGTCGCGCAGAAGCCATGCGGTCTCGGCCGCCGAGATCATCGCTGCCCCGACGAGGACGATCACCACCCCGGTCCGGAACAGCCGGCTTGCGGTCAGCGGCACCCAGAGCGCCTCGAGACGCCGCGAGGCGCGCTCGGCGACCGGCGCCCGCTCGGTCGACAGCTCGACCTGTCCGAGCAGGCCCGCCACTTGGCGCGCGAGCGGCGTCGCGGCGCCGGTCTCGCGCATCAGCCGCAGGATGCGGTCGCGGTGGTCGCGCGTCAGCCCGTGCAGCACCGCCCGCTGCAACGAGTCGAGACCGGCGAGCGTGGCCTCGTCGGCGCTGAAGCGGCGCCGCGAGAGCCAGCGGATGACGCCGAAGAGCGCGATGAAGACGACGTAGATGATCGCGATCGCAGGCCGGTAGAAATAGTTCACGTCCTTCGTCACGAACTTGCCGACCTCGTCGATGAAGAGCCCGAAGCCGACGCCGCCGAGGATCGCCGCGATCGTCCGCGTCGGCGGATTCACGAACGCGAGCGTCGCGAGGAGCGCCGTCAGCAGCAGGAGCCCGCCGTACAGCACGTGCGCGATGTGGAACTTGTGTCCGCCGACCTGCGGATAGCCCAGCGCCGCGAGCAGCGCGCGCGTGAACAGCACCGTCGCGACCGCGCAGACGAGGAGCGTCGTCAGGTGCTGGTGCAGGTCGAACGCGCGGGCAGGACGGTGGACGACCGCCACACGCCGACCGTATCGCGGCCGCCGCTCTTACGTCGTCGCCTGCGCGGGTTCGGTCGAGGCACCGTGTACGTGCTGGCCGGCGACGCTTGCGCGCAGGAAGAGCCCGCCGATCGTCGCCGCCGCGAGCGCGAAGACGGCCCCGACGACGAATGCGAGGTGGTACCCGCCCACGAGCGCAGCCGGGTCGCCGGCCCCGCCGAGTGCCTTCGTGCGCGCAGCCGCGACGCTCGCGAGCACCGCGAGACCGAGCGCGCCGCCCATCATGAACGCCGTGTTGACCACGCCGGAGGCGAGCCCCGACTCCTGCGGCTCGACGTCGCTCATCGCCGCGAGCAGCACCGGGTTGAACGCCATGCCGGCGCCGATCCCGAGCAGGATCATGCTCGGGAGGACGTCGAGGGCGAAGCTCCCGTGCACCGGCACGCGCGCGAACAGCGCGAGCGCGACCGCCGCGATCAGCAGGCCGGTCGTGAGCGGTGGACGGATCCCGAGCCGCAGCACGAGCTTCGCCGAGAGGCCGATCGAGAACGCGCCCATGATCAGGTTGGCCGGCAGGAAGGCGAGCCCGACCTGCAGCGGGCTGTAGCCGAGCACGAGCTGGAGGTAGAGCGCGGAGAGGAAGAAGAGCGCGAACATCGCGGCCGCCCACAGCACGCCGACCACGTTCGAGAAGGCGAGGTTGCGCTTGCGCAGCAGCCGGAGCGGCACGAGCGGCGCGGCGACACGCGCCTCGATCGCGACGAACAGCGCGAGCAGCGCGGCGGCGACGGCGAGCAGTCCCAGTGTCCGCGCGGACGTCCAGCCCTGCTGGTTGCCGTTCACGATCGCGTAGACCGCGAGCAGCAGCGAGCCGGTCACCGTCAGCGCGCCGGCGACGTCGAGGCGGCCTTCCTGCGCGACGCCGCGGCCGTCGGGAATCAGCCGCAGCGTCAGCAGGACGACGAGGGCCCCGATCGGGACGTTGACGAGGAAGATCCAGTGCCAGTTGAGCGCATCGGTGAGGATGCCGCCGAGCAGCACGCCGAGGCTGCCGCCGCCGGAGGCGACGAAGCCGAAGATTCCCATCGCCTTCGCGCGGTCGCCCGGCTCCGTGAAGAGGTTCATCATCAGCGACAGGGAGACGGCGGATGCGACCGCGCCGCCGAGCCCCTGCACCGCGCGCGCGCCGATCAACAGCCCCTGCGACGTCGACACGCCGCACGCGAGCGACGCGACCGTGAAGAGCGCGATCCCGCCGACGAAGAGCCGGCGGTGCCCGAAGAGGTCGCCGAGGCGGCCGCCGAGCAGGAGGAAGCCGCCGAAGGTGAGCATGTAGGCGTTCACGACCCATGCGAGCGACGTCGCCGAGAAGCCGAGGCTCTCGCGGATCGAGGGCAGGGCGACGTTCACGATCGTGACGTCGAGAACGATCATCAGGCTGCCGAGGCAGAGGACATAGAGGGCGAACCAGCGGGTGCGATCGGTGAGCGTCATGCCTCCTTCGACCGGGCCGGGCGCGAGAACTCATCGGTGCCGATGAAGATCCGTCGCTCGGGCCGTCGAAGGTCGAGTGAGCTCCCTCGCGACGATCGACCTGCTCGCGCGCGTCCAGCTCGAGGCGCGGCGACTCGGCTTCGCGATCGCGCTGCGCGACGTTCCGCCCGAGATCGAGGAGCTGATCCGGCTCGCCGGGCTCGGGGAGGTGCTGCCGGTCGCGTCGCGGGAGCAGCACGAGGCGTAGCCCCGGCCGTGGGCGCTACTTTGGCCGTCGTGCCGGACGTGCTCTTCATCGATCGCTTCGGCAGCTCGCTCGAGCCGGGTGCCGCGGACGACGTCGCTGACGACGGCGACGCCCTCGACGCGTACTCGCAGGCGGTGACGAGCGTCGCCGAGCGGCTGACGCCGTCGGTCGCGAACCTGCGCGTGTGGCGCCGCGTACGAAACGGGCGCCGGCTCGAGGGCGGCGGTAGCGGCGTCGTGATCACGCCCGACGGCTTCCTCGTCACCTCGGCCCACGTCGTCGCGAGCAGCGGCGGACGCGGGCGTGCCTCGTTCGCCGACGGCCGCGACGTCGACTTCTCGGTCGTCGGCGCCGACGCGCTCTCGGACCTGGCCGTCCTGCGCGCAGCCGACCGCGCGCTGACCGCCGCGGAGCTCGGCGACGCTGAGCGTCTACGCGTCGGGCAACTGGTCGTCGCGATCGGCAACCCGCACGGGTTCGCCGGCTCGGTCACCGCCGGCGTCGTCTCCGCGCTCGGCCGCTCGCTGCCGACCCGCGTGGGGGCGAACGTGCGCGTCGTCGACAACGTGATCCAGACCGACGCGGCGCTGAACCCGGGCAACTCGGGCGGCGCGCTCGCCGACGGCCGCGGCCGCGTCGTCGGCATCAACACCGCCGTCGCCGGTGTCGGGCTGGGGCTCGCCGTCCCGATCAACGCGGCGACGCGTCGGATCATCGGCGCGCTGATGACGGAAGGCCGCTTCCGGCGCGCCTACCTCGGCATCGGCGGCCAGCAGCGGCCGCTGCCGCCGCGGCTCGCCCGCGAGCTCGGCCGCGACGGCTGCGTCGAGATCAGCGACGTCGTCGACGACGCGCCGGCGGCGAAGGCGGGTCTGCGCCCGGGCGACCTGATCGTCGCGGTCGACGGAACACCGATCCTGTCGATGAGCGACCTGCAGCGGCTGATGGTCGGCGAGCGCATCGGCGCCGGGGTCACCTTCACCGTCGCCCGCCACGAGCGGCTGCTCGAGCTGGTCGTCGTCCCGCTCGAGCTGACCCCGTGACGCTGCGCGCTCCGCGGCCGGTCAGGTCGGCAGGAGCGCCTTGCGGACGCGCTGGAACCCCGCCGCCGCAAGCACGCCGCTGTCGACGAGCCGGCACATCCAGCCGTAGCCGCTGAGCGGGTTCGAGTCGTCCTCGACGTTGCCGACCGCGGCGAAGATCCGACTGCCGCGGAAGTCCCACTCCTCGATCTCGTCGCGGTCGCCCTCGACGTCGAGGCGGAAGCTCTCGAGGTCGGCGTGCAGGCGCGCCTTGACCGTGCCGAGCCAGGTCTCCTGCGGGTCGCGGTCGGGGTCGACGCCGCACAGCTGGAGCACGTCTTCCCCGACCTCCGGCAGGATGAGGCTGTCGACGTAGTGCGCCGCCTCGTCCCAGTTTGCCGCCTGCCCGACCTCGAGCGCGACCAGCTCGATCGCAAGTCCCGCCGCCTCGGCGCGCGCCAGCGCCTGGGCCGCCGCGTCCTCCTCGACGAGCCCGCGTTCGAACGCGTGCTCGAGCTGGTGATCCGGGAGCGACTCCGTCTCGGCGTAGTCGCGCTCGGCGACCGCCTCGAGGTACGCCGTCCCCGCATCGTCCCGCGCGAGCCGCCGCTCGACGACCGCCCAGCTGATCGGCGCGCCGTGCTCGAGCGTCGTCAGCCGGTGGCCGGGTGCGGGCGCGTCGGCGCGGAAGCGCCGGAACGCCCCGGCCTCCTCGCGCCCGTCCTGGTGGCGAAGCGTCAGCCGG
The DNA here is from genome assembly GCA_035651195.1 of Gaiellaceae bacterium. Taxonomy (GTDB): domain Bacteria; phylum Actinomycetota; class Thermoleophilia; order Gaiellales; family Gaiellaceae; genus PALSA-600. The sequence continues at coordinate 56,394 of DASRGD010000027.1, read as the reverse complement.
TAGCGCGCGGGCACCGCCTCGGCGCGCGCCTCCTCGACCCGCTCCACCAGCCAGTAGCGGCCGCCGACGAGGACGACGGATCCGGGAGCGAGCGCGGAGTCGCTCGTGTAGCGGCGAGTGTGCTCGTGGCCGGCTCGGCCGCGGGTGACGAGCTCGTACGAGACGGCCAAGCTACGCGTCGAGCCGCGGCGGCAGCCCGAAGAGCGGAAACAGCGTCTCCGTGTCGAGGAAGAAGGTGAGCTCGGCGACCTTGCCGCCGGAGACCTCGAGCACCTGCAGCGCCCATGGCTCGAAGCCGCCGCCGGCTGCCGGCTTGTACTGACCGAACGCCGGCTGGCCGTTCGCCGTGCCGGCGGGCAGGACGCGCGACCCCTGGCAGCCGATACCGGGGCCGAACCACCAGGTGAAGATGTCGTCGCGCCCGTCGAGCCACATGTCGTACGGCGGCATCGACTGCGTGGCGTCGTCGCGGATGACCCGCGTCAGCGCGTCGATGTCGTACGCCTCGAAGGCGGCGACGTAGCGCGCGAGCAGCTCCGGATCGGGCTCGTCGTCGAGGTTGCGGATCTCGGTCGAGGCGAGGGTTGCGCGGGCGCGCTGCAGTGCGCTGTTCACCGAGGCGACGGACGTCTCGAGCAACTCTGCCACCTCGGACGCCTGCCAATGAAGCACCTCGCAGAGGATCAACGAAGCCCGCTGCTTCGGCGGCAGATGCTGGAGCGCCGCCACGAACGCGAGGCGGACCGTCTCGCGCGACTCGGCCGCATCGGCCGGGTCGGGCGCCGGCATGATCCAGGTCGCCTCCGCGCATGTGTGCAGGTTCTCGAGCAGCGGCGCCTGCGCCGGGCCGAGATCCATCGGCCTGACGCGGCTCTCCTTGCCGCCGAGCGCGTCGAGGCAGACGTTCGTGGCGATCCGGTACAGCCACGACTTGAGCGCCGAGCGGCCCTCGAAGCGGTCGAGCGCGCGCCACGCACGCAGCATCGTCTCCTGCACCGCGTCCTCGGCCTCGAACGGCGAGCCGAGCATGCGGTAGCAGTAGCCGGTCAGCTCGCGGCGGTGCTGCTCGAGCGCGGACTCGAGCTCGATCGTCGAGGCTCCCACGGCGGCCATCCTACGCACTGACTCCGGCCGCGGCGCGAGCTCATCGCGCCGGGGCGCGAACGGTCGCGCGTGCCGGCACGTCTGCGTCGGTTGCGCATGTGTACCCATGTGCAACGGACGCGAAGGTGTGTCGGAAAGCGCGCCGAGGCGACCTTCAGCACCGACGGCGGGCTTCCGCCAGGGCGGCCGTGATCTCGGGCCGGTAGTGCTGGAGCGCTTGCGACTCGTGCAGGAGCGCGACGACGCCGCTACACCGGCCGAGGTGCAGACGCGTGTAGGCGAGGTTGTAGTCGGTGTACGCCTCGTCGAGCGTCCTCGAGCCCCGCAGCAGCGTGCGGGCGCGTTCGAGCAGGGGTAACGCGCGGCCGTAGTCGCCGCGCTGCATGAGCGCGTAGCCCTCGTTGTTGAGAGCCGCGCCGCTCGTTCCGGGGGCCGTGGCGGCGGTCGCCGTCGTCCCGGCGGCGGTCCGCGCGCTCGATATGTTCCCGCCGGGTCGGCCGGCGGTGGTCGGCGCCGGTGCGCCGCGGTTGAGCAGGAGCGTCGCGCCGATGCCGGCGGCTGCGGCCGGGAGGAGCAGCCAAGGCCACTGCGGTCGTCTCCGCCGCGCGAAGGCGACCGGCATCGCTGACGCGTGCCCCGGCTTCGTTCGCGGCCACGCGGCAGGTTCGAGGCGGATCGTCGTGCCGCTGGACTCGTCGAGTGCCCGCCGGAGCGCGCTCCCGAACGCCGCGCAGCTCTCGAAACGGTCGGATGGATCTTTCGCGAGCGCCTGTTGGAAGACGGCGTCGAGCTCGCGGGGAAGCTCGTCGCGGCGCTCACGGGCCGACGGCACCGGTGCGTGCACGTGAGCGGCAGCCTCCGCCGTCCACGTCTCGGCCGCGAACGGACGCGAGCCTGTCATCAGCTCGAAGGCGACGACGCCGAGCGCGTAGCGGTCGCTTGCCGCTCCGGCGGTGCGTCCCAGCGCCTGCTCGGGGGCGAGGTAGCCGGCCGTTCCCATCACGGTGCCGGCGCCGGTGAGGGAGCGCAGGCCAACCGCGCTCGCGAGGCCGAAGTCGGCGACGTGGACGACGTCGTCGCCGTCGAGCAGCAGGTTCGCGGGCTTGACGTCGCGGTGCACGACCCCCAGATCGTGCGCCGCGTCGAGCGCGCGCGCAGCCTGCGCCAGCCAGGCGAGCGTGCGGCCGAGTGGCTGCGGCCCCTCGACGGCGAGCCGCTGTTGGATCGAGCCGCCGGAGAGGTACGCCATGACGATGAACGGCTGGTCGTCGAGGCCGCCGACGTCGAACACCGTGACCACGTTCGGGACGCCGGAGAGGCGCGCCGAGACGCGCGCCTCGCGCATGAACCGCGTCGTCACCTCCGCGTCGGCTGCGTGCTCCCGAGCAAGCACCTTGATCGCGACGTCTCGCCCGAGGTCGGCGTCGTGCGCGCGGTACACGACGCCCATCCCACCGCGGGCGAGCACCTCCAGGTCGCGGAACCGCTCCGGGAGGCGAACATCCGCGAGCTTCCGCACGAGCGACCCCTTCCCGGCCGGGCTGCGAAGCAATCGCGAGGGCGCGTGCGCACCGGCGTCGTTCATGATGCAGCCGGAATGATCAGGCAGGAGCGCATCGATCGGCACGTGCGGTGACGACGCGTGTACCGCTGGGTCGAGCACACGGCCGAGCTCGAGCTCGAGATCGAAGCTCCGACGGAGGCAGCCGTGTTCCTCGAGGCGCTGGCTGCGTTCGCCGAGCTCGTCGGCGACGGCCTGGAGGAGCCGGCAGCGCTCCGCGTCCGTGTCACCGGTGCCGATCGCGCGGCGCTGCTCGTCGGCTGGCTGAACGAGCTCGCGTTCCTCGCCGAGACGAAGTCGTTCGTTCCCGAGCGGGCGGCGGCGCTCGACCTGGGCGCGGGCGAGCTCTCGGCGTCGCTGCACGGGCATACCGGCAATCCGCCTCATCTCGTCAAGGCCGTCACCCTGCACCGGTCGTTGTTCGAGCCCGACGGCGCCGGGTGGCGCGCGCGCGTGGTGCTGGATGTCTGACGCGATCCGGCTCGACGAGACGACCTGGGAGATCCCGGCCGAGTCGCGGCCGGACATGCGAGTGCCGGCGCGCGTGTTCGCCGACGAGCAGCTCTTCGAGGCGATCGCGCGCGACGGCTCGCTCGAGCAGGTGCAGAACGTGGCGACGCTGCCCGGCGTCGTCGAGGCGGCGCTCGCGATGCCGGACGCGCACCAGGGGTACGGCTTTCCCGTCGGCGGCGTCGCGGCCATGGAGCTCCCCGACGGCGTCGTCTCTCCCGGCGGCGTCGGCTACGACATCAACTGCGGCGTGCGCCTCCTCGCGCTGCCGTGCACGGAGGCGGAGCTGGGGCAGCGGCGGGAGGCGCTCGTGCACGAGCTCTCGCGCGCGATCCCGGCAGGCGCAGGAAAACGGCGCCGCGCCGGCGGCGTCTCGCTCGACGACGTGCTCCGCGACGGGCCGCGCGCGCTCGGCGCGAGCGAAGACGATCTCGAGCGAACCGAGTCCGGCGGTTGCCTCCCGGGTGCGGACCCGGCGGCGGTGTCGTTCCGTGCCCGCGCCCGCGGCGACGGCCAGCTCGGGACGATGGGCTCCGGCAACCACTTCGTCGAGCTGCAGCGGGTGGTGCGGATCTTCGACCCGCGCACGGCAGCGGTCTACGGTCTCGCCGACGACCAGGTGACGGTGCTGATCCACTCGGGCTCGCGCGGGCTCGGCCACCAGGTCTGCACCGACTTCGTCACGCGCCTCGACGCCGTGATGGCGCGCTACGGCATCGAGCTGCCCGACCGCCAGCTCGCGTGCGCGCCCGCGTCGTCGTCCGAAGGCCGGGCCTACCTGGCGGCGATGGCCGCCGCCGCCAACTTCGCCTGGGCGAACCGGCAGGCAATCGCGGACGAGGTGCGCGGCGCCGTCGCCGCGGTCCTCGGGCGGGCTGCCGCCGAGCGGACGCGGCAGGTCTACGACGTCGCCCACAACGTCGCCAAGGTGGAGCGCCACCGCGGCCGCGAGCTGCTCGTGCACCGCAAGGGCGCGACGCGCGCCTTCCCGGCCGGGTCGGACGAGGTGCCCGCCGCCTACCGCGAGGTCGGACAGCCGGTCTTCATCCCCGGCAGCATGGGCACCTCGAGCTTCGTTCTCGCCGGCGAGCCGGGATCGCTCGAACGGTCGTTCGGCTCGACCTGCCACGGGGCCGGCCGCACGCTTTCGCGCACCGGCGCCCGCAAGCGGATCCAGGGCGCCGAGCTCCGCCGGGAGCTGGAGGGTCGCGGCATCGTCGTCCGCTCGCCCTCGAACAAGGGCCTCGCCGAGGAGGCGCCGTTCGCCTACAAGGACGTCGAGCGCGTCGTCCGCGTGGTCGAGCAGGCGGGGCTTGCGCGGCGCGTCGCACAGCTCGCCCCGCTAGGCGTCGTCAAAGGCTGAGCCCCCGTGCGAAGGCCGACAGCCTGATGCGGCTCGCGTACGTCGTCGACGTCCACGGCCGCTTCGACGCCGTGCCGCGCGCAGTCGCCGAGCTCGGCGTCGTCGACGCGCTCGTCGTCGGCGGCGACATCACGAGCGGCGGCACGCCGGACGACGCCGAGCACGCGATCGAGTCCTGGCGGTCGCTGGCGCCGCTGCTGCTCGCGGTCGCCGGGAACATGGACTCGGCCGCAATCGACGCGCGCCTCGCGGAGCTCGGCGTCGCGCTCGACGGCCGCGGCGTCGTCGTCGGCGACGTCGGCGTCTTCGGCGTCTCGGCGGCACCGCATTCGCCGCTGCGGACGCCGTACGAGCTCGCCGAGGAAGAGCTCGCCGTGCGCATCGAACGCGGCTACGCCGAGGTCGACGGCGCCCGGCTGAAGGTCTTCTGCCCGCACGCGCCGCCCTTCGGGACCACATGCGACAGGCTTCGGAGCGGCGAGCACGTCGGCAGCCGCGCGGTGCGGACGTTCGTCGAGCGCGAGCAGCCCGACGTCGTCCTGTGCGGACACATCCACGAGGCGCGCGGCCGGGACGAGATCGGCGGCTCGGTCGTCGTCAATCCGGGCCCCGCGGCCGCGGCGCACTACGCGCTGCTCGAGCTCGGCGAGCAGGTCGTCGTCTCGCTCGATCACGGCTGAGCGTTTGCTCCGGCAGGCGCGGGCGATCGTGCGAGGCTCCTCGACGGCGAAGACTGCCGACTTCGCGGGCTGGCTCTTCCGCGCTCGGTCGCGGACCTCGGCCCGTCTCACGCGCACGGATCCGCCGCGCTGGCGCTGTACGGCGCGCCTGCCGGCAGGTAGCGCTGCCATTCCGAGGAGCTGAGCGGGCGGTCGATGTGCGCGCAGAGCGCCTTCGCGAGGACGGCGCTGCGCGCCGTCCCGATCTTCGTCGTCGAGCGCGTGGCTGGTGCGACGAGTTTCGTCGCGGTCGCCTCGTCGAGTTGCTTCAAGGCCAGCCAGAGCGCGTTGTAGACGGCCGGGTGCGCCGTGTCGTCCGCGTCGTACGGCGTCAGCCGGTAGGCCTCGAGAGCGAGCAGGCCTGCCAGCTGCGGATCGGCGGTGCTGGCGATCGAGGCCTGGGTCAGCGACTCGACACGCGTCTCGAGCGTCGAGACGAGTGCGGTGTTCGCCGCGCGCGCGGCGGCGAGCGCGTGTTGCGTGGTCGCGAGCGCCGCGATCTGCCTCGCCGTCTTGGCCTCGAGGGCGGCGTTCGCCTTCTGGAGCGTCGTCACCTGGTCGGCGCCCTTGCGGTTGCGCGCGGTGTCTCGGGCCGCCTCCTGCACGAGCGTCTTGTGCTCGGCGGCCGCCTCGTCCCGCGTCCGCTTCAGCGTGTCGTGGCGGGCGGCGAGTGCGACCCGCGTCGCCGTCAGCTGCGCGTTCTCCTTCGTGAGCGCGTCCCGCTGCTGCTCGAGGAGTGAGTGCTCCTCGCGCAGCAGACGGAGCCGGTCGGCCGGGCGACCCTCGGCTGCGAGCGCCGACAGCTGCTGCCCGAGCACGTCGACGTAGTGGCGGATCGGATCGCGCTGGCTCACGTCGGCGGCGATCGCGAACGACGGCGCCGTCGTCGGCTTGGCATGCGCAGGCTTCTTCACCGCCGGCTTCGGCGTCGGCTGGATCGGTGGGGGCGCGTAGCCGAGCGTCGCCGCCTTGCGCGCCAGCGCGGCGTTCTGCGCCGTCAGCGTCGCGAGCTCCGCCGCCTGCGCCGCCGCCTCGGCGGTCAGCGTGCCCGCGGCGTTCTGGAGGACGCCCTTCTGCTCCTGCGCCTGCGCCACCTGCGTCGCGACGGTGGCGTAGGCGCTATCGAGCGCGGTGATCGACTTCGCGAGCGCCGCGTTCCACGCGTTGAAGCGACGGATCGCGAAGACGAGCCGGTGGTTGTCCGTCCGCAGCGACGCGATCTGCGCGTCGAGGCGGCGGCGCGCCTGCTCGAGCGACGCCGTCTGTGCCCGGATGGCGTCGTTCAGGCGCGCGAGCTTCCTCGCGGCTCCGGCCTCCGCCGCGGCGGCCCGCTGGGCAGCCGTCAGCTGCGCGATCTGCGCCTTCAGCACGCGCTCGGTGCGTTGGGCCGCGTGGTAGTGCCGGTTCGCGCTGCTCCAGCTCCCGATCGCCCACGCCGCCGCCGCGGCGGAGAGCGCGACGGCGGCGAGCGCCGCCGCGCCGACGCGCGTGACCCGCCGCCGTCGCTCGTGCCGGTCGCGGTCACGCTGCCCCCGCCACGCGGCGATCGGATCGGCGAGCACGTCGTGGAAGAGCTCGTACCAGCGGCCCTGGTCGTCGGCGACGGCGCGGAGGAGCCGGCCGCCCTCGCCGGTGCAGAGCCGCTCGAGCAGGGCCGCCACCTGCGCCGGCGGGCGCCGCGTCCACTCGGCGAGGTCGGCCGCGCGCTGCGGGACGCACGGCGAGGAGCCGGTGACGAGGAAGCGGAAGCACGCGCTCGCGGTCGTCCGTTCGCGCTTCGACAGCCGGGCGAGCGCGGCGGCGACGTGCTGCTCGACGATCCGCTCTCGCCCGAGGGCGTCGAGCCTCGAGACGGTCAGCGCCCGCGCACCGGCCGCGACCGTGTCCTGCCACAGCCGCTCCAGCAGGAGCTGCACGAACGCCGTCTCGACGCCGTCGCCCGGAGCCGGGGCGAAGGCGAGGACGTCGTCGCTCAGCGCGGCCTCGACGTAGTACGGGTCGGCGCCCAACGGCAGCATTCGGTCCCAGGCGAAGACGGCGGCCTCGATCGCCTCGGCCGCTGTGTCGTGCCGGAGGTGCTCGAGCCGGACGTACTCGACGAGGCCCGGCGGAATCTGCCCCTCGAACCGGTCGAGCTCGCGCCATGCGTCTTCCCGCACCGAGAGCAGCAGGTGCACGCGCGCCGGGCGCGCGCGCACGAGCCGGACGAGCTCGGCGCTGAAGCCGGTGAGCGTGCCGTCCTCGCGATCGTCGTGGCGGAGCAGGTGCTGCTCGAACCGGTCGAGCACGAGCAGCAGGGTTCCGCTCTGCTCCGTCCACGCGAGCAGCGTCTCGGCGAGCGTCGCCGCCGGTGCGCGCAACGGCTCGTCCCCGGCGAGCGGCTGCAGCACCTCGCGCGCAGCCGCCTCGACGTTGCGCCGCGCGTCGCCCTCCCAGGTGCTGAGGACGCAGATCGCGGACGGCCGGCCCTCTTGCGCCTCGCGGGCAGCCGCTCTCAGCCGCGGCACGACGCCGGCGAGCAGGAGCGACGTGCGTCCGGCGCCGCTCGGCCCGTAGAGGACGGTCAGCCTGCGCGAGCGCAACTTCGCGGCCACCGCGTCGATCTCGTCCACGCGTCCGAAGAAGAACTGCGCGTCGTCCTCGGCGTAGGCGACCGCGCCGACGAACGGCGCCGACCGTCCCGTCGTCAGCCGCCCGGAAGCGGCCGCCGGCACGATCGACGTCGCGGTCGTTCCACCCCGTTCCTCGCCGTTCGGTCTCGCCACGCAGCTCCAGCCGTCTCCTCCGGGCGCGCGCGCCGGAGACGCAAACGCGCTCGCCGGAAGACTAGAGCGCCCGGCGGCTGCAGCGGGCGCCGGGTGCGCCGGGCGGCGACAATGTGCGGATGAGCTCGGCGCTCCTCGTCCTGTCGGCCTTCCTCGCGAGCGCCGTCGAGACGGTCGAGGCGCTGACGATCGTGCTCGCCGCCGGGGTGGCGAGAGGGTGGCGTTCGGCGCTCGCCGGCCTCGGCGCCGCGCTGCTCGCGCTGGCGGTGGTCGTGGTCGCGCTCGGACCGGCGCTGACGGTGGTGCCGCTCCGCGACCTGCGTCTCTTCGTCGGCGCGCTCCTGCTCGTGTTCGGGCTCCAGTGGCTCCGCAAAGCGATCCTCCGCGCTGCCGGCTTCAAGGCGCTGCACGACGAGCAGGCGGTGTTCGCCCACGAGCTCGAGGGCGCGCGGGGGGCCGCCGGCGTCGAGCGCGCCGGCGTCGACTGGTACGGCTTCACGCTCGCGTTCAAGGGCGTGCTGCTCGAGGGGCTCGAGGTCGCGTTCATCGTCGTCGCGTTCGGCAGCACGCAGGGGAGCGTCCCGCTCGCGGCCGCCGGTGCGGCGCTCGCCGTCGTCCTCGTCGGCGCGGTCGGGGTCGCAGTCCGCGCGCCGCTCGCCCGCGTCCCGGAGAACGCGATCAAGTTCGCCGTCGGCGTGCTCCTGACGTCGTTCGGGATCTTCTGGGCAGGCGAGGGCGCCGGCGTCCGCTGGCCAGGCTCCGACGCGGCGCTGCTCGCCGTGGTCGCGTTCGTCGTCGCCGCGTCGGGGGTGCTCGTCGTGCGGCTCCGCCGCGACCGTCCGCGCCTCCTCGCGCTCGAGGCGGACGCGTGAGCCGGATTGCCGCGTTCGGGCGCTTCTGGTGGGGCTTCGTCGTCGGCGACGACTGGACGACGGCGGTCGCGGTCGTGGCGCTGATCGGATCGACCGACGCGCTGGCCCACGACGCGGTCAACGCCTGGTGGCTGCTGCCGCCGGCGGTCGTGGCTGCGCTGTACGCGTCGCTGCGACGAGCGATCCGGCGGTAGCTGGTTGCGGCGTCACGATGCGCACACGGCGCTGCGCGTCATCGCTGCGCTCGCGCTCGCCCTCGTCGTCCTGCAGGCGCTCGCTGCGACGGCCGGCGCGGCCGCCGTCGATCCGACCGCTCGCCGCAGCGTCGTCCTCGGCCGCTCGGTCGACGGCCGCCCGATCGTCGCGATCGAGACGGGCGACCTCGACGCGTCGCGGCACGCGCTCGTCGTCGGCTGCATCCATGGCAACGAGCCCGCCGGGATCGCGATCGCCGACGCGCTCGCGCGCGATCTGCCCCCGCACGAGCTCGATCTCTGGATCGTTCCGGTGCTGAATCCGGACGGCGTCGCGGCCGACACGCGCGGCAACGCCCACGGCGTCGACCTGAACCGCAACTTCCCCTACCGCTGGCGCCCGCTCGGCGGCGTCTACGACTCCGGCGCGCACCCGCTCTCGGAGCCCGAGAGCCGGATCGCCCGGCGCCTGATCACGCGGCTCGACCCGCAGGTGTCGATCTGGTTCCACCAGCACCTCGACGTCGTCGACAAGTCTGGCGGCGACGTCGCCGTCGAGCGCCGCTTCGCAAGCCTCTCGGGGCTCCGGCTCGCGCGCCTGCCTCGCGAGCCGGGAAGCGTCGTCGCCTGGCAGGACCACCGCGCCCCGAAGTCGACCGCCTTCGTCGTCGAGCTCCCCGCCGGAGCCCTGCCGGCGGCGTCGGTGACGCGGTTCGCACGCGCCGTTCTCGAGGTCGCGGCAGGTGCGCCCGGCGACTAGGGCTCGCGCCCGTGACGGGCTCGGACGGGTGCGGCCCTTCGGCACCAGCACCGAGCTCGCACGGCGCGCGTGCGCCTTTCGGCGTGCGCGCCACGACCGGTAGTCGCAGCCGCTGCCCCGGCACCGTCTTCCTCAGAGGCGCGACGAACGCGGCCTGTCGTTGCCACTCGGCAAGGGGCACGGGGCCCCGATGGAGGAGGAGAGCGGCGCCGCCGGCGAGGAATGGGGTCACGGCCCGATGGCGGCGCGCGCGGCCGCTTCCTACCTTGAGAGCACCGTGACGCCTGCCGAGAGGTTCTCGATGCCGACGACGACCGTCTCGATCGCGACGCGCGCCCGCACCTGGCTCTTCTTCGCCGGGCTGACCGCGCTCCTGATCGCGGCCGGAGCGCTCGTCGGCGGGGCCTTCCTGTACGTGTTCGTCGCGCTCGCGGTGCTGATGAACGTCGGCGGCTACTGGTTCTCCGACCGGCTTGCGCTCGCCGCCAGCCGGGCCCGGCCGCTCGGCGGGACGGAGGCGCCCGGTCTCCAGGCCGCGGTCGCCGAGCTCGCGCAGCGCGCGGGTATCCCGGTGCCGCGGCTCTACCTGATCCCGTCGGAGCAACCGAACGCCTTCGCCACCGGCCGCAACCCCGCTCGCTCCGCGGTCGCGGTCACGCACGGGCTGCTCGAGCGGATGCCGGCCGAGCAGGTACGGGCGGTGGTCGCGCACGAGCTCGGTCACATCCGCAACCGCGACGTGCTCGTCGCCTCGATCGCGGCGACGATCGCCGGCGCGATCGCGGCGATCGCGAACGTGGTCCAGTTCTCGTTCCTGTTCGGCGGGCAGGACGACGAGGATCAGGGACCGCTCGGCTGGCTCGGCGCGCTCGCGGCGCTGCTGCTGGCGCCGATCGCGGCGATGCTGCTCCAGCTCGCGGTCTCACGCCAGCGCGAGTACCTCGCAGACGCGACCGCCGCGCGGCTGCTCGGCGGCGGCCGGCCGCTCGCGGACGCGCTCGAGACGCTCGAGCGCGGGACGCAGGCGGCGCCGATGGCCGTCAACCCGGCGTTCGCGTCCCTCTACATCGCGCACCCTTTGCCGCGCGCCGGGCTGGCGACGCTGTTCTCGACGCACCCGCCGATCGCGGAGCGCATCCGGCGGCTACGCGGATACGACGCCGCCCTCGCCCCGCAGGTCGCCTGAGCGTACGGCGGGGGCAGGATGACCGGCACGATTCTCTGCGACGTGACCGACCCGCTCGCAGGCGCGAGCGCGGCGGAGTTCGCGGCCGCGGTCGGCGCGCGGCTCGGGCTGCGGCTCGTGCTCGTGCACGTGCGCGCCGGCGTCGCCCAGTCGTCGCAGGCGAGCGGGCCGCCGCCGTCCGAGCAGGCGCTCGCGGCGATCGCCGACCGCCTCGGGCACGACGCCGAGACGCGGGTTGCGGTCGGAGGCGACCACGCGGAGGCGCTGGCGCGTGTCGCGGACGAGGAGGGGGCGGATCTGATCGTCGTCGGTGCGCGTCCGGTCGGCATGGGCGGCCGCAACCTGCGGGCGGCGCTCGCGCGGGATCTCGAGGCGGCGACGCCGGTCCCGGTGCTCGTCGCGCCGCCGTCGACGCGTCGGCGCAGCGGACAGCGCCTCGCGACGCGGTAGAACACACTCGGACGACGCTCCGGATGCGCTTCTCACGGCTACCCCTGCTCTGGCGGGTCTTCGCGATCAACGCGACGCTGCTCGTGATCGCGACGCTGCTGCTCGTCCTCGCCCGCGATCAGATTCACGCCTCGCTCGCGTTCGTCGAGGGCATCGACGTCGTCGTCGGCCTCGCGGTGATGCTGGCGGCGAACCTCGTCCTCCTGCGCCACACGCTCAGGCCGCTCGGGCGGCTCGTCGACCGGATGCGCAGCGTCGACCTGCTGCGACCCGGGCAGCGGCTCGCAGAGGAGGGGGGTGTCGAGGTCGCGCAGCTCGTGGGCGTGTTCAACGAGATGCTCGGTCGGCTCGAGTCGGAGCGCCGCGAGAGCGCGCAGCGCGTCCTGCGGGCGCAGGAGGCGGAGCGGGCGCGGATCGCGAGCGGGTTGCACGACGAGGTCGGCCAGGTGCTGACGGGCGTGCTGCTCCAGCTCGAGGGCGAAGGGCGGAGCGAGCAGACGAAGGCGGCCGTGCGGCAGGCGCTCGAAGAGGTGCGGCGGATCGCGCGCGAGCTCCGCCCCGAGATGCTCGAGCACCTCGGTCTCGTCAGCGCGCTGACCGAGCTCTCGCGGAAGTTCGCCGACCAGAGCGGGCTCCGGATCGAGCGGCGGTTCGCCGACGAGCTGCCGCCGCTGGCCGAGGAGGCGGAGCTCGCCGTCTACCGCGTCGCGCAGGAGAGCCTGACGAACGTCGCCCGGCACGCGCAGGCGACGCGCGTCGAGCTGACGCTCGAGCCCGGCGCCGGCAGCGTCGTCCTGCGCGTCGTCGACGACGGGCGCGGCATCGACGAGAGTGTCGCCGCGAACGGGCGCGGCGGCCTTCGCGGGATGCGCGAGCGGGCGGTGCTCGTCGGCGGCGCGCTCGCCGTCAAGCGCGCTCGCGGCGGCGGCGTCGAGGTCAGGCTCGAGGTCCCGGCGGCGGGAGCCTGATGCCGATCCCGCTCGTCACCCGGATCCTCGTCGCGGACGACCACCCGATCGTCCGCTCCGGCTTGAAGAAGGTGCTCGACGCCCAGCCCGACCTCGAGGTGGTCGCCGAGGCCGAGGACGGCGCCGAGGCGGTCAAGAAGGCGCTCGCGGAGGACGTCCACCTCGCGATCCTCGACGTCTCGATGCCGAAGACGACCGGCATTCAGGCGGCCGAGGAGCTGCGGAGGCGGAAGCCGGAGCTGAAGCTCCTGATGCTCTCGATGTACGACAGCGAGCAGTTCTTGTTCGAGTCGCTGAAGGCGGGCGCTTCCGGCTACGTGCTCAAATCGGATGCCGACCACGACATCGTCGACGCCGTGCGCCGCACGATGCGCGGCCAGTCGTTCCTGTACCCGTCGGCCGTCTCGACGCTCGTGAGGGACTTCGTCGACCGCGGGCGCGACGACCAGCACGACATCCTCACGCCGCGCGAGTTGCAGGTGCTGAAGCTGATCGCCGAGGCCTACACCTCGAAGGAGATCGCGAAGGAGCTCGTGATCAGCGTCAAGACGGTCGAGCGCCACCGCCAGAACATCCTCGACAAGCTGGGGATGAGCGACCGGGTCGAGCTCACCCGCTACGCGATCCGCCGCGGCCTGATCCAGCCGTAGGCGGGGCGCAAATTGGGGTCTCGACCCCATGGTCGTTCGCGCCATCTGCGGCGACGATGCTGTTGCGGGTTCCGATTCGACGCCTGTCGCAGCGGAGCGGACGCCGGGGGGCTCCCGGTTGGGTGGGCGGGCGGTTCCCTACCTCCTGCCCGCCCGCCACCCGCCTTCACGCCGCGCGCTTCCCGCCGGCGCGTGCGCGCTCGCGACGGTCGTCGCGCTCGGACACGAAACGACGGGTAGACCCTCCGCCCGGCCGAAGATGGGGTGACGAGTCCATTGGCGCCGATCCCCCGAGCAGGCACGCTCGCGTCCTAGCCCGAACGGAAGGAGCGCACCGATGGAAGCCGTCGCACCGGGTCGCCCGAGGCAGTCGCAGCAGGAGCCGCGGCTCGAGCTGCTCGTCGCCGACGACGACGCCGAGCTCCGCTCGATCGTCGCCGCACGGGCCGGTGAGCGGATCGAGGCGCTCGCGGTGCTCGAGGCCGCCGACGGCGCGGAGGCGCTCCGGATCGGACTCCAGCACCGCCCGCAGATCGCGTTGCTCGACGTCTCGATGCCCCGGCTCGGCGGTATCGAGGCGGCGCTGACGCTGCGCGAGCTCCGGCCGCAGATGCGGCTCGCGCTCCAGACCGGAGATCCGCTCGCTCACCGTGAGCGGGCACGCGAGCACCACCTGCCGCTCTTCGACAAGCTCGAGCTCGACCGGGTGATCCGCTGGCTCGAGTCGCAGGCGCACGCATGCGCCGGCAACCGAGTGCGTCGGCCGGCGACGACCGGGACGATCGATCTCGAGTGCGCGGCGTGCGGGTACGGCGTCGCCCGTTCGGTGCCGCCGCCGCAGCGCTGCCCGATGTGTCAGAGCGATCGCGGGTGGGTCTACGGGCCGTGGCGCCCCTTCAGCAGCCGCGCCCTTCCCAGGGGGCCTCGCGGCGACGTGCTGCGCCGGAGCGCCACGGCCGGGTAGACGCGGCTCCGCGCCTCGGCGAGCCGCTCACGTCGCGAGACCCGCCGGTCGCAGCCTCGGTCGGCGAGGAACCGCTGCGCGCCGTCAGCCGGCGAGCGCCTGACGGAGGGCGCGAAGCGTCTTCGGCCCGACGACGCCGTCTGCGGTCAGATGGCGAGCGCGCTGGAACGCCGTGACGGCGCGTTGCGTCGCGGGGCCGTAGTCGCCGTCGACGGCGCCCGTCGAGTAGCCGAGGCTCTCGAGCGCGCGCTGCAGGAGCTTCACCTGCGCGCCCGTCGCGCCCGGGCGCAGCGTCGTCGTCGGCGGTCGCGCGACCGGCCGCCCCTGCGTCGTCGTCGCCGCCGGGGTGGTCGTCGTCACGGGCGACGTCGTCGTCGCCGGCGACGTCGAGGTGCCTCCGCCGCCGCTGAACACCCCGGCCGCGGCGAGGATCGCGATCAGGAGAACGAGACCGACGGTCACCGGGATGACCAGGCGGCGTCTCGCGAGCGCCGAGAAGTCGAATCCCGCCCGTGGCGGCGGTCGCTGCCCCTCCTCCGAGAGCCAGTCCTCGCCGTCCGCGATCCCGCTGCCGGTTGCGGTCGCCCCCGGAGCGGGCTCGGCAAACCAATCATCGTCTGGCGGCACTTCCACCGATGCGACCGTATCGGTTCTCGTGGAAGCCGCGCTCACGCAATATGACGCCGACTGAGCGCGAGCGCGTCTCGAAGGTCTTCGCCTCGCTGGTCGCGCTGGTCGTCCTCGGCGTCGGCTACTGGCGGCTCTACTACGGCGTCGACTTGACCGACGAGTCGTTCTACGTCGCCGTGCCGTGGCGACTCGTCCACGGCGCACGGCCCTTCGTCGACGAGGCGGCGGTCGCGCAGCAGCTGGCGGCGGTCCTCCTGTACCCGTTCGTGTGGGCGTACGGCTCGCTCGTCGGCGTCAGCGGCGTCGTGCTCTTCCTCCGTCACCTGCAGTTTCTGTTCTCGCTCGCCGTGCTCGTCGCCGTCGTCGTCGGTCTGCGGCCGGTGCTCGCGACGCCGCGGGCGCTGCTCGTCGGCCTCGCCGCGGTCGCGTTCGTGCCCTTCCAGATCCACAGCCTGAGCTACGACACGCTCGGCGGCGGATTGTTCACCGCCGGGTGCCTGCTCGGCTTCGGATCGCTGCGCGAGCCGCAGCGACGGCGGCTTCACCTCCTCGCCGGCGTCTGCCACGGGCTCGCCGTCTTCGTCTACCCGCCGCTGGTCGCCGCCGTCGCCGTCTGCTACCTGATCCGGCTCCGGCTCGCGCACCGCCGGGCACGCCGCGAGACGCTCGCGATCGACCTGCCGGCGCTCGCGCTGCCGCTCGCCGGCCTGGCGGCGCTGGTCGCGGGCGTGGGCGTCGACCGATTCCGGAGCGACTACCGGCAGTCGCGCACGACCTCCCTCCAGCACTGGGACGCGCACAAGCTCGTGACCGTCGCCGCGCACGAGTGGCACACGCTGCGCTTCTCGTACCTGCTGTTCCCGGCACTCGCCGTCGCCGCGCTGCTCTGGACTCGACGCCGCGAGGCGGCACGCCTCGTCCTGCTCGTGCTGCCGTTCTGCATGCTGCCGCCGAAGCTCGGTGCCGTCACCGCCTCGCTCGAGTACGTGGCGCACTACGGGTGGCTCGCGCTGCCGCTCCTGCCGCTCGTCCGCCATCGCAGCGGCGCGGGACAGCTGTTCGCCGCCTGCTGGCTGCCGGCGCTCGTCGCCGGCCTCGCGACCGGCTACACGAGCTCGAACGGCGGCGTCAACGTCGGCGTCGGCTTCTTCCCGGCGGCGATCGTCTCGTCGACCTTCCTGATCTGGGCGCTCGAGCCGGCGTCGACGCGTGAGCGGCGCGCGCTCGTGGTCGCGCCGGTGCTCGTGACGCTCGGCTTCCTGCTCGTCTTCGAGGCAGTGCCGGTCTACCGCGACGGTCCGATCTCGACCCTGGACGCCCGCGTCGAGAGCGGCGCGTTCGCGGGCCTGCTGACGAACAGCCGTAAGCAGGCCTTCCTGGCGCGGTTGCACGCCGACGTCGGCGCGCTCGCGCCCTCCTGCCGCATCCTCTTCTTCGACGACTTCCCCGCCGGCTACCTGCTCACGCGCGCCCGCGCCGACACGACGAGCGTCTGGGTCCACGGCCGCTCCCGCGAGGAGCTCCTGCTCCGGTCCTACGGCCGCCGCAGGTTCCCGGACGTCGTCGTCGAGCTGCGGCGGATCCCGTACACGGAGACGACGCAGCGCAGCGAGCGCTACCGCTCGACGCAGCCGCTGCTCAGGATGCTGCGGGCGCACGGGTACCGCCTCGTCGTCCGTCGTGCGGACTACCTCGTCTACCGCCGCCGCTCGCCTGCGTGCCGGACGCGCTCGCGCTAGCCGTCCGTCTGCGCGAGCGAGCGGACGATCGCGTCACCGACCTCGCGCGTGCGCGCGGTGCCGCCGACGTCGCGGGTGCGGATGCCGGCGCGGCAGGTCGCCTCGATCGCGCCCATCAGCCGGCGTGCGGCGTCGCCCTCGCCGAGCTGCTCGAGCATCAGCACCGCGCTCCAGATCGCGCCGATCGGGTTCGCGATCCCCTGCCCGGCGATGTCCGGCGCCGAGCCGTGCACGGGCTCGAAGAGCGGCGTCGCGTCCGAGCCGGGAGCGAGGCTGGCGCTGGCCGCCATCCCCATCCCGCCCTGAATCGCGGCGGCGACGTCGGTGAGCACGTCGCCGAAGAGGTTCGACGCGACGACGACGTCGATCGTGAGCGGGTTCGTCACCATCCGCGCGGCGAGCGCGTCGACGAGCACGTGCTCGCGGCGCACGCCGGGGAACTCGGGCGCCAGCTCTTCGACGACCTCGTCCCAGAGGACGTAGCCGTAGCGGGACGCATTCGACTTCGTCGCGCTCGTCAGCAGGCCGCGCCGCGACTCGGCGAGCTCGTACGCGTAGCGCACGACGCGCCGCACTCCGACGCGCGTGAAGACGCTCGTCTCGAGCGCGACCTCGAGCTCGTGGCCTGCGTGCGAACGACCGCCGACGCCCGCGTACTCGCCTTCCGTGTTCTCGCGCACGAAGAGCATGTCGACAGCCGGCGACCCGGCGAGCGGGGAAGGCACGCCGTCGAGCAGGCGCGCCGGCCGGAGGTTCGCCCAGAGGTCGAGCCGCTGGCGCAGCGTGAGCAGGAGCTCCCAGAGGGTGATGTGGTCCGGGACCGACGGGTGGCCGACGGCGCCGAGGAGCACGGCGTCGTGCCGACGCACGACGTCCAGCGCGTCGGGCGGCATCATCACGCCGTGCTCGCGGTAGTGGTCGCTGCCCCACGGCAACTCCGTCCACGCGACGTCGAGCCCGAGCGCGTCGACGGCCTTGCGTGCCTCGACGACGACCTCGGGCCCGGCGCCGTCGCCGGGGATGAGCGCGATCCGGTGCGTCACGCTGCGTACGATCGCAGCCGACGAGCTCCCGCGCCGGCGACGCCGCCCGCCCCGAGCGCCTCTAGGGCAGGAGGTCGACGAGCTGCGCGAATCGAGCGTCGTCGCTCGCAGACGCGAGCCGCTCGAAGAAGGCGGCGCCGTCGTCGCCGGTGAGGCGCCGCCATTTCAGGCGCAGATCGTCGTCGGAGGCGGGACGCGGACGGTCGACGGCGGCGCTCCGGACGGCGCCGTCGCGGAGGGTCACCTCGACGCTCGCACCCCAGCCGTCGCCGCCGGCAGCGAGCTCGACGCGGTCGCAGAGCTCGGCTGACCCGAGTGCGTCGGCGACCGCGTGCTCGATGCTCCACCAGCGCTCGTCGTCGGTCGTCGGCGCCGGATTCGAGGCGAGCGCGACCGCCGCGGGCGGTGAGACCCTCGCCACGACGCGCACGACGTCGTCCACGTCGACCGGCGCAAGCGTCTGCGCCGCCTCGATCGCCGCGTGGGCGAACCCAGTCGCAGGATGGACGCGGAACGCCGTCTCCTCCAGGCACGAGGCGGCGCGCGGCGCGAGCAGCGTTCGCGCGTCGAGCGCGGCGAACGCGCCGCGCCCGCTCTCGAGCGCTCCGCGGGAGGCCGGGAGGCCGATGCGCGCGCACGCGACGCCGCTGCTCGCGGCGTGCGCGCGGTGCAGGAGCCGCGTGCCGGTGCGCTCGACGAGAGCCCAGGAGGAGCCGCCTGCGACCGAGACCGCGTGCGCGACGGCGTCGACGGCATCGGTCGCGAGCAGCTTCGCCGCCGCTCCGGCGGCGCCGACGACGCCCGCGACCGCCGTCGAATGCCAGCGTGCGCGCTCGGGAGCGAGCGCCTCGGCGAGTCGCACCGTCAGCTCGTAGCCGAACGACGCGGCCGCGAGCGCCTCGCGCACCGACGCGCCGCCGACGCACGCGCAGACGGCGCTCCAGACGACGCCGCCCGGATGCGAGCCCGAGCCGAGGTGCAGGTCGTCCAGGTCGCGCAGGTGCGCGCGGAGCGCGAGCTGGCCGGCGCGGCCGGGCCACGGCGGGGCGTCGCGGCCCGCGAGCACGCAGCCGCAGTAGTCGAACAGGCTGCGCGCAGCGGCGCGCCGCGGCGGGCTCGGCGTCGCCGCGACGCGAACGAGATCGTCGACGAGCGGCGCTACGCCTCCACCAGCGAGCGGATCCGGGCGGCGATGTCGTCGACGCCGGGCAGGATCGCGTCCTCGAGCGCGGGGCTGTAGGAGACGAGCAGGTCGTCGGGCATGCTCAGCGCCGACGGGCGCTCCATCGGCACGCCTCGCATCGAGAGCTCCGAGATCACGGTCGCGCCCCAGCCGCCGGCGTGCACCTGCTCCTCGACGACGAGCAGGCGGCCGGTCCTCGCGACGCTCTCGGTGACCGTGTCGTAGTCGAGCGGCCGCAGCCAGCGGAGCTCGACGACCTCGGCCGAGATCCCGTCCTCGGCGAGCGCTTCGGCGGCGCTGACGGCGCGGTCGGCCATCAGCAGCGTCGCGAGCACCGTCACGTCGCTGCCCGGCCGGAGGATCCCCGCCCGGCCGACCGGCAGGATGCCGTCGTGACCGAGCTGCACCGGCCCCTTGCGTCCGTACAGGCCCTTGTGCTCGTAGAACAGCACCGGGTCGTCGTCCCGGATCGCCGCGCGCAGGACGCCGTATGCGGAGGCGGGGGTGCCGGCGGTCGCGACCTTGAGGCCCGGTAGGCCGATGTACCACGACTCGCCCGTCGCCGAGTGCTGGGTGCCGAAGCGTCCGGTCGCGCCGCCGATCGAGCGCACGGTCACCGGCACCACGCACTGGCCGCCCGACATGAAGCGGAACTTCGGCAGCTCGTTGACGATCGCGTCGGCCGCCGTCGGCAGGAAGTCGCTGAACATGATCTCGACCACCGGCCGCAACCCGGTCACGGCCATCCCGAGCGCCACGCCGATGAACCCGTTCTCGCAGATCGGCGTGTTGCGGATCCGCTCGCGGCCGAACTTCTCCGGCAGGCCCTCGTTCGTCTTGAAGACGCCGCCCGCGGTGGCGACGTCCTCGCCCATGAGCAGGACGGCGGGGTCCTCCTCGAGCTCGTGCTCGAGCGCCGCTCGGATCGCCTCGCGGTAGGTCAGCTCGGTGACGACCGCCGCGGCCTCCGGCCGCTCGGCTTCAAGGTGCGTAGACATATGCCTTCGTCTCCTCGAGCGTCAGGACGGGTGCGGCGGCGGCACGCTCGGCGGCGGCGTCGACCTCGGCCTGGATCCGACCGCGGAGCCGGCGCTGCTCCTCCGCCGAGAGCGCGCCTTCGGCTGCGAGCTTCGCGCCGAGCAGGTCGATCGGGTCGCGCTGCTTCCAGCGCTCGAGCTCGCCCTCGGCCCGGTACTTCGCCGGATCGGTGCGCGAGTGGCCGCGGTAGCGGTACGTCTTCATCTCGAGCAGCGTCGGCCCCTCGCCGGCACGCGCGCGGGCGATCGCCGCCGCGGCGGCCGCGTGCACGGCGTCGACGTCCTGGCCGTCGACGACGACGCCGGGCATCGCGTGCGCCTTCGCGCGCTCGGCGAGGTCGTCGAGCGGCGTCGTCTCGCGCAGCGGGCTGTACTCGCCGTAGAGGTTGTTCTCGATCACGAACACAACCGGCGCCTTCCAGACCGACGCCATGTTGAGCGCCTCGTGGAAGGTGCCGATGTTCGTGGCGCCGTCGCCGCAGAACGCCATCGCCACCGAGTCGGTGCCGCGCAGCTTCGCCGAAATCGCCGCGCCGAGCCCGACGGAGTAGCTGGGGCCGATGATCGCGAAGGCGCCGATCAGGTTGCGCGAGAAGTCGGTCAGGTGCATCGAGCCGCCGACGCCGTGGCAGCAGCCGCTCGTCAGGCCCATCAGCTCCCCGAACGCCGCCTCCATCGACATGCCGCGCGCGAGCGCATGGCCGTGCCCGCGGTAGGTGATGGTCAGGTAGTCGCGGTCCTCGAGCGCGCCGACGGCGCCGACGCAGACCGCCTCCTGGCCCTGGCACAGGTGCGTCGTCCCCTGGATCCGGCCCTGCATGAAGAGCTCCTGCACCTTGTCCTCGAAGAGCCGGATCTCGATCATCGTCCGCAGCCAGTCGATGCGGTCCGTTCCCGTCGCGGTCACGTCGCCTCCTTCTTGCCGTTCATTGCTCGCTCTCGATGATCGCGATCGGAGCGCCGACGGGCGCTTCGGAGCCGACGTCGCAGAGGATCTCCACGAGCGTCCCCGACGCCATCGCCTCCATCTCGACCGTCGTCTTCTCCGTCTCGATCTCCGCGATCGGCTCGCCGCGCTCGACGGTGTCGCCGACTGTCTTCAGCCACGAGCCGACCTTGCCGCTCTCCATGTCGTAGCCCAGGTTCGGCATCGTCACCTCGACCCTCATGTGCTCGCTCCTCCCACCGTCCACGGCGCGTCGGTCGTCGGGAAGACGTCGGCGACCTCTGCGGCCGTGCGCTTGAAGACCATGAAGCTGCGCGTGAACTCGATCACGACCTCGCCGCGCTGGTTCAGCCCACGGGTGCGGATCTTGACGATCCCGCAGCCCGGACGCGACCTCGACTCGCGCACCGAGAGCACCTCCGACTCGGCCCATAGCGTGTCGCCGGCGTAGACCGGTTTCGGCAGCCTGATCTCGTCCCAGCCGAGGTTGGCGACGGCGTTCTCGCTCGTGTCCGCGACCGAGAGCCCGAGCACGATCGCGAGCGTGAGCGTCGAGACGACGAGCGGCTCGCCGAACTCCGTCCGCTCGGCGTACGGCCGGTTGAAGTGCATCTGGTTCGTGTTCATCGTCAGGCAGGTGAACCAAATGTTGTCGGTCTCGGTGACGGTGCGGCCGAGCCGGCTGCGGTACACGTCGCCGGCGGCGAAGTCCTCGAGGAAGCGGCTCACGACGGCACCTCGAGCGGGACCCTGCCGAACACGCCCGCGGCGTCGAGGTCGGCGATGCGCGCGTCGTCGTAGCCGCACAGCTCGCGCAGCACCGAGACCGTGTGCTCGCCGCGAAACGGGGCCCGCACGGCCGGCGGCGTGAAGCCGTCGAGCCGGAGCGGCGAGGCGATCTGCCGCACCGGGCCGAGGAGCGGGTGCGGGATCTCGACGACCGCGGCACGGGCGGCGACCTGCGGGTCGGCGAGCGCCGCGGCGACGTCGTTCACGGGCGCGCACGGCACGCCGCTCGCCGCGAGGAGATCGACCCACGCTGCGGCCGACCGCGTCCGGAAGACGCCGGCGAGCTCGGCGAGCAGCTCGTCGCGGTGCTCGTCGCGGCCCGCGAAGGTGGCGTAGCGCTCGTCCGCGAGCAGGTCGGTCCGGTCGATCGCCTCGCACAGCCGCTCCCAGAGCGCCTGCTTCGGACAGGCGACGACGAGCCAGCCGTCTGCGGCCTCGAAGTTCTGGAACGGGACGATCGACTGGTGCGCCGAGTTCGCCCGGCGCACCGGCTCGTAGCCGCGCGAGGCCGCCCACGTCCCGAAGTAGGCGAGCTGCGCGAGCGCCGCCTCGAACAGGGACAGGTCGACGTCGCCGCCGACGCCGTCCCGGCGGGCCCGCCAGACGGCGCCGAGGAGCGCGACCGCTGCGACGTAGCCGCCGCAGTAGTCGGCCAGCGAGAGGCCGCTCTTCGTCGGCGGCCCGTCCGGCTCACCGGTGACGCTCTGCCAGCCGGCGAGCCCCTGCACGGTCCAGTCGTAGGCGCCCTCGCGCGCGCGCGGCCCGGTCGTGCCGAAGCCGGAGAGCGAGCAGCAGACGATCATCCGCTTCACGTGCGCGAGATCGCGGTAGCGCAGCCGGAGCTTGGCCGGCTGGTCGCCGCGCAGATTCGAGAAGACGGCGTCGCATTCGCGGACGAGGTCCTCGAGGACCGGCCGCGAGGCCGGATGGCGGAGGTCGAGCGAGACGCTGCGCTTGTTGCGGTTGAACGTCTCGAAGTAGAGGGAGCTCTCGTCCTCCTGGTAGGGCGGCACATAGCGGCCGACGTCGCCGCCGACGCTCGGGTCCTCGAGCTTGATCACCTCGGCGCCGAGGTCGGCGAGCTGCAGCGTCGCCCACGGGCCGGCGCCGAACTGCTCGATCGAGAGCACGCGGAGGTCGGCGAGCGGCGCGAGGCTCACTGCGCGCTCCGCGTCATGCCGGCGGCGCGGCCGCGCTCCACGACCGAGATCGCCAGCTTCCGCGACGCCTCGTCGATCATCTCGCTCTCGAACACGACCGCGCCGTCGGCCGCCGCCTCGTAGGCGGCGAGCAGCCGCTCGGCGCGGTCGTACTCCTCCTGCGTCGGCCGGTAGACCTCGTTGCAGATCTCGATCTGGTCCGGGTGCAGCGCCCACTTGCCGTCGAAGCCGAGCAGCCGTGACCGCTCCGCCGACTCGCGGAAGCCGTCGAGGTCGCGGATCGCGGCGTAGGGGCCGTCGATCGCCTGTAGCCCGAAGGCGTGCGCGGTCGTCACGATCCGCGACAGGACGTAGTGCCAGACGTCGCCCGGGTACGACGCGGGCGCCGCGCCGACCGTCAACTGCGGCATGCCGGCGCTCGCCGCGTAGTCGCCCGGGCCGAAGATCAGCGTCTCGACCCGCGGCGACGCCGTCGCGATCCGCTCGAGCTCGACGAGCCCGCGCGGCGACTCGACCTGGACCTCGATTCCGATCGCGCGCTCGAGGTCGTGCTTCAGCTCGAGCTGGTCGAGCAGCTCGGCGACGAAGTGCACCTGCGCTGCGCTCTCGACTTTCGGGATCATGACGCAGTCGAGCTGCCGCCCCCCGCCGCCGACCACCGCCAGCAAGTCGTCGAGGCACCAGCGCGTGCCGACCCCGTTGACGCGGACGACGCGGGTGGGGGCGAGCCAGTCGGAGTCGCGGAGCGCGGCGACGACCTGCAGGCGCGTCGCCTCGTCCTTTCGCTCCGGGACGACCGCGTCCTCGAGGTCGAGGAACACCTCGTCGGCGGGCAGCGTCGGCGCCTTCGCGAGCATCCTCTCGCTCGAGCCGGGGACCGCGAGGCAGGAGCGCCGGAGACGCGGCGCGGTGCCGGGCGCGGAGCTCATCGCGGCGGACGATACCGGAATCGGTTCCGGTCGCTCGCGCGCGCGGCCGTCAGGGAGCGGGCGCGCAGCTCGCGCGCGCGACGAACTCGGTCGGGAGAACGACCTGCTGCGGCGGATCCGGCCTGTCGGCGTCGCCCGGCTCGAGCTCCCCGAGCAGCAGCTCGGCGGCTGCGATCCCGGCCGCGGGAATGTCACGCCGCACGACCGCGATCGGCGGCTGGTGCACCTCCGCGATCGCGAGGTCGTCGCAGCCGACGAACGAGATCTCGCGCCCGACCTCGACCCCCGCCGCGTGGAGTGCGAGCAAGGCACCCTGCATCAGCATGTTGCCGCCGGCGATGATCGCCGTCGGCCGGAAGGCGCTCGCGAGGATCTGGCGGGTGGCGCGGCGGCCGAAGTCGACCGAGAACTCGCCCTCGTGGATCGTGCAGTGCGCGCCGTCGCCGGCGGCGGCGAGCGTCTCCTCGACGGCCCGGCGCCGCTCGCGCGCCGGTCGCTCGGGGCCGCCGGTGATCAGCGCGAACTCGCGGTGGCCGCGCCGGAGCAGGTGCTCGGTTGCCGCCTTCATCCCGGCCGCGTGGTCGAAGGCGACGGAGCGTGCGCGCACGCCGGTCGGGATGTCGCGGTCGACGAGCACCACCGGCACCGCCACGCGGCGGAGCGCCGCCACCGTCTGCGGGTCGTTCTCCTCGGCGAGCGAGAGGATGAGGCCGTCGACGCGGCGTCGCTCGAGCAGCGAGATGTGCTCGACGTCGAGCGCCGGGTTCCCCTCCGAGTTCGTGAGGAGGAGCGAGTAGCCGGCTTCGCGCAGGCGCTTCTCGGCGCCGGTCACGATCTCGGCCAGGACCGGGTTCGCGATGTCGGAGACGGTGAAGCCGACCGAGAAGGTCTTGCCGCGACGGAGGCCCTGGGCGAGCAGGTCGGGGCGGTAGCCGAGCTCTCGCACCGCCGCCATCACCACCTGCCGCATCCGCGGGCTGACGTCCGGATGCCCCGAGAGGACGCGTGAGACCGACGACATCGCGACGCCGGCGCGATCGGCGACCTCGCGCATGCCCGGCCGGGCCGCGTCGCCCGCCTGCTCCTCCTCGTCCGGCACGGAGGCAACGTTACCGGGATCGACTGCGAGCGTCACCCGACCGAGGTTGACAGGCGCGGGGCGGGATGCAATCGTGCCTCGTCCCGGAAACCTTTCCAGCAGGCAGCCCTTGACCTCGACGACACCCGAAACGAGCTCGACGCCGCCGAGCCTGAACGGCGGCGGCCTGACGATCGAGCGGATCGAGGTGACGCCGATCGTCGTCCCGCTCGCCCGCGAGTACCGCGGCAGCTACTACCGGATGACGAACCGCGCGACCGTCCTCACCCGCGTCGTCACGCGCGAGGGGATCGTCGGCGAGGCGTACGCCGGCGACGAGGACACGACGCTCCCGGCGATCGCGGCCGTCGTCACCGACGAGATCGCGCCGCGTCTCGTCGGCGAGAACGGCTTCGCGATCGAGCGCTGCTGGGAGCTCGGCTTCCCGGTCACGTACGACCAGCTGCGCGACCGGCGGATCGGGCTCGTCGCGCTCGCGAGCGTCGACCTGGCGCTGTGGGACGCGATCGGCAAGGCGCTCGGCCGGCCGCTGTGGGAGCTGTGGGGCGGCTATCGCGACTCGATCGGGGTCAACATCATCGGCGGCTACTACGGGCGCGACCTCGACGGGATCCGCGCGGAGGTCGAGGAGTGGCGCGAGCTCGGCTTCCAGGGCTGCAAGTTCAAGATCGGCGCGAAGGAGCCGCGCGAGGACGCCGCCCGCCTCGAGGCGGCGCGCGACGCGGCCGGCGCCGACTTCGTGCTCACGATCGACGCGAACCAGGGCTACACGCGCGCGCAGGCGATCGAGCTCTGCGATCGCGTCCGCGAGCTCGACATCCGCTGGTTCGAAGAGCCGTGCATCTGGTCGAACGACGCGCGCGACATGCGCGACGTCCGCGCCCGCGGCGGGATTCCCGTCTGCGCCGGCCAGAGCGAGCACTCACCCGAGGGCTGCCGCGACCTGATGGAGCGCGGCGCGATCGACGTCTGCAACTTCGACGCCTCCTGGTCGGGCGGCTACACGAGCTGGCGGCGAATGGCCGCCGCCGCGCGCCTCTACAGCGTCGAGCTCGCCCACCACGAGGAGCCGCAGGTCGCGGCGCACCTGCTCGCGAGCCAGCCGCACGGCACGTACCTCGAGGTCTTCCACCCCGACCGCGACCCGATCTGGTGGCGAATGATCGCGAACCGCCCGCAGCTCGTCGACGGCCGGCTCGCGCTGCCGAGCGGCCCCGGCCTCGGCTGGGAGCTCGATCGCGACTTCGTCGAGCACTACCGCGTCAGCGTCTAGGCTCAGGTCCCAGCGGCTCGGGAGCGCGGGCTAGCCGGCGCCCGGCATGCCTGACTGCGGCGGCGGCAGGTCGGCGGCGCCCATCGCCTTCGAGCCGAACCTGTCCGGGCGCGTGCGGCCGACGCGCGCGTAGTACTCCTCCGGCACGTTCGTCGGGTCCTTGAACATCTGCCACTGGCACTTCTGGCGCGCGCCGGGGTCGCGGTTCGTGTCCGGATAGACCGGCGGGTCGATCACGCGCACCGGGTAGCCGAAGCGGTCGATCGGCCACTCCTCCATCAGCCTGATGCAGTGCGTGCAGTAGTGGCAGACGCCCTTCGTGCCGTGGTTCCAGGTGTGCTCCTCCTGCGAGACCGTCCAACCGTACGGCGGCTCCATCCGCGGCGGCGTTCCCTCGATCCAGTCGCCGCGCACGGTGCGCCCGCCCGAACCGCAGGGATCGAAGCGGAGGATATAGCGGTCCTCGGTCTCGATCAGCTCGAAGTCGCCGGTCCGCTCCGGCCCGACGAGGTGGCCCCGCATCGCCTCGCACGCGACGAGCATCAGCGTCTCGAGCCCCTGCTCCCACGCGTTCTTGTCGATGTCGAACTTCTCGTACCGCCAGGTGAACAGGGGCAGCAGCACCTTGTCCCACATCGCGCCGATCGACCCCTCGCCGAAACGCTCGACGATCTCGCTCATCAGCCCGTACGTGTGGTCGACGTCGCGGTCGTGGCAGCGCCGCCACGTCTCCTTCGCCTCGTCGAGCTTGGCGAGGGCGGCCTCGCGGTGCTCGTGGTGGATCGAGGCCACGAGCTGCTCGACCTCCGTCGTGAAGTCGTGCCACTGGCGGAACGGGTCCCACGGCCGGCCGTCGGGGAGGTCGAGCTTCGCGACGATCTCGCGGTTGACCGCGTCGAGCTCGCCCTTCGCGACGCCGCGCTCGGCGAGGAAGCCGTTCAGGTCGGGAATCCACTGCCGGTAGATGGCGAAGCAGACGCGCGCCTCGTCGACGAAGTAGTTGGCGAGCTCGGCGGCGTCGTCCCAGCGGCCTTCCTCGAGCGCCTCGCGGATCTTTCGGTACGTGGAGATCTTCTGGTCCTCCCAGCTCCCGAGCCGGACGCGCCGGCCGAGCGCCGGGAAGTACTCGATCCTCGTCTCGCCCGTCGTCTGCAATCGCCCTCCTTGTTGCTCCGCCAAGGCTCGCAAGCATACGATCCCGGTACCGATTCCGACAAGGAGAGGCCGTGGAGCGACTCTGTTTCACCTTCGAGATCAAGCCGGGGACGGAGACGGAGTACAAGCGGCGTC
The DNA here is from genome assembly GCA_035651195.1 of Gaiellaceae bacterium. Taxonomy (GTDB): domain Bacteria; phylum Actinomycetota; class Thermoleophilia; order Gaiellales; family Gaiellaceae; genus PALSA-600. The sequence goes on along the minus strand of DASRGD010000027.1, from coordinate 29,210 downwards.
ACGACGCGATCTGGCCCGAGCTCGTCGAGGCGATCAAGGACGCCGGCTTCTCGAACTACTCGCTCTTCCGCCGCGGGACGACCATCTACGCCTATGCGGAGGTCGAGCCCGACGTGCAGACGGCGATGGCGAAGCTCGCCCCGAGCGAGGTCAACCGGCGGTGGTCGGAGTGGTTCGAGGACGTGATCGTCTCGCTCACGGACGAGAGCGGTCAGCTGTACCGCGCCGAGGAGGTCTGGCATCTCGACTGACCGGCCGCGGGTCGGTCTCGTCCTCCCGTACAACACCTTCTGGGAGGCGTCCGTGCCCTACGACCTGCGCGCCGATCGGGAAGCGCTGGGCGACGCCGCCGCAGCGGCGCTCGCGGCGCGCGTCGACCTCGTCGCGCGAGCCACCGTCGCGGGGGTCGAGGAAGGCGCCGCGTTCGGACGACGGTTGCGCACCGCCGGCGTCGAGGCGGTCCTCGTGCTGCAGACACTCGCGGTGATGCCGGCCTACACGGTCGCCGTGCTGGACGAGCTGCCCGACGTTCCGGTCGTCGTCTGGGCGCTCAACCGCAGCCGGCGGGTCCCGGCCGACCTCGACCACGCCGCGATCACGAGCGAGGGCGCGACCGTCGGCACGCCGATGCTGACGAACACGCTCGTGCGCTCGGCCCGCCCGTTCGCGCTCGTCGTCGGGATCCTCGACGACGAGACGACGCTGCTTGCGGCGGCGGACGCGCTCCGTGCCGCGGCTGTCGCGTCTCGCTTGCGGCGGTCTCGGGTCGGACGCGTCGGGCCGGTGTTCGCCGGATACGTCTGCGTCGACGCCGACGACGACCGGTTGCGAGCGGCGACCGGCATCGAGGCGGTGCGGATCGAGGCGGCCGAGTTTCGCGAGCTCTACGTCGCGGTCGAGCCGGCGCGCGTGGCAGCGCTCGAGCGCGAGACGCGCCAGCTGTACGACGTGCAGCCCGACGCGGAGGGTGACGTGCTCGCGCGCTCGCTGCGCGCCGCGTGCGCGCTCGACGAGCTCGTCGACCGCTATCGGCTCGACGCGGGTGCGCTCAACTGCCACGTTCCGGAGATCCGCTTCGGCGAGGAGGTCGGCATCGCGCCGTGCTTCGCGCTCGGCCGGCAGACCTCGCGCGGCGTCCCGTGGGCTTGCGCGGGCGACGTCGTCACCGCCGTCGCGATGCTGACGCTGAAGCTGCTCGGCGGGGCCGCGCAGTATCACGAGCTCGAGTCGCTCGACTACGAGACGGGCGAGCTCGTCGTCGCGAGCTCGGGCGAGCACGACCTGGCGTTCGCAGGCGAGCGCCCGCGGCTGCAACGAAACCTCTGGTACGACGCCGACCCGCGCTGCGGCGCGTGCGCCTGCTTCGCCGCGCCGGCCGGCCCGGCGACGCTCGTCGGCTTCACGGAGCTCGACGCGCCGCCGGGCTACCGCTACGTCGTCGCTCGCGGCGAGTTCACCGGCACCGGCTGGCCCGCCGTCGGCACGCCGCACGCCGCGTTTCGCTTCCACGGCGACGGCGTCGACGCGTGGACGCGCTGGTGCCGCGCCGGCGCCAACCACCATTCGGCCGCGACGCCCGGCGACTTCGCCGCCGGCGTCGAGAGCGTCGCGCGCTTCCTCGGCGTCGAGTCGGCGCACGTGTAGGCCGCTCGGCACCGGCGGTCGGCGCCGAGACGGCGAGCACCCGTCTCCGAACCCGGGCCCGACCACCGGTGTCTGACCCCACCGGCCATCGAGTCGCCGCGCAGGGGCGACTGGCTCGGCGAGTCGCCACTCGGAATCGCAGCCCTCACCGCTCGCTCCGCGATGAGGCCGGAAAACGGGTCATTCCGCTTCCAGGCCTCGGCGATCGAAGCGATCGACAATCTAGCTCGCAGCCGGCCGCGAACCTCGGCTGGCACGATGACGGCGCGAAATCGTCACAGGGCCGTCACGGCGTCTGACACCGTGGCTCGGGTCCGGGCGAGCCGCGCCGGCCCGTCGGCCGGCGCGGCCTCGCACCAGTTCAGAACGTGTAGAGGTTGAAGTTCTTGTTGGTGAAGATGACCGGCGGGCCCGCGGTCACCGTGCCGCCCGCCTTGACGGTGAACGAGCCGAGGCCCTGCGGGCAGCTGAACTTGTCGCCCTGCTTGCCGGTGATCTGCTTCGAGAGCAGCGCGTGCATCGCGCACATCGCCACCTGACCCTCGCGCGTGAAGCTCCACAGCGCGAACTTCTTCACGCAGCCGGACTTGACGTAGCCCTCCATCTGCTTCGGGTCGCCGAGGCCGGTGACGACGACCTTGTCGCAGACGTGCTGCTGCTGCACGACCTGCGCCGCGGCGGCAACCGCGATCGTCGTCGGCGCGATGATGCCCTTGATCGACGGGTACTCCTTGAGGATGCTCTGCGCGTACTGCACCGCCGACGGCGTCGAGTCGTCGGGCGGGTTGATGATCTTCAGGAGATGCATGTTCTTGTACTTCGGCATCGTCTTGAGATCGTTCACGAGCAGCTTGTTCCAGGTGACCTGGTTGGTGTCGGTCGCCTGCGCGGAGAGGATGACGAAGTCGCCCTTGTAGCCGATCTGCGAGCCGAGCATCTCGAGCTGGTAGAGCGCGATGTCGTCGGCGCTCGTGCCCTCGACGTAGACGGAGCGGCCGGCCGGCAGTACGTCCGAGTCGTAGGAGACGACGGTCACGCCGTGCTGCCGTGCGCGCTGCAGCGCGGGCGTCACCGCCGCCGGGTTGTCGGCGGAGATGAAGATACCGTTGTAGCCCTTCGACACCGCGTTGTCGATGAACTGCACCTGCTGCGTCGCCGACGACGTCGTCGGCCCGCCGTAGTCGAGCGTGTACCCGTACCCCTTGCCGATCGCCTTGGCGCCGTTGTCGGCTTGCGTGAACGGCGGGATTCCGGTGAACTTCGGCAGCATGAAGAGCTTCGCGCCTCCGGCCGCCGAGCCGCCCGCGCTTCCGATCGCGAGCGCGGCGAGCAGCGTGACCGGGAGCGTCGCGAGCCACCGACTGCGGCTCCTCGCCTTGCGCATTCGTCTCATCTCGTCCTCCCTCTCGTGACGGGGTCCTCGGGCGAGAGACGAGGCCGGTGCATCGCGCAAATCCGGTAACGTTTCCATCTCGCCCTACGGCGGCGAGTATAGAACGTCGATGACGCAGACGGATCGGCCGCCGCAGGCAAAGGAACCCGTCGTCGAGCTGCGCGACATCCGCCACGGCTTCGAGGGCGTGCAAGCGCTCCGCGGCGTCGGCTTTGCGGTCGCCGCGGGCGAGGTCGTCGGCCTGATCGGCGAGAACGGCGCCGGCAAGTCGACGCTCGTGAAGATCCTCACCGGCGTGCTGCAGCCGGACGAGGGCACGCTCCTCCTCCACGGCGAGGAGGTGCGCTTCGCGAACCCGCGGGCGGCGCGGCACGCCGGGATCGCGGCGATGTACCAGGAGCCGCTGATCTTCCCGGACCTCTCGGTCGCGGAGAACATCTTCGTCGGCAGGCAGCCGTCGCGCTCCGGCTTCGTCGACTGGAGCGAGATGCGCGACGAGGCGCGCGCGCTCCTGCAGCGGCTCGGGATCGAGCTCGACCCCGGCACGCCCGCCCGCGACCTCTCCGTCGCCGAGCGGCAGCTGGTCGAGATCGCGAAAGCGCTCTCGCTCGGGGCGCGAATCGTGCTCCTCGACGAGCCGACCGCGGTGCTCTCGGCGCGCGAGGTCGACCGCCTGCTCGAGATCGTCCGCCGGCTGCGCGAGCAGGGGATCACGCTGATCTACATCACGCATCGCCTCGACGAGGTGATGCAGGTGACGGACCGCGTCGTCGTCCTCCGCGACGGCGAGAAGGTCGCCGACGTGCGAACCGCCGAGACGTCGATCCGCGAGCTCGTGCGCGTGATGGTCGGGCAGGAGCTCGCAGCGCTCGAGCAGCGGCGACGCGAGGCGAAGCCGGGTGACGACGTCGTCCTCGCGGTCCACGGGCTCACCCGCTACGGCTACTTCGAGGACGTCTCGTTCCAGGTTCGCCGCGGCGAGATCGTCGGCGTCTTCGGCCTCGTCGGCGCGGGGCGGACCGAGGTCGCGCAGGCGCTGTTCGGGATCGACCCGATCGATGCGGGGGAGATCCTCCTCGACGGGCGCCCGTTCGTGCCGCGCTCGCCGCGCCACGCGATCCGGAGCGGCGTCGCATACCTGCCCGAGAACCGGCTCCTGAACGGACTGGTCGCGCAGCTCTCGATCCGGCTCAACATGACGATGACGATCTGGCAGCTCCTCGCCCGGCTCGGCATCGTCCGCGAGCGCCCGGTCGACCGCGCCGTCGACGATCTCGCGGGGCGCGTTCGCCTTCAGCGTGGCAGCCGCCGGCGCGCCGCGAGCACGCTCTCCGGTGGGAACCAGCAGAAGGTCGTCCTCTCGAAGTGGCTCGCGACGCACCCGAAAGTGCTCATCCTCGACGAGCCGACGCACGGAATCGACGTCGGCGCGAAGGCCGACGTGCTCCGCATCGTGCTCGAGCACGCGACCGCGGGCGTCGCAGTCGTCGTGATCTCGTCCGAGCTGGAGGAGATCCAGGACCTGAGCGATCGCATCCTCGTCATGCGCGCGGGCCGGGTCAGCGGCGAGTTCGTGACGCCCGTCGAGAAGGACGACGTCCTGCACGCGGCCTACGGGCTGCAGCAGCGCGTCGCGGCGGGAGGCGCGGGTTGACGTCGCTGCGGGACCGCGTCGACTCGCTGCTCGCGTCGTTGGCGCGTGCGCCCGAGCTCGGGCTGATCTCGATTCTCGTTGCGTTGACGGTCTACGCGGCGGCGGCGTTGCCGGCGTTCAGGACGACGGGCAACGCCGACCAGATCCTGAGCAACTCGACGATCATCGCGATCCTCGCGCTCGCCGAGACGCTCGTGCTGCTGACGCGCCAGATCGACCTCAGCGTCGGCGCCGAGCTCGGCCTCTGCGCGTACCTCGTCGGCTCGGCCCTCGGCCACGTCGGCGGCGGCCCGCCGGTGGCGATCCTGATGGCGCTCGGCCTCGGCGCCGTTCTCGGGCTCGGCAACGCGCTCCTCGTCGATCTCGTGCGCATGCCGGCGATCATCGCGACGCTCGCGACGCTGTCGATCTACGGCGGCCTCCAGGTCGTCGTCACGCACGGGTCGCAGCTGTACGCGTACCAGCTGCCGCACTGGCTGACGACGCTGTACGCGACGAAATGGGGCCCGCTGCCCGCGTTCGCCTGCGTCGCGCTCGTCCTCGTCGTCGTCCTCACCGCCGGCGTGCAGATGACCCGTTGGGGACGGGATCTCTACGCGATGGGATCGAATCCCGAGGCGGCGGGCGTCACCGGGCTGCCGGTCCGGCGCCGCACCTACGAGGCATTCGTCGCCTGCGGCGCGCTCTCCGGCTTCGCCGGCCTGCTCTACGCCGCCCAGTACGGGAACGTCGACGCGACGGCGGGCAACGGCATCGAGCTGACGGCGATCGCGGCGGCGGTGATCGGCGGCGTCAGCCTCTTCGGCGGCTCCGGCACGCCCGCCGGCGCCGCGCTCGGCGCGCTGCTCCTGATCGAGATCGAGAACATCCTCGCGATCGAGAAGATCTCGATCTTCGCGCAGGAGCTGCTGCAGGGCCTCGCGATCGTCGCCTCCGTCGCGGTCTACGCGCTCGTCCGCCGCTATTCGCAGCGCCTCGGCGCCCGCCGCCGCCGTCTGCAGGCGGCGGGGCCGCTGTCGGGCGCCGCCGTCGTCGAGCCGGCTGAGGCGCATCCGTAGATGAGCCTCGTCCGGCACGCGCTCCGGTGGGAGGTCGGGCTGACCGTCCTCGGGCTGACCCTGTTCGCGTACATGTCGCTCGCCTCGAGCGACTTCTTCACCTCGTTCACGCTCCAGTCGCTCGCGCTCAACGCGACGGTGATCGGCTTCCTCGCGCTCGGCGTCGCGCCGGTGATCGTCTCCGGCGACATCGACATCTCGATCGCGGCCATGCTCGGGCTGTGCACGATCGTCATGGCGGAGGTCTGGCAGGCAGGCGTGAACATCTGGGTCGCCGCGCTCGTCGCGGTCGTGCTCGGCTGCGTGCTCGGGCTCGCGAACGGGATCTTCGTCGTGCTGCTCGAGCTGCCGTCGCTCGCGATCACGCTCGGCTCGATGGGCGCCTACACGGGGATCGCGTTCCTGATCCTGGGCGGCAGCGCGATCACGAGCTTCCCGAGCTCGCTGATCACGCTCGGCAGCGGTCTCGCGGGGAACGCCGTCCCGTGGTCGACGCTCGTGCTGCTCGCCGTGGCGGCGGTCCTCGCCTTCCTCCTCCATCGGACGACGTTCGGCCGCGCCGTGTTCGCGATCGGCGCGAACAAGCAGGCCTCTCGCTTCTCGGGACTCGCGGTCGTGCGGACGAAGCTGCTCGTGTTCGTGATCTCGGGCTTCATGTCCGGCGTCGCCGCGATCTTCTACGCCGGCTACTTCAACACCGCGCAGGGCGGCCTCGGCGCGGAGGACCTGCTGCCCGCGATCACCGTCGTCATCCTCGGCGGCGTCAGCGCCTACGGCGGCACCGGCACGATCCCCGGCGTCGTGCTGGCGCTGTTCGTTCTCGGCGTGCTGCAGACCGGCCTCGGCGTGCTCGGCTTCTCGGGCCAGGAGCAGACGATCGCAGTCGGGCTGACGCTGATCCTGGCGCTCGCGGTCTCGGCGGCGGCGCGCGCCGTCCGCGCGCGCTTCGCCGCCTCGGCGGCGCGCGCGCCAGCCTAGGGCACGAGGATGCTCCTGAGCACCCGGCCGTGCTTCAGGTCCTCGAGCGCGTCGTTCGCCTCCTCGAGCGGCCGCGGCGCCGCCGTCAGGTGGCGGGTCTCGAGCGCACCCTCGAGGTAGAGATCGATCACCTCGGCGATGTCGGCGGCGGTGAACCCGCGGGAGCCGAGCAACGTCAGCTCCTTCCAGCAGAGCTCGACTGCCCGCGCGCGGAACGGCTCGGGCGACGAGCCGACGAAGACGACGCGGCCGCCGAACGTCGCGAGCGCGATCGCCTGCTCGTCCACGGCGGCGGAGCCGACGCACTGGACGACGACCTCCGGCCCGTCGCCGCCGCAGGCTGCGCGCGCACGCTCGACGGTGTCGTCGCCGCCCGCCTGCACCAGCTCGTCCGCCCCGAGCTGCCGCGCGAGCGCGAGCCTTGCCTCGCTGCGGCTGATCGCGACGACGCGCGCGCCGAGCCGCTTGCCGAGCTGGACCGCGTTCGAGCCGAGCCCGCCGATCCCGAACACCGCGAGCGTCTCGCCGGGCTCGACGCGCGCGATCTCGACGAGCGCGTGGTACGGGGTCGCGACGGCGTCGGTGAGGACGGCGAGCGTCGGCGGATCGACCGGCGCGCGAACGCGCACGAGCGTCGACACCGGCCGCAGCACGTATTCGGCGAACGCGCCGTCGACGTCGACGCCCATGCGCACGACGCCCGGACCGACGTTCGGTCGCCCGCGCCGCGCGTAGACCGAGTCGGCGGGCGCGTCGATGTAGTAGACGGCGACCTGGTCGCCCGGCTCCACCTCCGTCACGCCCGGGCCGACCGCGACGACGACGCCGGCCGCCTCGTGGCCGGGAACGACCGGATACGTGACGGCGGCGCCGAAGCCGCCCTCCTGCAGGAAGACGTCGGAGCCGCAGACGCCACAGGCCTGCACGCGCACGAGCGCCTGGTCCGGCCCGGGCTCCGGCACCGGCCGCTCGGCGAGGCGCAGCGGGCTCCCGACGCCCGGGAGCTCGACCACCCGCATCGTCGGTGCCATCAGTCGATCAGGAAGCCACCGTTGACGTCGACGACCTCGCCGGTGATGTAGGCCGCCGGCGTCGAGCAGAGGTAGGCGACGACGGCGGCGACCTCCTCCGGTCGCCCGAGCCGGCCGACGGGGATCGCGCCCGACAGGTCGGGCAGCCCGGCGATCATGTCGGTGTCGATGAGCGCCGGCGCGAGCGCGTTCGCGGTGATCCCGTCCCGCGCGTACTCGCTCGCGATCGACTTCGTCATCACCATCATCCCGGCCTTCGAGGCGCCGTAGGCTGCGGCGTGGCGGCTGCCGCCGGTCTTGCCCGCACTCGAGCCGATCGCGACGATGCGCCCGAAGCCCGCCTCGCGCATCGTGGGGAGCGCGCGCTTGGCACACAGGAACGCGCCGGTCAGGTTGACGTCGAGCGTCCGCTGCCACGACTCGAGCGACGTCTCCTCCAACGGCTCGACGACGTAGATGCCCGCGTTGAGGACGAGCAGCTCGACCGCGCCCAGCTCGCGCTCGACCCGCGCGAACGCCGCGTCGACCGACCCGGGTGAGGTGACGTCGAGCTCGACCCCGAGCACGCCGTCGAGCTCCGGCGCGCGCAGGTCGCCGTCGGCGACGCGCGCGCCCTGGTCGCGGAGCGTCTCGGCGATGCAGCGGCCGATGCCGCGGCCACCGCCGGTGACGAACGCGACGCGCCCCTCGATCCCGTCGAGCTTCACGAGCTCCGATACCTACCACGCGTGCGCGTCGGCAGCGACAGCTCGCGCTCGTCGAGAGCTGCGTCGCCTGGCGGCACGACTACGCGTCCTCGAACGGGTAGAGCGGCCGCGGTCGCCGCTTGTAGTCGAGGCGCACGAGGTCGCCGGTCGTCGGGCCGGGCGTCTCTGCGACGACGCTGCGCGTCGTGATCGGGTCGAACGCGGCCTTGAAGCTCACGTGCGACTTGACCTGGATCACGGCCGCGTCGGCGGGGTCGGCGCCGAGGGCGCGGTAGAGGGCCGGATCGATGACGCCGACGCTCCGCGTGTGGACGACGACCTGCAGCCCGCCCGGTCCGCGCAGGAGTGCCGCCGGCCCGGTCGCGGCGCGGTAGCCGGCGTTGACCGGGTGCGTGTAGACGACCTCGCCGTCGAAGAGCCGCTCGACCCGCGCCCGGAGCCGCGTGCGCTCGTTGTAGGCGCCGGGGCCGCCGAGACCGAGCTCGAGCTCGATCGGCGCGCCCTCGCCGGCCCGCGTCGCGGCCGCAGCCGCGTCGGCGTCGCGCACCGACAGCAGCACGTCGGCGCCGCCGCGGCGCAACGCCGCGCGGAGGAGCTCGGTCGAGTCGCCGATCGCGCCGCCGTTCGTCGTGTCGCCCGCGTCGGCGACGATGTACGGCGCCGGGCCGCGCAGCGCCTGCTCGAGCGCCTCGTCGACCGGCGGCCGGCTGCCGGCGAGGAACTCGTGCCGCGCCGCCCACGCCGCCGAGATGATCCGCTCCGCCGCCCGCCGGGCGAACGCGGGGTCGCCGTCGGCGGTGACGACCGCCTTCCAGGAGAGGCCGTCGACGTCGATCCACGGCTGCACCGGCAGCAGGCACGAGGCGAGCGCGCCCTCGCGCTCGACCTCGTCGTTCAGCGCCATCAGCCGCCGGAAGGGGTCGCGGCTCGAGTCGTGGAGCTGGGGCGGCGTGATCATCGGCCGCGACGCCGTCGCCGTCACCGGTCGCACCTCGCCCCGGAGCGTTGCCGCGAGCAGACGGCCCGCCTGCTCGCCCGTCGCGCGCGTGTCGAGGTGTGGGCACGAGCGGTAGGCGGTGAACGCGTCGGCCGCCGCCACCATCCGCGGCGTCAGGTGCGCGTGGCAGTCGAGGCTCGCGACGATCGGTCGCTCGGGACCGAGGCGCGTCCGCAGCTCCTCGAGCACGCGGCCCTCGGGATCCTGCTCGTCGTGCGCGACGCAGGCTCCGTGCAGCATCAGGTACGCGCCGGCGACCGAGTCGTCGAGCGGCTCGAACAGCAGCCGCATCAGCTCGTCGACGACGCCGGCGGCGAGCGGCCGGCTCGGGCCGGCCCAGGCCGCGAGCGAGGGAAGCGGCTCGAAGCCTTCCTCCTCGAGCGCCGACCACGCCCCGGCGAGCTCGCTCTCCGGGCCCATGAACTCGGCGTGGACGTCGCCGCCGACGCCGAACACCTGCGCGCGCAGGTCGTCGAGCGTCGTCTCGCCGGGCGCGAACGTGTTCGCCTCCATCGAGAAGCCGCCGACGAGCACGCGCGGGCGTGCCATCAGTACATCGTCAGGCCGCCGTCGGCGGCGACCTGCTGACCCGTCAGGTAGCCGGCCGACGGGCTGAGCAGCCAGACGATCGTCTCCGCGCACTCGCGTGGCGGCGACGTCCGCGCCAGCGGGACGAGCTTCAGCCGCGACTCGTGGAGCGCCTCGGGGGTCGTCCCGCGCGCGCGGGCGGCCGCCTCGAGGAACTGCTGCTGCATCGGCGTGTCGACGATCCCCGGCAGGACGGCGTTGACGCGGATGCCGCGCGGGGCGTACGCGTACGCGAAGCTGCGCGTGATCGAGCTGAGCGCGGCCTTCGAGGCGCAGTAGACCGACTGCTCGAGCGACGCGGCGCTGCGGGCGGAGACGGACGAGAGCGTGACGATCGAGCCGCCGTCGCGCAGGAGCGCGCCGAACGCCTGGCAGAGGAAGTACGCCGCCTTGGCGTTGACGGCGACGATCGCGTCCCAGTCCTCCTCGGTCGTCTCCGGGATCGGCTTCGGCCGCACGATCCCGTGCGCGATCACGAGGTGGTCGCACGGTCCCGTCGCGCGGACGAGGGCGTCTCGCCCGGCGGCGGTCGCGAGGTCCGCGACCACCGGCTCGGCCCCGGGCAGGCCCGGCTCGGCGAGGTCGGCGGCGACGACCGACGCGCCGCGCTCGAGCAGCAGCTCGGCGACGGCCCGCCCGATCCCGCCCGCGGCGCCGGTGACCGTCGCCCGCTTCCCCGCGAACGTCATTCGGCCGCGAGCCGCAGCCGCAGCCGGTCGACGGCGACGGCGACGATCAGCAGCAGGCCGCGCACGACGTCCTGCCAGAACGACTCGATGTTGAGCAGCACGATGCCGTTGTTGACGACGCCGATCACGAGCACGCCCAGGATCGTGCCGACGATCGAGCCGCGCCCGCCGGCGAGGCTGGCTCCGCCGAGGACGACGGCGGTGATCGCCGAGAACTCGAGCCCGGTCGCGGCGTTGCCCGAGCCCTGTCCGGTCTGCGAGGCGACGAGCAGCCCCGTCAGGCCGACGGCGAGGCCGGAGAGGACGAAGCCCGCGAAGATCACGCGCCGCGTCCGGATGCCGGCGAGGCGCGCGGCGGCGGGATTGGCGCCGATCGCGTAGAGCGAGCGGCCGAACGTGGTCGCGCGCATGCTGAACGTCGTCAGGAGGACGATGACGACGAAGATCCAGACCATCCACGGGATGTTGAGGAGGGGCCGCGAGACGCCGAGCGTCGAGAAGCCGTTGAAGCCGATCGCCTGCCCGTTCGTCTCGATGAACGCGAACGCGCGCGTCACGCCCATCGTTCCGATCGTCGTGATCAGGGCGTTGATGCCGATCACCGTCACGAGGAAGCCGTTGACGGCGCCGATGCCGGCGCCGACGCCGACCGCGAGCAGGATCGAGACGATCAGCGGCCGGTCGTGCGTGAACGACTCGGCGAAGACCGCGGTCACGAGCGCCGTCGCACCGCCGACCGAGAGGTCGAACTGGCCCGCGATCAGGAGCATCGTCGCCGGGCAGGCGATGATCCCGACCACCGCCGACGCGATCAGGATGTTGATGAAGTTGTCGGTGTTGAAGAAGTACGGCGTCTTGAAGCTGAAGAACACGACGAGCACGGCGAGGACGACGACGAGCGCCGCCCAGTCGGGGACGCGCGCGGCGATCTGGCGCAGCCGCGGCCCGCGCCGCGCCGCGCCGACGATCGAGGGCGCGGTCGGCGGCGCGGCGGCGGCGCTGTCCTCGCGGACCGTCATCCGCCGGCCTCCGTCAGCAGCCGGCTCGTCGTGATCGCGTCGCCCTCGAGCTCGGCGACGATCCGCCCGCGTGCCATCACGAGCGCTCGGTCGGCGACCTGCACGACCTCCTCGTAGTCCGAGGTCGAGACGAGGATCCCGACTCCGTTCGACGCGAGCTCCCGCATCGACCGGTAGAGCTCCGCACGTGCGCCGACGTCGACGCCGCGCGTCGGCTCGCTCATCACGAGCAGCGGCGAGCCGCGCTCGAGCCAGCGTGCGAGCACGACCTTCTGCTGGTTGCCGCCGGAGAGCGTCGCGACCGGCTGCAGCGGGTCGTTGCGCGAACGGATCGAGAGCGCGTCGTGCCACCGCCGGTACGCGCGCGCCTCCGCACGGCGGGAGATGAGCAGTCGGAAGCGGGCGAGCAGCCGCCACGAGGAGGCGGCGACGTTCTCCGCCACGGGCCGGACGGGCAGGATCGCCTCGCGCTTGCGGTCGGCGGGGACGAAGCCGACGCCGCGTCCGATCGAGGCGGCGGGCCCGCTCGCCGCGCCCGCCTCGCCGCCGACGAGCATCGTTCCGGCGGTCAGCTTCCGCAGTCCGAAGACGGCCTCCGCGACCTCGGCCGAGCCGGCGCCGAGCTTGCCGTAGAGGGCGACGACCTCGCCCGGGAAGACGCGCAGCGTGACGTCCGCGAACGCGGGCTCGGCCGCGGCCCCGCGGAGCTCGAGCATCGGCTCCGCGCCGAGCTCCCACGCGCGCGCCGGCGGCCGGACGACGCCGGCGGCCGCGCGCCCGATCATCGCCTCGACGAGCGCCGCCCGGTCGAAGCCGCTCGTCTCGCCCTCGGTCGCGACGAAGCCGTCGCGCAGCACCTGCACGCGGTCCGAGATCGCGTGCACCTCGTCGAGCCGGTGCGTGATGTAGATGATCGCCGTCCCCTGGTCGCGTAGGCGGCGGAGGAAGTCGAACAGGCGGTCGACCTCCTGCTGCGAGAGCGCCGCCGTCGGCTCGTCGAGGATCAGCACCCGCGCCTGGTCGGAGAGCGCGCGCGCGATCTCGACCACCTGACGCTCGCCGACCCGGAGCGAGCCCACCTGCGCGTCCGGGTCGAGGTCGACGCCCATCTGCGCGAGCACCGTCTGCGCGCGCTCGCGCACCGCGCGCCAGCGGACGAGCGAGCGGCGGCTCGGCAAGCGGCCGAGCGAGATGTTCTCGGCGACGGACAGCGTCGGCGCGTCCTGGAACTCCTGGTGGATCATCCGGACGCCCGCCGCCCGCGCCGAGATCGGCGTCAGGTGCGAGTAGCGCTCGCCGCCGATCTCGATCTCGCCGGCGTCGGGGACGTAGTCGCCGGCCAGGATCTTGACGAGCGTCGACTTGCCGGCGCCGTTCTCGCCGAGGAGCGCCAGGATCGAGCCGGAGGCGGCGTCGAGGTCGACTCCGTGCAGGACCTCGACGCCGCCGAACGACTTGCGGACGCCGTGCGCGCTCAGCAGCGTGGCCACGACGCCCGGCCCGCGCTACTTGCAGGCGTTCGGGTAGATCTGCCTGATGTTCTGGGGCGTGACCACCCGGTGGTTCACGTAGACGAACTTCGGCTCCTGCTGCCCGTCGATCAGCGACAGGAGGAGCGGCACGATCGTGTCGCCGTAGCGCTCGGGGAAGTAGGCCGTGTCGTCGACCCAGTTCTTGAACGGCGTCTTGCCGCAGAGGTACGGCCACGACGTCGGGTCGGCGCCCTGGCCGCCGACGTAGATGTCCCCGAGCCGGCCGGCCGCCTGCGCCGCCTTGATCGCGCCGATCGACTGGTCGTCGTTCGTCGCGACGACGAGCAGGTGGTGCTGGCCCGGCAGGCGCTGGAGGGTGTCGGTGAACGGCTGGATCGTCGAGTCCGTCGTCGCCTTCGTCGTCACCTTGATCACCTTGACCCCCGGGCACTGCGACTTGACGCCCGAGAGCTCGCCGTTCTCGCGGTCGATGACGACCTTGCCGGCCGTCGGCGCGTTGATCGAGAGCAGCGCGTCGACCTGGCAGTTCCACTTCTGCTTCGCGAACGCCCCGAGCGCGTCTCCGTCGAGGCGGCCGGCCTGGAAGTTGTTCGCGCCGTAGAAGACGGTCTCGCACGGCGGCTGGTGGATGTCGATCGCCACGACCGGTACCTTCGGCCCGGCCGCGCAGACGCGCGGCGCGGCGGTCGCGTCGAGCTGGAAGTTCGCGATCCCCTGAACTCCCTGGGTCTTGAACTGCGCGGCGCAGTTGATCGCCTTCTGCGCGTCGAGGTTCGAGTCGCACTCGACGAGCTGGACGCCGTTCGCCTTCGCCGCCCGCTCGATGCTCTTGCGGACGAGGACGACGAACGGGAGCTGATCCGACAGGTTGATGTAGCCGATCTTGGTCTTCGCCTGCGCCGGCGCCGCCTTGCCCGGCCGTGCCGTCGCCGTGCCCGCGGCCGAGAGCGCGAGCAGGGCGAGCGCGCCGAGGAGCGCCGCCAACCCAATCCTGGTCGATCGCATCCGGTTCACCTCCGGGGGAGAGTTCGAATCCGTTGCGCCCGGATTCGATTCCAGAGTGCGGGACAATACGGCGCTCGGATCGAGCAGTCAAGCGGCGCGAAACGGTTCCGGTAAGGATTCGACTCGCGGCCGCGAACGCTCTACGATCCGACCGCATGGCCGCCGCGCTCGCTCCGTCCGCCGTCAGGGGCGTGCACCACGTCGGCATGTCCGTCGCCGACCTCGATGCGGCGCTCGGGTTCTGGCGGCGCTTCCTCGACGTCGAGCCGCGCTGGCGGACCGTGCTCGACCGGCCCTACCTCGGCCGTCACGTCGGCTACCCGGGCGTCCGGATCGAGGCCGCGTTCGTCGACCTGCCGGGCGGGATCGTGCTCGAGCTGCTGCAGTACGAGGTGGACGAGAAGGCGACGAACCCCGAGGCGACCGCGAACCCGGGCAACGTCCACCTCTGCCTCGGCGTCGACGACGCCGCCGCCGCCTGGGAGCGCGCGGTCGCGGCGGGCGCGCGGCCGCTCGTCGCGGACGGACCGGTCGAGGTCGACGCCGGGCCGAACCGCGGCGCCCGCGCCTCGTACCTGCGCATCCACGACGGCATCTCGCTCGAGCTGTTCCAATCGCCGCCGGCGAGCTAGGAGGAAGGATGGCGAAGCTGCGACTCGGTGTGATCGGCGCGGGCTCGTGGGCCGTCGCGTCGCACCTGCCGAACTTCGCGAAACGCCGCGACGTGGTCGAGTTCGTCGGCGTCTGTCGCAAGGGGCCCGAGCTGCTCCGGAAGATCAAGGACGACTGGGGCTTCCGGATTGCGAGCGAGGACTACGGCGACGTGATCGACGCCGGCATGGACGTCTGCCTCGTCGCGAGCCCGCATGGCCTGCACTACGAGCACGCGAAGGCGGCGCTCGAGGCCGGCGCGCACGTGCTGTGCGAGAAGCCGTTCACGATCGAGCCCGCGCACGCGTGGGAGCTGGTCGAGCTCGCGGAGCGGAACGGGCGCCACCTGGTGCTGAGCTACGGCTGGAACTACCTGCCGTGGACGCGCGAGGCGAAGCGGCTGCTGGACGAGCGCGGAATCGGCGAGATCGAGGAGTCGGTGATCCAGATGGCGTCGGTGACGCGCGATCTGCTCGCGAATCTCGGCGCCTACCCGGACGCGGCGCCGGAGGCGGTGCCGGAACAGGCGACGTGGACCGATCCGCGGAACGGCGGCGGCTACGGCCAGGCGCAGCTGACGCATGCGCTCGGTGCGGCGCTCTGGCTGACGGGTCTGCGCGGCGAGGCCGCGTTCGCACTGATGAAGGCCGTGCTGGACGCGCCCGTCGAGCACCACGACGCAGTCGTGATCCGCTACGACAACGGCTCGATCGGGACGATGGCCGGCGCGTCGAACCACACGGGCGCGCTCGACAACCGCCACGAGCTCGAGATCCGCGCCGTCGGCTCCGAGGGCGAGTTCGCGATCGACCTCGGCCGCGACTACCTCTGGCTCTGGCGCAACGACGGCTTCGAGGCGAAGCCCGAGCTTCCGGCGGGCGCCTTCATCTACAACTGCGACGGGCCGCCGAACACGCTCGTCGACCTCGCGCTCGGCAGGGAGGTCGAGAACTGCTCGCCGGGCGAACTCGGCGCGCGCACCGTCGAGATCCTCGACGCCGCCTACCGCAGCGCGGCGAGCGGCCGGCTCGAGCAGGTCCGTCGCTGAGCCCGACGCCGCTCGCGCTGCTCGCGGCTGCGAGCGCGGCGATCTCGGCGCTGTTCACGAAGCGCATGGTCGGCGAGTACCCGGCGCGGCAGCTCATCGGTCCGCTGCTCGGTCTGAACTCGCTGCTCGTGGTGCCGGCGCTGCCGTTCGTGCGCCAGTTCCACTGGAGCTGGCAGATCGCGCTCCTGCACGCGGCCTCGGTGATCGCGCTCGTCGCCTCGAGCTGGTGCATCTTCGAGCTCTTCGTGCACGGCAGCGCCTCGGCGGTCGCGATCGGCCAGGCGATGGCGCCGATCCCGGCGGTGATCTTCACCGCGCTGCTCCTCGCGATCCCTGTCACCTGGGAGCAGACGCTCGCGGCGGCGATCGTCTCGCTCGCCGTGCTCGCGGTCCTCGGCGGCTCGTTCGGCGAGCTCGGGCCGGCGCGAGCGATCGCGCTCATCTTTGTTGCCGCATGTGGCAACGGGCTGCTGATCGTCTTCACGAAGATGCTCACCGGTCGCGGCCTCGGCGTCCCTGAGATCTACTGCGTCCGCACGAGCATCGGCGCCGCCGTCTGGATCGTCCTCGCACCGCCGCGCGACCTGCCGCTGCGCGCGCTGCCGCAGCTGTTCGCGCGGTCGATCTTCCAGACCGGCTACTTCGTGCTCGTCATCCTCGCCGTGGAGCGCGGCAGCCCGGCGACGGTGCAGACGCTCGCGGCGACGACACCGCTGATGCTGCTGCTCGGCACGTTCCTCGTCCGCCGGCACGTGCTGCCGCTGCGCCTCGTGTTCGCCAGTTGCGCCGTCGTCTTCGGGATCGCGCTCACCGCGCGCTGAGCCCCACGGTCTCTGAGCCGTCTCTGAGACCGGCGTCGGAGCCCCGACCCCGGAAATCCCTGCTCAGGCCCGGCTTGTCTCTGAGACGCCTCTGAGACCGGCGTCGGTGCGTTGGAGCGCGCGCGCGATCTCGTCGAGCGCGCACCCGGCGTTCGGCGTCAGGGCTGCGAAGCGGACGAAGCCGTGCAGCTCGCGGTCGTAGCGGCGCAGCTCGACCTGCACGCCCGCGGCCTCGAGCCGGTGCGCGAACTCCTCTGCCTCGTGGCGGAGCGGGTCGTACTCGGCGGTGATGACGAGCGCCGGCGCGACGCCGGCGAGGTCGGTCGCGCGCAGCGGCGACGCGTCCGGGTGCGAAGCGTCGGCGCCGTTCATGTACCTCGCCCAGTACCACTCCATTTTCGCGCGGGTCAGGTTGAGGCCCGTCCCATAGGCCGTGTAGCCGGGCGAGTCGAGGTCGCAGTCGGTGACCGGATAGATGAGCACCTGATGCGCGATCGGCAGGCCGCGATCGCGCGCGCGGAGCGCGACGACGGCGGCGAGGTTGCCGCCGGCGCTGTCGCCTGCGACGACGACCCGGTCGGCGCCGAGCTCGCCCAGACGTGCCGCCGTCCACTCCGTCGCCGCCCACGAGTCCTCGAGCCCGGCGGGGAACGGATGCTCGGGCGCGAGCCTGTAGTCGACCGAGAGAACGGTCGCCGGGGTCCGCGCGGCGATCGCGCGGCAAACCGGGTCATGCGACTCGATGCTCCCGACGACCCAGCCGCCGCCGTGGAAGAAGACGACCGCAGGCCGCGCGCCGCCGCCGTCGGGGCGGTAGACGCGCACGCGCACCGAATCGGCGATCAACCGGTCTTCGACGTTCGCGACGAGGTCGGCGGCGCCGAAGAGCTCGTCCGTCTCGGCGTCGATCCCGCGGCGGAGCTCCTCCAGCGGCACCTCCCAGACCTGCGGCCCCGCGAGCACGCGCTCGACGTACGCCCGCAGCGTCGGCTCGAGCCGGAGGCTCAAGCCGGCGCCGGCCGCGGCAGCGCTCGCGATGCCGCGTCGAGGCCTCGCCGGCGTGGCCGCCCGAGGTCGTGTGGTGGAAGGGCAAGCACCGCGCCCCTCAGACCGGCACCGCCGGTGGCAGGTCGCCGACCGTCGTCCAGCCGGGGGGAGCGGCGACGACGCGGCGGATCGAGTTCGCGACGACCGCGGCGGAGCCGCGCTGGGGGTTCATGCCCGGTCTCGCTTCGAGGTGAACGCCGCCCTGCGGGCCGCGCACGTCGATCGAGTCGAGCGGCTCGAGGCCGATGGCCGACGGCGAGACATGACCCGTGAAGACTGCCTCGAACCACGGGCGGCCGTCGCAGATCGCCGTGTAGCGCTGCCGGAAGCCGGCCGTCTCGCCGGCGCGCACCGTGAGCGAGCTGGCCGGGAGGTCGGTGTCGGCGAGGATCGGCTCGAGCTCGCGGTCGATCCGCTCGATTGCAACGCCGAGCCGCCCGCCGACGACCTGCATCGACTGCGGAAACCCGATGTGGCCGGTCACGGCCCCGCTGCGCACCCCGGCCGCGAACGCGTCGGGCGAATGCCCGACGCCGATCCGGCGCAGCACCGTCGGTCCGAAGCCGGAGAGGTCGACCACGCGCTCGACGAGCAGCGACTCGACCTCGGCGACGACGCCGGTCGCGGTCAGGACGAGCGCGTCGAAGGCGAAGCCCGGGTTGAGGCCCGCGCCGAGGATCGTGACGCCGCGCTCGCGCGCGAGCGCGTCGAGCCGGTCGGCAGTGGCGGCGTCGTTCGCCCACGGGTACGCCGCCTCTTCCGCTGTCGTGATCACGTTCGACCCCGCCTCGACGGCGTCGCGCACGTCGTCGGCGATCTCGGCGAGGAACGACGTCGTCGCGATCACGACCACGTCGGCGCCGCTCCGGAGCGCCTCGTCGCGCTGCCGGCGGCCGAACGTCCCGAGCACCGAGATGCCGTCGCGGCGACGCAGGATCGCCGCCGTGCTCGTCGAGACCTGGCCGGCGCCGTAGAACGCGACGCGGATCAATACATCAGCCAGCCGCCGCTCACGTTGATGGTGGCGCCGGTGATGTAGCGCGCGTGGTCGGATGCGAGGAAGACGACGGTGCCGGCGAGGTCGCCGGGCTCCGCCATGTAGCCGAGCGGGATCATCGCGATGCTCGCCTGGAGCTGCTCCTCGGTCAAACCGCCGCGCATCATCGAGGTATCGACCGCCCCGGGCGAGACGGAGTTGACCGTGATCGCGTCCTTGGCGTACGTGCGCGCGAGGCCGCGGCACATCGAGACGATGCCGCCCTTCGTCGCCGAGTAGACGACCGAGCCGCCGAACCCGCCCGTCCACCAGCCCTGCGAGCTGAAGTTGATCAGCCGGCCGCCGCGCCCCTGCTCGCGCATGATCCGCGCGGCGGCGCGGTTGAGGAAGAAGGCGGCCTTGAGGTTGACGTCGTGCTGGAAGTCCCAGTCCTCCTCGGTCACCTCGTCGACGTCGTTGCGGCGGATGAGCACGGCGGCGAGGTTCGCGAGCACGCGCAGCTCGCCGAGCTCCTCGGCCGTGCGCCGCAGCAAGCGATCGTGCGTCGAGAGGTCGCGCAGGTCGACTGCCTCGTAGCGATGCGGTCCGCCTGCGAGCGTGGGGGTGAGCTCGGCGAGCGCGTCCTCCTTGACGTCGACGGCGCAGACTCGTGCGCCCGCCTCCGCGAACGCGCGCGCGACCGCGCTGCCGATGCCGCCGCCGGCGCCGGTGACGACGACGCCCTTGCCCTCGAGCCCGGCTCCGGCCGTCCAGGTCACGACGGCTTGCTCCTGCCGATGCGCTCGTACGCCTCGGGCGGGATCGCGTCGAGCCGCTTGTAGACGGTCCACGTGCACTTCTTCGGCTCGGGCGCGTGCGCCTCGTCGTCGAGCGGCGAGTCGACGATCCGCACCGGGTGCCCCCACTGCTCGGCCGGCCAGAGCTCGAGCGCGAAGCAGCAGTGCGCGCAGTAGTAACAGACGCCGGTCTCGTTCCAGGCCCAGTCGTGGCGCTCCTGCGTGACGCCGAAGCTGCCGGCCCGCTGCTGCCGGCCGCCCGAGCCGCAGGGGTCGAAGGCGATCACGATCTTGTCGTCGTCCTCGGCCACCTCGAGGTCGCCGCGGCGGCCGGGCCCGCAGAGGTGGCCGCGCATCGCCTCGAACGAGAGGTAGGCGTTGCGGAAGACGGTGTCCTCGTAGGCGCGCCGGCGCACGTCGAACGGGCCATACCGCTCGCGGAGGTACGGCTCGAGCACGTAGCGGAAGCACTCGCCGAGCGCGGCTTCGCCGAACCGCTCGGCGACGAACGTCAGCAGGCCCGCCTGGTAGTCGGCGTAGGCGTCGTGCAGCCGCGCCCAGCCGGCCCGCAGCGACTCGAGCTTCGCACCCGCCTCGTCGGTCGTGAGCAGGAACGCCCGCAGCGCGTTCGCGAACGCGCCCGCCTCCGCCCCGAGCGCGAGCCACTGCGCCTCGGGGTCGAGCGCGAGCGACGTGCGCAGGCGCGTCGACTCCGCTTCCGCCTCCGCCGACGGCACGCCCTTGTGCCGAAGGAACGCCTCGAAGCCCTCGGACCACGACGTGTAGATGACGAAGACCACCTTCGCCTCCTCCATGAAGTAGTCGACGAGCTGGGCCGCCGGCTCCGACTGGCCGCCGACGATCGCCTGCTCGATCCGCGTCACCGTCGAGACCGCCTGCTCGGCGGCGTCGCCGCGGCGGATGCGCTTGCCGAGCTCGTCCGACCACGTCAAGACGGCCGGCGGCGGCGTGGCGCTACCGGAGATCGCTCGTTCGGGCGTCTGGGTTCGGATCGGTTCCGGGATCGGTTCCGACCTTAGCCTCAGCCGATTTAGGATGTCAATCGAGCGCGAGACCGGAGGTGAGCATGGAAGCGGATGCGTCGTTCGAGGGGCGAGTCGCCGTCGTCACGGGAGGCGCGCGCGGGATCGGAGATGCGATCGCGCAGGCGTTCCGCGAGGCGGGCGCGCGGGTCGTCGTGCTCGACAAGCTCGAGCCGCAGGAACCCCGCGACGGGGTGCGCTACGCGACCGCGGACGTCTCCGACCCCGGCAGCGTCGCCGCGGCCTTCGAGACGGTCGACGCCGAGGAAGGGCGGATCGACGTGCTCGTGAACAACGCCGGCATCCAGCGCCCGGGGCTGATCGGGCAGACGTCGTTCGAGAACTGGTCGGACGTGATCGGCACGCACCTGACCGGGATGTTCCTCTGCTGCTCGCAGGCGGTACCTCGGCTGATCGCCCAGGGAACCGGCGGCGCGATCGTGAGCGTCGCCTCGACCGCGGCGATCGTCGGCTTGCCGGGCCGCGGCCCGTACTGCGCCGCGAAGGCCGGGATCGTGAGCCTGACCCGCGTGCTCGCGCTCGAGGGCGCGCCTGTCGGGATCCGCGCGAATGCCGTCGCGCCGGGCTACACGCGCACGCAGCTCGTCCAGCAGGCGCTCGACGACGGCTCCCAGCGCGAGGAGTGGATGCTCGAGCGCGTGCCGCTGAACCGGCTCGCGGCGCCGGCGGAGATCGCGCGCGTCGTCCGCTTCCTCGCGAGCGACGACGCCTCGTACGTGACGGGGCAGACGATCGTGGTCGACGGCGGCTGGACGATCCAGGGCATCTCGGCCGCCCCCGGCTGGCTGCGGACGGACGAGGCGGCGCCGGCACCGGCTTGAAATCGCGCCGGCGGCGTGGAATGATCGCGCCGCGGTGCTGGAAACGATTGCCGGACGGAACGGGGCGCGGCGAGCGGTCGTCACCGGCGCTGCCAGCGGCATCGGCGAGGCGGTCGCCCGGCGTCTGCTCCGGGACGGCGTCGCGGTCGTCGCCGCCGACCGCGACGAGGCCGGGCTGGAGCGCGTCGCGGCCGAGGGGGCGACGCCGCTCGTCGTCGATCTCGCGCGGGCGGACGAACGCCTGCGCGTCGTCGAGGCGGCCGACGGCGGCGACTTCCTCGTCAACGCAGCCGGGATCATCCGCCTCGTGCCGATCTTCGAGACGACGCTCGACGACTGGCGCGACATCTACGCCGTCAACGCCGAGGCGACGTTCTTCCTCTGCCAGCAGGTCGGCCCTCGGCTTCGCACCGGCGGCGCGATCGTCAACTTCTCGTCGGTGAGCGCGAAGGCCTCCGGCACGACGGAGGCCGCCATCTACGCGTCGTCGAAGGCGGCCGTGATCTCGATCACGCGCTCGTTCGCGTACGCGCTCGCCTCCCGGCCGGTCCGCGTCAACTGCATCTGCCCCGGGATCACCGACACCCCGATGCAGGAGCAGGTGCTCGTGGAGGTCGCCGCGATTCGCGGGATCACCTATCAGCAGCTCGCCGAGGCGCGGCTCGCACAGGTGCCGCTCGCGCGCAGCACGACGCCGGACGAGCTCGCCAGCCTCGTCGCGTTCCTGCTCTCGGACGAGGCGGGCTACATGACGGGCCAGGCGATCAACTTCTGCGGCGGCCTGGTGATGACGTGACGAGCGGAAAGGAGCGCAGAGGATGAGGAAGCCGATGGAGGTCGTCGCGCAAGGGCTCGGCCACCCCGAGGGGCCGTACGCGCTGCCCGACGGCCGCGTCGTCTTCGCGAACACGTACGCGAGCGAGGTCGGCGTCTGGGATCCCGCGAACGGGAAGGGCACCTACGCCCACACGGGCGGCGGCCCGAACGCCTGCATGCTCGGGGCCGACGGCTACGTCTACATCACCAACTGCCCGACCGTCGGCGCGTGGGTCGCACCCGAGCGGGTGCCGCCGTCGATCATGCGCGTCAGGGAAGGCGCACGGCCCGAGATCGTGTGCACGGAGGCGGACGGCGTGCCGCTGAACGCCCCCAACGACCTCACGTTCGGGCCGGACGGCCGTCTCTACTTCACCGACTCCGGTGACTGGGACCCGGTGACGAAGCCGCACCCGGGCTACATCTGCGTCGTCGACCGCGACGGCACGACGCACATCCTCGAGGAGCTCGAGCCGGTCTATCCGAACGGGATCGTCGCCGAGCCGGACGGCTCCGTCGTCTGGGTCGAGTCGTACACGCGCCGCGTCGTCCGCCGGACGACGAACGGCACGACGCAGGTGATCCACGAGCTCGCCGACAAGCACATCCCGGACGGCTTCAAGATCGACACCGACGGCAACTTCTGGATCACGACGTTCAGCTCCGGCGGGCTCGACGTCATCGACCGCGACGGCAACTACGTCGACTTCCTCGAGACCGGCGGCGTGCCGCTCAACTGCTGCTTCGACGGCACGACGCTCTACGTCTGCGACTTCGGCACCACCGAGACGACCGATCCCGACGCGACGCCGATGAACGGGCAGCTGCTCAAGGTCGACGTCGGCGTCGCCGGCATGCCGCTGTACCAGGGGGCGATCTCCTGATGCGCATCCACTCGGTCGAGGCGATCCCGGTCAGCTATCCGGAGCCGAACGACTTCAACGCGCTTCGGCATCTCTGCCTCTGCAAGATCACCGCCGACGACGGCCAGGTCGGCTGGGGCGAGTCGATCACGCAGTTCCCGGAGGCGAACTTCGCGACGAAAGCGATCATCGAGGGCATGGCCGACAACCTGGTCGGCAAGGACCCGACGCACGTCGAGGCGCTCTGGCGGCAGAACAAGGACCAGGCCTGGTGGTACGGGTACGGCGGCGGCATCGCCTCCTACGCGGTCGCCGCGATCGACATCGCGCTCTGGGACCTGAAGGGGAAGGCGCTCGACACGAGCGTCCTCGACCTGCTCGGCGGCCCCGTGCACGAGCGGCTGCCGGCGATCGCGTCGTGTCACGCGCACTACGAGTCGATCCCCGACATGGTCGACGAGGCGATCGAGTGGCTCTCGACCGGCCTCCAGGGCGTCAAGACGGGCTTCGGCAAGCGCGGCAACGCGCGCCTCGGCTACGAGCACGACCGCGACGTCGAGTACGTCCGCGCGATGCGCGAGGGCATCGGCGCCGACAAGATGCTGATGATCGACTGCGGAATCGCGATCAAGTGGGACGTCACCGACGCGGTGCGGCGGATGCGCGACATGGAGCCGTACGACCTGACGTGGGTCGAGGAGCCGCTCGGGGCGTGGGACCCGGAGGGGTACGCGAACCTGCGGGCGAAGACGACGACCCGGATCGCCTACGGCGAGAAGGAGTGGACGCTGGAGGGGTTCGAGCGCGTGCTCGCCACCGGCACGGTCGACGTCGTCGGCGTCGATCCCGGGCGGGGGGAGGGGATCACCGGCTTCAAGAAGGTCTGCGACCGCGTCGAGGCGTACCGGCGGCAGGCGAACGCGCACGCGTGGTCGTCGGCGATCGTGAGCGCGGCGAGCCTCGCCATCTCGTTCAGCTCGCCGGCCTGCAAGCTGTTCGAGCTGAAGCCGCTGCGAAACCCGATGCAGCACGACCTCGTCACCGAGCCGTTCGAGCACGTGGACGGCTGGATGTATCCGCCGAGCGGGCCGGGGCTCGGCATCGAGGTGGTCGAGGAGGTCGTCGACGGCTTCCGCAGCGAGAAGGTGCTCGCGGCGTGACCTCGCGAAGACCGTCGAATCGTTTCCGGAAGCGATTGACGCCGTGTCGCGACCGAGGAATACTCGTGCGCAGCGCACGTCCCGCCGGGCCCCGGCGGGTCCGACCACGATGGAGGGAATCTAGATGAAAGGATCAGGGATTGGAGGGGGCCCGCGGGCGAGGGTGCGCGTGGCGCTCGCTCTTGCGGTCGTCGGCGCGCTCGCCTACGCGGCGGTGGGCGGCGCCCATTCGAACGCCAGCTGGACGGTGAAGCTCCGGCACGGCGGCACGTTCACGCTCGCGCCGTCGATCCAGGCGAAGGTGAAGGCGGGGAAGCCGATCAACTACGTCTTCTCCTACCAGTCGTGCGTGATCCAAGGCTTCTCGCAGCAGTACCAGGCGGGCTACAAGTACTCGATCCCCGCTGCGAGCAAGATCTACCCGCTCAACGGCAAGATCATCTGCCCGGGCTCGTCGCAGCCGGACGTCAACACGCAGCTGAACCAGATCCAGTCGCTCCTGTCGACGAACCAGATCGACTGCCTCTCGATCGAGCCGCCGACGAGCACGAGCACGGCGCCGATCGTCCAGCAGGCGCTCTCGAAGGGGATTCCGGTCTTCACGGTCGGCGTCTCGACGTTCGGGAACGAGCTCACGAACTTCACGCAGGTGCCGCTGAAGGAAGGGCAGACGGCTGCGAAGGCGGTACTCGACTACATGAAGGCGAACAACCTGCACTTCACGACCTTCGCCGTCTCGGGCGGCGACCCGACGCAGTACTGGGCGCAGAACCGGGCCAAGGGGTTCCGGCTCGCGATCCAGAAGGCGATCCCGGGCGCGAAGTTCGTGACGACGGAGAAGAACATGCTCAACACGTCGTACGACCCGGGCAAGACCTACGACGCGTTCAAGGCCTTCTACTCCGGCGCCGGCAAGGACGTCCAGGTGATGGAGAACGTCGACATCGGTGCCGGCTACGCCGCCCAGGCGGCGAAGGACCTCGGCCGTGCCGGCAAGACCTTCAGCGTCGGCTGGAACGTGATCCCGAACGAGATCACCGCGCTCAAGAACGGCACGCAGATCGCCCTCTTCGACCAGAACTGGCCGGGGCAGGCGGCGTTCGGCGCCTTCGCCTGCGCCACGTTCATGAAGACCGGCAAGGTGCTTCCGAACACGCAGCACCTCACCGTCATCACGAAGGCGAACCTCGCCTCGGCGCAGGCGAAGCTCGCAGACATCAAGTCGTACGCGTTCAGCGCGATTCCGAAGGCGTAGCCTGAGACGAATCTGGGCCGGGGCGGCCCCGAACGAGCGGGACCGGGGCCGCCCCTTTCGACCATGACCGACCTCTCCGAGCGCGTCTACCCGTCGTCGACCGTCGGCTCGCTGCGCCGGCAGCGGCTGGACTGGGCACGCAGGACCCTCGCCCGCATCGGCGGCGTCACGCTCGCCGTCCTCCTCGTCGGCGCCTACTTCAGCGTGCGCACGCACGGGAACATGCTCGTCACCGAGAACCTGCTCACGATCCTGCGCGGTCTGAGCTCGATCGCGATCATGGGCTTCGGGCTCACGCTGGTCATCATCGCCGCCGAGATCGACCTGTCGTTCGCGTTCGTCTACGGCCTCGCCACGAACATCGTCGCCGTGCTCTGGGTGACGCACGACGTCTCGGTCTACCTGTCGATCCTGATCGCGTTCCTCGCCGCGATCGCCGTCGGCGTCTTCAACGCCTTCTTCACGGTGATCGTCAAGATCCCGTCGTTCATCGCGACGCTCGGGTCCGGCACGCTCGTGTTCGGCCTCACCCTCTACATCGGTCAGACGCAGAACATCGCCTATCAGTTTCCGCCGCCGGGCCATGCGGTCCCGCCCGGCGTCGACTTCTTCAAGAACCTCGGCAACGCATCGCTCCCGGGCAAGATCCCGGAGCAGGGGCTGTGGGCGGTCGCGCTGCTGGTCGTGTTCGCGTTCCTCCTCAGCCGCACCCTCTTCGGCTTCCGTCTGAAAGCGATCGGCGGCAGCCGTGCAGCGGCGCAGATCGTGCGGCTGCCGATCAAGCGCTACGTCTTCGTCGCCTTCATCGTCTGCGCCTGCACGGCGTGCCTCGCCGGGCTCCTCGACTTCTCGTTCGTCGGCACCGCGAGCCCGAACGACGGGCAGACCGACCTGTTCCCCGTCTTCGCCGCGGTGATCATCGGCGGCGCGAGCCTCTCCGGCGGCAAGGGCACCGCGATCGGGACGATGACCGGCGCCCTCCTGCTCGCCGTGCTCGCGAACGGCGTTGCGCTGATCGCCGCGGGCCCGTTCGCCCAGCAGCTGCTGCTCGGCACGGTCACGGTCGGCGCCGTGGTCATCGACCGCTTCACGAGCAGGCGCAAGGAAGCGATCGGACCATGAGCGAGGCGGACACCGCTGCCGGGGTTCGCATCCGGGGCGTCCGGAAGCTGTACGGCGAGACCGTCGCGCTCGCCGGGCTCGATCTCGACGCTCGGCCGGGCGAGATCCTCGGCGTGGCGGGGCCGAACGGCGCCGGCAAGAGCACCATGGTCAAGATCCTCGCCGGCGAGGTGGATTGGGACGAGGGTGAGATCCTCGTCGACGGCGAGCCGTGGTCGCGCGAGTTCGGCTCCAACCGCGTCGCCGTCGTGCACCAGGAGCCGCAGCTCTTCCCGAACCTGACGGTCGGCGAGAACATCGTCGCAGGCCACGAGCCCAACGGCTGGCGCTGGCCGAAGCCGCCGAGGGACCAGCACCGGGTCTTCGACGAGCTCGGCATCCTCGCCCTGCGCGAGCAACCGCTTGGCGATCTCGGCCTCGCGGTGCAGCAGCGCACCGAGATCACCCGTGCGCTCGTCCGCCAGGCGCGGGTGATGCTGTTCGACGAGCCGAACTCCGCGCTGACGCCCGCGGAGTCGGCCGAGTTCTTCCGGCTCATCCGCCAGCTCGCGGACGCCGGCCGCGTCGTGATGCTGATCTCGCACCGGCTGACCGAGCTGGCCGCGAATTCCGACCGCGTGGCGGTGATCGTCGACGGCCGCTGTGTCCGCCTGCTCGAGGGTGCCGATCGAACCCCCGAGAACATCGCCGAAACGCTTGTTCGCGGGCTCGGCACGACGCCCGCCGGCGAGGCGGCGACGACGAACGGCCGCACGGCCGGCGAGCCCGTTCTCGAGCTCGTCGGCGTCACCGACCAGAAGCGTGCGTTCTCGGACCTCGACTTCGCGCTGCCGGCGGGCGTCGTCACGGCTCTCATCGGCGTCGAGGGCTCGGGCGGCCGCGAGATCGTGCGCGCTTGCGGCGGCCTGCGGCGCATCCACGGCGAACTGCGGATCGACGGCCGGCCCGTGCGGCTGTCGCAGCTCTCCGCCGACGTCAGCTTCGTCGCCGCCGACCGTGCTGCGAGCCTCTTTCCGAACCTGACGGTCGGCGAGAACCTGATCGTCCGCCTCGACGGCGAGATCTCGCGCGGCGTGCTCGGTCTCCGCCCGCGCCGCATGCGGGCGATCGCGCAGCAGCTGCGGACGAGCTTCCAGGTCAAATCCGCTGGGATCGACATCGGTATCCGCTCGCTGTCCGGCGGGAACCAGCAGAAGGTCGCGATCGCGGCCGCCGTGGGTGCGAAGCCGCGGGTGCTCGCGCTCGAGGAGCCGACGCGCGGCATCGACATCTCGAGCAAGGCCGAGATCTACGAGATCCTGCGCGGCTTCGCCGCCGAGGGCGGTGCCGTGCTCCTCTTCTGCACCGAGATCCCGGAGGTGTACGAGGTCGCCGACCGGCTGCACGTCGTCTCCGGCGGCCGCCTCTCGCAGCCGCTCGAGGTCGCCCGGTTCGCGGACATGGAGGCGCTCGCGAAGGCGGTCGCGAGCCTCGAGACCCACGGCTCGGTGCTCCGGGAGGCGTCGTAGAGCTCGACGTCCCGGTCGACGTCCGGACAGAGATCCGCGAGGGCCGGTCCGGGACCGCCGCAACCGGCGCCTGCTCCTCGTCGACGTCGTCGCGGGCGAGCGTGCGGCCGCGGCCGCTGGCGGTCACCGTCTAGAGCCGAAAGATGCGCTCGGCGTTCGCCGAGAAGAGCGCCTCCTGCTCGGCCGGGGCGAAGTCGCCGATGATCTCCTCGTACGCGTCGAGCACGTCGCCGTACGAGCTGTAGAGGCGATCGACGGGCCAGTTCGTGCCCATCACGCACCGCTCGACGCCGAAGGCGTCGATGCAACCGAGCACCCACGGCCGGAGCGAGTCGACCGTCCAGCGGTTGTCGCACATCCCGAGCCCGCTGATCTTGCAGATCACGTGCTCCGACGCCGCGGCAGCCGTCATGCCCCGCCGCCAGCTCGCGAGGTAGTCGGCCGTGCGCTCGCGCGGGAAGCCGGCGTGGTCGATGCAGATCGTGACGCCGGTCTCGTCGGCGACGCGCGCCACCTCCGGCATCTGCTCCCAGACCGTGTCGATGCAGAAGACGAGGTTACGGGGCTGCATCAGCGCGAGCCCTCTGAGCCAGTCGGGGTTGTCCAGGTTCGTGCCGGCGGCGAAGTCGCGGATGCCGCGCATGTTCGCGTGCTCGAGGTGTCGCTCGATCGTCTCCTCGGCGTCGGGGGCGGCGAGGTCGCAGTGGGCGACGATCCCGTGCGGGAAACCGGTCTCGTCGGCCTGCTCCTGCAGCCAGCGCGTCTCCTCGACCGGGTCGGCGATCCCGATCGCGGCCTGCACGTGCACGGCCTTGCTCACGTTCTGGAACCGGGTCTCGGCGACGAACTGCGGCGCCATGTACTTGAGCACCTTCAGCCCGTCGATGTCGCCGAGGATCGGGTGCACCCAGTCCGGCTGGAGCCACGCGTACGCGAGCTTCGGGTCCTTCAGGTCCCAGTAGTGGACGTGGGTATCGACGAAGGGGAGCCTGGCCACGCCTGGAA
>DASRGD010000026.1:0-138270 GCA_035651195.1 Gaiellaceae bacterium | reverse complement strand
GCCTCGCCCTGCCGATTGGGGGCGTACCGTGTCTCTCGTTGCGGTACACCAGTACAAGATGACCTTCGTCAGGCGGATCCGGCAGCTCCTGTCGGTGCGGCGGCACCCGGTCGCCGTCATCGTCGGCTCGATGGTCGTCGTGTTCTGTTCCGCCGTGCTCCTCGGTGACCTTGCCGGGCACGCGCCTCTCGTGCGCACGGCGAGCCGGGTGACGCCGGAATGGTTCGCCCTCTGCTTCGTCGCCCAGGTGATCGCCTACATCGGCTACGTCTTCGCCCTGCGTGAGACGGCCCGCGTCGACGACGGGCCCCGGCTCGATTTCCGCCACGCGGCGAATATCGTCGCCGCCGGCTTCGGCGCCTTCTTCTCCGCGTCGGCCGCCGGCGGGTTCGAGGTCGACTACTGGGCGCTCCGTCACGCCGGCGCGAGCCGCCGCGAGGCGCTCAAACGGGTCTTCGGCCTCGGCACGCTCGAGTACGCGGTGCTCGCTCCGGCCGCGATGTTCTCGGCGATCGCGATCCTCGCCGACGCGAGCGACCACGTCCGCCCGTCGATGTCGTGGCCGTGGCTCGCCGTCTTCCCCGGGGCCGCCTTCGCCGTCTGGGCCTCGCAGCCGCACCGCGCGAGCCGCTGGGGACGGGTCGACCACGGCAGCGGCCGCGTGCGCAGCGTGTTCGGCCACTTCGTCGCCGGCCTCTCCGTCGTCCGCCGTCTGCTCGTGCAACCGCGCGCGCACGGGCTCGCGTTCGTCGGCGCGGCGATGTACTGGTTCGG
Organism: Gaiellaceae bacterium; assembly: GCA_035651195.1. Classification (GTDB taxonomy): domain Bacteria; phylum Actinomycetota; class Thermoleophilia; order Gaiellales; family Gaiellaceae; genus PALSA-600. The sequence goes on along the minus strand of DASRGD010000026.1, from coordinate 137,496 downwards.
CGAGATCCTCTGCCTGTGGGCCGCGCTGATGGCGTTCGGCGCGCAGGTGCGCGTGCCGGTGCTGATCGTCGGCTTCGCGACCGGCTACGTGTTGACCCGCCGCAGCCTGCCGGCGGGCGGCGCCGGCGTCGCTGAGGTGGCGCTCGTGTTCGCGCTCGTCTGGCTGCACGTCGCGTTCGCGCCGGCGCTCCTCGGCGTCTTCGCGTACCGCTTCTTCAACTTCTGGCTGGCGCTCCTACCCGCGTTTGCGGCGCGACACACGATGCGGACGATCCGCGCCGAGACGGTCCTCGGCGGCGAGGCGCGTCTTGCGGCAGGCGGGTTGATCAGGCCGCGCGCAGCGCCTCGATCTCGCGGTTGACGGCGAGCAGCGCGAGCGCACGGCGCTCGATCCGACGCACGCGGTCCGCCGTCGTCCCGAGCCGGCGGCTCGTCTCCTCGAGCGAAGCCGGCCCGTCGCCGACGAGGCCGAAGCGAAGCTCGATCACCCGGCGCTGGTCGTCCGGCAGCCGCCGGACCGCGTCGCGGAGCGCCTGCTCGGTCAGGCTGACGATCACCTCGTCCTCGGGCCCCGGCTCCGCCGACTGCGCGACGACGTCCCCGAGCTCGCCGCCGTCGCCGTCGTCGCCGAGCGGCTTGTCGAGGCTCGTCACCGCCCGTGCGGCCTCGCGCACCTGGTCGAGTTCCTCCTCCGAGATGCCGGCCGCGGCGAGCAGCTCCTCGTCGCTCGGCTCGCGGCCGAGCTGCGCGGCGAGGTGGCTCTCGACGCGCGCGAGCTTTCGCTCGCGGTCGAGCACGTGCACCGGCAGCCGGATCGTGCGCGCCTTGTTGCCGACCCCCCGCTGCACCGCCTGTCGGATCCACCAGGTGGCGTAGGTCGAGAACTTGAAGCCGCGGCGGTAGTCGAACTTCTCGACGGCGCGGATCAGGCCGATGATCCCCTCCTGGATCAGGTCGAGCAGCGACAAGCCGCGGCCCTGGTAGTGCTTCGCGATCGAGACGACGAGGCGGAGGTTCGAGTTGATCATCAGGTCCTTCGCGTCCTTGTCGCCGCGCTCGATCCGCTGCGCGAGCTCGACCTCCTGCGCGGCGGTCAGCAGCGGGTAGCGACCGGCCTCGTCGAGGAAGAGCTGCAGGGCGTCGGTCGTCGCCGAGGCCAGCTCGCCGTTGACCCAGGTCGCCGGCCGGGCCTCGTCGCGGCCGGTGTCGTCGTCGAGCTCGATGCCGCGGCGCTCGAGCTCGGCGTAGAGCGCCTCGAGCGCCTCGGCTTCGAGCTCCAGCTCCTCGACGACCTGTTCGACCTCCGAGAGCTCGAGCCGCCCTCGCTCCTCGCCCCGCTCGAGGAGCGCCTCGAGCTCGGGGCGGTCCTCCGTGACCTGGTCCATCAGCGATCGTGTTACCCGACCGCCGCGGTTCCAATCGCCTCTTGCTCAGCCACCGGCCGCCCGGATCGCGCGCACGAGCGGCGCCGCGTCGGTCGCCGACGGCAGGACCACCTCGCTGCCGTGCCGCCCGGTCTTGCCGACGAAGACGGTCGGCGTCCCCTGGACGCCGTCGGCCTCGACCAGGCTCGCGACCTGCGCCGCCGCCGCCTGCACGCTCGCCGACGACATGTCGGCGAGGAGCTTCCGGACGCGGAGGCCCGGCACGCTCGACGCGGCGGCGACGACCATGTTCCGGTCGAGCCAGCCCGAGTTCTCGGTCCCCTGGTTGTCGTAGAGCACCTCGGCGAGGTCGAACGCCTTGTCCTGCCGCGCGGCGGCGAGCACGGCGGCCTGGCCGCGGACGGAGTCGGGACCGATGAACGCCCACGGCCGCAGCACGATCCGCAGCTTGCCGGGGCGGACGTACCTGCGGACGATGCCCGGCATCACCTGCGTCTCGAGCTCCTTGCAGAACGGGCATTGCAGGTCGACGTACACGACGAGCGTGATCGGCGCTCCCGGCGAGCCGAGGGTCGTGCCGCGCTGCGGGATGCCGGCGAAGAGCCTCTGGACGGCGGCGGCGCCCGGAAGCGCGTTCGCGAGCGAGCCGACGCGCGGCACCGTCGACGCTGTCTTCTGCGACGAGCCACCGCCGAGGACGACCGCCAGCACGATCGCGACGACGGCCGCCAGCCCCGCGCCGCCGCCCGCGAGCAACACGCGCGGCGAGGCACGCCGGGGTCGCGAGGAGACCGGCGGCGGCGGGGGCGGCCGGCGGCGCTGCTTGCTCCGCTTGCCGCTAGACACCGGCCGGGCCCTCGCCCGCGGCCGCGAGCAGCAGCAGTCCCGCGAGCAGCAGGAATCCGGTGAGCGCGAGCGTCGGGATCGTCACGTAGCCGAACTCGTCGATCCACTCGACGGCGCAGCCGCCCGGCGCAGAGGCGACGCAGGCCGAGCTCTCGCCGACGACCCCGTTCTCGACCAGCAGGTGGTAGATCGAGACGCCGGCCCCGACGACCGGCAGCGGCAGCAGGTAGCGCGCGACGCGGAAGTCGCCGGCGAGGGCAGCGAGCAGCGTCACGAGCGAGAGCGGGTACGCGCAGATGCGCTGGTACCAGCAGAGCTCGCAGGGCGGGAAGCGGGCGATCTCGGAGAAGAAGAGGCTGCCGCCGGTCGCGATCGCGGCGACGAGGAACGCCGCCCACAGCTCGGACCCCCAGAGCAGGCGGCGCAGCGCCCGCAGCGGGCCGCGCACGCCGACGATCGCGGCGGCGCCGGTGCCGACGGCGAGCGCGACGAGCGCCTGCCCCGCCACGCCCGCCGCGGCGAGGGCGACGATCGTGTCGTGGGTCACCCGGACGAGATTACGTGACGGCTGCGAATGCGGGCCGATGAGGCTCACCGTCCGCTCATGCGGAGCAGCGACAATCGAGCCGTGCGCGTGCTCGTCGTCGAGGATGAGCAGAAGCTGGGGCAGCTCCTCAAGCGCGGGCTCAGCGAGGAAGGACATGCGGTCGACCTCGCGCAGACCGGCGAGGACGCGCTCTGGATGGCAGGCTCCGACGCCTACGACGCGATCGTGCTCGACGTGATGCTGCCGGGCCTGGACGGGTTCGGGGTCTGCCGCGAGCTGCGCGCGCGGAAGGTGTGGACGCCGGTACTGCTCCTGACCGCGCGCGATGCCGTCGACGACCGGGTCGAGGGTCTCGACACCGGCGCCGACGACTACCTCGTGAAGCCGTTCTCGTTCGCAGAGCTGCTGGCGCGCCTGCGCGCGCTCGTGCGCCGCGCGCCTGCCGAGCGGCCGACGGTGCTCGAGGCCGACGACCTGCGGCTCGATCCTGCGGCGCGTCGCGCCTGGCGCGGCGAGACCGAGCTCGACCTCTCGCCGAAGGAGTTCGCGCTGCTCGAGGTCTTCATGCGCCGCGTCGGCGAGGCCCTGTCCCGGGTCCAGCTCCTCGACGGCGCCTGGGACATGGCCTTCGAGAGCAGGTCGAACGTCGTCGACGTGTACGTGCGCTACCTGCGCGAGAAGATCGACCGGCCCTTCGGCCGCCACTCGATCGAGACCGTGCGCGGCGTCGGCTACCGACTCAACCCCGGCGGCCGGTGATCGGGTCGCTGCCGCTCCGCGTCAGGCTGACGCTTCCCTTCGCGCTTGCGATGGCGGTCGTGCTCGCGGCGACGGGAGCGTTCGTCTACGTCCGCGTCGGCTCGGCCCTCCTGACCAGCGTCGACCAGACGCTGCGGGCGCAGGCTGCGGAGGCGCTGCCGCGGCTCCAACAGGGAAAGTCGCTGCTCGACCAGGACGTGCCGAACGGCGCCGGCGTCGCCGAGCTGCTCGCTCCGGGCGGCGCGGTCGTCGCGACGTCGCGCCCGGGACTGCCGCCGCTGCTGGACGCAGCCGACAGGTCGCGGGTGCTCGCCGGGCGCACGTTGACGGCGACGAGGGACGACCTGGAGCGGCTGAACGACGACTGGCGTCTGCTCGCGATGCCCGTTCGCGTGGCGGGCGCGCGGGACGTCCTCGTCGTCGCCCACTCGCTCGACGCGCGCCGCGAAACGCTGCACCGGCTGCGGTTCGAGTTCGTCGTCGCGGCACCGGCTGCGCTCCTGCTCGCGACGCTCGCCGGCTACCTGCTCGCCGGGGCGGCGCTACGGCCGGTCGAGGCGATGCGGCGGCGGGCGGCGGCGATCACTGCCTCCACGCCCGGGAGCCGGCTGCCGGTGCCGCAGAGCCACGACGAGGTGTCGCGGCTCGCGGAGACGTTGAACGACATGCTCGGGCGGCTCGAAGCGGCGCTCGAGCACGAGCGCCGCTTCCTCGCCGACGCGAGCCACGAGCTGCGCACGCCGCTCGCGCTCCTTCGCACCGAGCTCGAGCTTGCGCTCCGTCGCCCGCGCTCGCCCGCCGAGCTCGAGCAGGCGCTGCGCTCCGCCGCGGACGAGACGGAGCGGCTCAGCCGGCTCGCCGAGGACCTGCTGCTGATCGCGCGGTCGGATGAAGGATCGCTGCCGGTGCGTCGCGAGCGCCTCTCGGTGCAGGAGCTGCTCGTGCACGTGGCCGAGCGCTTCGACGCCCGCGCCAAGCGGCTCCGCCGGAGCGTCACGGTCGAGCCGGGAGACGACGCGACCGTCGACGCCGACCCCGTCCGTCTCGAGCAGGCGCTCGGCAACCTCGTCGACAACGCGCTCACGCACGGCGCCGGCGCGGTCCGGCTCTCCGTCGTTCGCCGCGCGGGAAGCATCGAGCTGCACGTGAGCGACGAGGGCGCCGGCTTCGCGCCGGACTTCCTCGGCCGCGCCTTCGACCGCTTCAGCCGTGCCGACGACGCGCGCAGCCCGGGCGGGACCGGGCTCGGCCTCGCGATCGTCGAGCTGATCGCCGCCGCGCACGGCGGCACGGCCGCGGTCGCGAACCGCGTGGGCGGTGGTGCCGACGCGTGGATCGCGCTCGCGCCAGCGCCCGAGGTCGTCGCCGTGCCCGCTCTCAGCCGCCTCTAAGGCTCGGCTCACACCGGTCTCATCTCGCGCTGCGAGCCTTTGCGGCCGAATGGCCGAGGACCGCCCGCAGCGCGCGATCGAAGCCCGCGACGCCGCGGCCGCCAGGCTGCGACGGTTGACGGTGGCCGTCCTCGCAACCGCAGCGGCGGTCGGCAGCGCGGTGGCGGGGTACGCAGCGGCGACGGGCGGCACGGCCGGTCGGGGGCTCGCGGCGGCGCCGACGGCGATTCCGCCCGTCCCGGCGCCGGCGGCGACGGTGCCGCTGGCCGGTGCCGCGGACCCGGGCGTCGCCCAACCGCCGTCGCCGCCGTCGGCCTCCTCGTCGCCCGCAGTCGCGGTCTCGGGAGGATCGTGACCTCGATCTCGCTGCGCGCGCTCGGGACGTCGGCCGTGCTTGCCACCGTCGACCGCGCGGCGCTGCCCGCGGCCCGGCGGCTGCTGCTCTGCGGGCTGCGCGCGTTCGACCTCGCCTGCAGCCGCTTCCGCGACGATTCCGAGCTCGTTGCCCTCAACCGCGCCGGCGGCGCGCCGACGCCGGTTGGCGCGCTTCTCTGGGACGCGCTGCTCGTCGCGCTCCGCGCGGCCGCGGCGACGGACGGGATCGTCGACCCGACTGTCGGCAGGACGCTCAGGCTCGCCGGTTACGACCGGACGTTCCGGCGCGTGCGGTTGCGCGACGGCGGCCGCGTCGAGCCCGCGTTCGAGCCGGCCGGACACTGGCGCGCGATCGAGCTGGACGAGGAGCGACGCGAGGTTCGGGTGCCGGCGGGAGTCGAGCTCGACCTGGGCGCGACGGCGAAGGCGCTCGCGGCCGACAGCATCGCGGCCGCGGCCGCCGACCTCACCGGCTGCGGGGTGCTCGTCGCGCTCGGCGGCGACGTCGCGGTCGCCGGCCGGCCCGCCGCGGGCGGGTGGCCGATCAGGCTCGCCGACGACCACGCGGCGCCGCTCGAGACGCCTGGGCCGACGGTCGCGATCAGCGCCGGCGGCCTCGCCACCTCCAGCACCGTCGTCCGGCGCTGGCGCTCCGCCGCCGGCGAGCAGCACCATCTGATCGACCCGCGCACCGGCCGGCCGGTCGAGTCGCCGTGGCGCACCGCGACGGTTGCCGCCGGCTCGTGCGTCGACGCGAACACGGCGAGCACGGCCGCGCTCGTGCTCGGTCACGCCGCGCCCGCGTGGCTCGAGGAGCGCCGGCTGCCCGCACGCCTCGTCGATCGCGACGGCGCCGTCGTCTGCCTCGGCGGCTGGCCGCCAGAGCCCGCGCTCGCTGCGTGACCCTCCTCGCCGCAAGCGCGCCGAGCCCGCTCTGGTACGCGACGCGCGGAGCGGGCGTCGTCACGCTCGTCCTTCTGACCGTCTCGGTCTGCCTCGGCGTGCTGACGCAGGTCCGCTGGCGGACGACGCGGCTGCCGCGCTTCGTCGTCGCCGGGCTGCACCGAAACGTGACCCTGCTCGCCGTCGCCTTCCTCGCCGTCCACGTCGCGACCGCGGTCGCCGACAGCTACGCGCCGATCGGCGTCCGCGACGCCGTCGTCCCGTTCCTTTCCGCGTACCGTCCGATCTGGCTCGGTCTGGGCGCGCTCGCGTGCGACTTGCTGATCGCCGTCGTGCTGACGAGCCTGCTCCGGGTGCGCCTCGGGTACCGGCTCTGGCGAGTCACCCACTGGTTGGCGTACGCGTCGTGGCCGCTCGCGCTCGTGCACTCGCTCGGGACCGGGAGCGACGCCCGGTTCGGCTGGATGGCGGCGCTCGCGATCGGCTGTCTCGCGACCGTCGCCGCGGGCGTGCTCGTCCGGGCCGCGCACGCGCGCGGCGATACGCTCGCGCGCGGCCTTGCCGGCGCGGCCGCGATCGCCGTGCCGCTCGCCGTCCTCGCCTGGTACCGCAGCGGCCCGCTGCAGCGCGGCTGGGCGGGGCGGGCGGGCACGCCGACCGCGCTCCTCGCCTCGGCGAAGAGGTCAGCGGTTGCGGAGCCGCCGCCCGCGTTCCCGCACAGCTTCACGAGCCGCCTGACCGGCACGCTCACCCAGTCGGGCCCCGACGAGACCGGCTTCGTCACCGTCCGCATCGATACGAAGCTCGTCGGCGGGCTGCGCGGCACGCTCCGCCTCGCGCTGAAGGGCTTCCCGCTCGACGGCGGCGGCATCTCGATGACGTCGAGCGGGGTCGACTTCGCCGCGAGAGGCACCCCCGTCTTCGAGGGACGCGTCGTCGGCCTCGACGGCACCCTCGTCTCGGCGGACGTGATCGCGCCCTCGCTCGGCACGCTGCAGCTCGAGCTCGACCTGCGGCTCGATCCCGGCACGGGTGCCGTCCGCGGCAGCGTCCAGGGGCAGCTGCTGTGAGCGCGCTCGCGGACGACGCGCTGCCGGCGGCCCGGCTGCCGCGGCTGCTCGCCGGCCTGCGCCTCGATCGTGCGGTCTCGCTCGACGAGCACCTCGCGCGGCTCGGGCCCCTGCCGCGCGTCGACCTCGTCGCCGCGGTCGAGGCGAGCGGCCTGCGCGGCCGGGGCGGCGGCGGCTTCCCGACCGGCGCGAAGCTGCGGGCCGTCGCCGCCCGACGCAGCCGGCCCGTCGTCGTCGCGAACGCCACCGAGGCCGAGCCGGTCTGCGCGAAGGACGAGGTCCTGCTCCGGCACGTGCCGCACCTCGTCCTCGACGGCGCCGTCGCCGCCGCCGCCGCGCTCGGTGCGCGGGAAGCGATCGTCGTCGTCGGTGCCGATGCGGCCGACGCGCACGCGGAGGTTGCGCGTGCGATCGAGGCCCGCGCGCAGCGCCGGCTCGAGCCGGAGGTCTCGCTTCGCCTCGCCGTCGCGCCGCCCTCGTTCGTCGCCGGCGAGGAGACGGCGCTCGTCAGCTTCCTGAGCGGGCGCGCCGCGAAGCCGACGTTCAAGCCGCCGCTGCCGTTCGAGCGCGGCGTCGGCGGCGGGCCGACGCTCGTCCAGAACGCGGAGACGCTCGCGCACGTCGCGCTGATCTCTCGCTTCGGTCCCGACTGGTTCCGCGCGATCGGCACCGCGGACGATCCCGGCTCTGCGCTGCTCACCGTCTCCGGCGCGATCAGGCGGCCAGGCGTGTACGAGATCGCGCTCGGGACCCGGCTCGTCGACCTGCTCGCAGAGGCGGGCGGCGTCACCGCGACGCCGCAGGCATTCCTCCTCGGCGGCTACTTCGGCACCTGGGTCGACGCGGCCCGCGCGCAGCGGCTCGAGCTGTCGGCCGAGGCGCTGCGACCCGTCGGCGCGTCGCTCGGTGCCGGCGCGGTCGTCGTGCTGCCGGCCTCGGCGTGCGGTCTGACGGAGACGGCGCGAATCGCGCGCTGGCTGGCGCACGAGAGCGCGGGCCAGTGCGGCCCGTGCGTGCACGGCCTCGCCGCGGTCGCCGGCGCGCTCGACCGGCTGGCGGCGTGCGACGGCAAGGACATGCGACCGCAGCTCGCGCGCTGGCTACGCCAGATCGAGGGCCGGGGCGCGTGTCGACATCCCGACGGGTCGGTGCGCCTCGTCGCCTCGGCGCTCGACGTCTTCGAGCGCGAAGTGCGTCAGCACCTGCGCGGCAGTTGCACCGGGAACGTGCGGTGAAGACGCTGCGCGTGAACCCGATCGCGTGCGACGGCCACGGTCTCTGCGCCGAGCTCTTGCCGGAGCGGATCACGCTCGACGAGTGGGGCTACCCGATCGTCGACCCCGAGCCGATCCCGGGCTCGCTCGAGCTCCACGCGAAGCGCGCAGTCGCCGCGTGCCCGACGCTCGCACTCGTGCTCGCGCGCGCCGCGCGCGGCGCGGTTGCCCGCTGACGCGCGGGGTAGCCTTGCGGGCCGGTGCGCCGGTCGATCGCCCTCGTCGCAGCCTCGGTCGCCTTCGTCGCGGCGGGTGCCCCGCACGCGGCGACGCCGATCGTCTACGGCTACCCATACGCCGCCGACTGTCCGGCAGCCGGCATCGCCGACGCGGTCGACCGCTGGAACATGGACGAGTGCAACTGCACCTCCTTCGTCGCCTGGGCGCTCAGCGCGAACGGGCAGCGCACCGACTGGTTCGTCCCCGGCGCGATGGACGCGTTCAACTGGCCGCACGTCGCCGAGCTCGCCGGCTTGCCGGTCGGGACGACGCCGCGCGTCGGCGCGGTCGTCGTGTGGCCGCACGTCAAGCGGTTCGGCCACGTCGCCTACGTGACCGCGCTCGATCGCGACGGGCGCTTCGACGTCGCGGAGTACAACCTGCCAGTCCCGTTCGGGTTCGACGTGAGGCGCGATGTCTCGCGGGCGGGAGCGGAGTTCATCTACGTGCCCGCTGAGCCGCGAGCAGGAGCTTCCGAACTGCGGGGACGCGCATCGCGGCCGCCGGGCTGAGGAGGTCGAGGCCGTCCGGCGTCCGCAGGTAGCCCGGCCCGCTCCCCGGCACGTCCGTGTGGCCGTACTGCCAGACGATGCGCCGCGTCGCGATGCTGACGAGCACGACCCGGTGGCGGTAGTCGTCGTTGATCGCGATCAGGTCGGCCGAGATGCGCGTGGCGAGCGAGGGGTGGTCGAGCTCGCCGGGGCCCGACCGCGGCCCGTACCTCCAGATCACCCGGCCGCTACGGTCCATGATCACCGCCGCGCCCGGGTGCGCGTAGTCGGCGACGAGGATCCGGTTCGGCGCGAGCAGCTGCGGATCCGAGGGGTACGAGACGGGTGCCCGCACGGCCCAGCGCAGCTCGCCGCTCGGGCCGATGTCGTCGACCCAGGAGCCGTCGATCTCGCTGAGCAGCGTGCCGCCGTCGGGGAGGGGCGTGGCGCCGTTGACGCTGCCGAGCGAGCGGGGCGGGTCGTGGACGCAGTGCCCCGCGGAGCCGTACGCGTTCACGATCCGGTGCGTCGCGGGTGCGATGAAGAGGACGCGGCAGTTGTATGCGTCGGCGACCGAGACGAGCCCGCTGCGCAGGAGGTAGGCGTCGTCGGGCGTGTTCAGGTAGCCCGGCGCGGACCCTCGTTCGTTCACGTGCCCGAACCGCCAGAGCACGCGGCCGCCGGGGAACGAGATGACCTGGATCGTGTGCTGGTCTTCCTGGTTCGAGATGATGCGGTCGGCGACGGGGCCGAAGAAGGCGTCGTCGTCGAAGCGGAACGGCATCGGCGGCGTCGTCCCCGGCCGCGGGTAGCGCCAGAGGACGTGCTTCGCGCCGTCGACGAGCAGCATCCGGTTGTTGCCGCGATCCGCGATGAGCAGGTAGCCGGGGATCGGCGGGGTCGGGTGCAGCCGCGGCTGCGGCCGGACCGCGGCCGCGGCGCCAGGGACGGCGTGCGTCGTCGTGCGCCGCTGGTCGACCGCCGCGCCGACGCCGGCGGCGACCACGAGCAGCAGCACGGTCCAGCCGAGCCGACGCCGGCGCCGCCGGGAGCGACCTGAGCGGGTCGAGGGGCTTCTCGGCGGCGGCACCGCTCCGATCACATCAGCCCGAGATGAACGGCGCATGAGCAGCGGACGCGCTCGCCCGCACTCATCGAGCGCTCATCTCGCTCTGCTTCACTCGCGCCGGTGTTCTCTCCGCCGCAAACAGAGCGGCGCCGCCGATGACCGAGGCCGGCGATCGAGCCTGACGCGTCCTCCACGTCGTCGTATCGCCGGCGGGCCCCAGCGTACCGGACAGCGCCGGCGTCCGTTCGCGTTCGCGCGCCTCTGCCCGAGCGGTCACCACGCGCGAAGGAATGTCGGCTGTGTTAGCCAGGGCCCGCGCGAGCGTCGGGAGCCGGAACGCGAGCCCGGCGGTGGTCGACCGCGGCGTCGTTGCCGGGTTCGACTACGAGACGATCCCGGGCGGGTACTACGACGCCGTCTACCGGCGCCGTCGGGGCATCCAGAGCAAGTGGCACCACCTGAAGTTCGGGCGCGTCGTCGAGGAGATGGAGGGCCGCGGGCGGCACCTCGACGTCGGCTGCGGGCCCGGAACGCTGATCGGGTTGCTCGACGACCGTTTCACCTCGACGGGGATCGACATCTCGACGACCGAGATCGCCTACGCGCGCAGCGCGTACGAGAGCGAGTCGAAGTGCTTCTTCGCCGTCTCCGTGCGCGCGCTGCCGGACGACTGCCGCGGCTACGACGTGGCGACCGTCGTCGAGGTGATCGAGCATCTCTCGCCCGCCGACGTGAACGACGTGCTCCGGGCGACGGTCGAGCGCCTGCGCCCGGGCGGGAAGCTCGTCGTGACGACGCCGAACTTCCGCAGCGCGTGGCCGCTCGTGGAGATGCTCGTCAACCGCTTCGGCGAGGTGAAGTACGCCTCGCAGCACATCAACAGGTTCACGCCCCGCCTGCTGCGGCACCTGCTCCGGGGCCTCGGGCTGCAGGACGTCTGCGTCCATTCCTTTCTCGCGCTCGCCCCGTTCGCGGCGCCGCTCGGTTGGCGGCTGCCGGACCTGCTCGCCCGTCTCGAGCGCGGACCGGTCGAGCGTGCGGCTGGGCTCCTGATCCTCGGCACGGGCATCAAGCCCGGGGACGAGCAGCGACACCGCCTCCGGTCGGAGCGAGGACGGTCTCGCGATCGGACGCGGCCTACTTGAAGGGGACGGTGACCGGACCGGGCAGGCGTCGGTAGACGGCAAAGAAGTCGCGGTCGTCGGGAACGAGGTAGCGGGTGGCGGACTGCATCGGCTGGGGCTCGACCGGCGTCGGGACGAGACCGTGGCGGTGGGTGTACGTGATCAGGGTGTGCCACTCGGGGTTGATGTCGAACTGCATCGCCCGCACCGCGCCCGCGTGCTGGAGGATCCTCGCCAAGGTGATCACGGTCTGGCTGTCGGCGGCGACGTAGATGAGGTTGCCGCGACGGTCGATGCCGACGCCGGTGCGCCAGACGCGGACGGCGTTGCCGAGCGTGAAGCCCCACTGCGAGCTGTCGTTCAGCGCCGGGTTGAGGCGTCCGTTCCAGATGATCGGGGGCAGGCTCTGGCGGGCCCACGCGACCTTCGGCCCCGCGTTCGGGCCGCCGCTCCACTTCACGATCGCGAGCCGACCATCGCGATAGCCGATGAGCGTCGCGTTGCCGTCCTTCAACGGCTCGTTCATGTGGCCGTTGTCGGCCGAGCCATTCCAGCCGTCCGTGTACGTGAAGCCGCCGTTGAAGGTCGCGAGCAGCCGCCAACGCTGGTCGTACGGGACCATCATCGGCCCGCGTACGGCAGCCTGCGGCGGCTCGTAGCGGCCCGGATAGAACGCGATCGCGGTGCGGGCGTGGTCGAACCAGGCGACGTAGGCCACGATGCGCGGGTAGTCGAGCTCGGTGCGGAAGGTCGTCACCAGCACCGGCGGGCCACCCGCGACCGGCGGGCCGGTCGGATTCCAGACCCCTTCCCCGGGCAGCGGGTGCGGGAAGATCGGCTTGATCCGCGGCGGCCAGGCAGCGGCCGGAGCACGCGTGCTCACGACCTGCTTCGGGTGGCCACGGCCGACTCGGGGCTGCCTCAGCCCGACCGCCGGCAGGCGCTCGAGCTGCGGACCGCCCTTCTTCGGCGCCTTCCAGCTGTAGTAGACGTGCTCGAACTCGTCGACCAGCCAGTTGCCGTACGGGATGTGGTAGCGCAGCCATTCGACGCTGCGCACGCTCGTCGACAAGCTCGTCGGCTTCAGCATGAAGGTCGTGTACGAATAGATCCCGCGCGCCAGCAGCACGACGACGATCGTCGCGACCAGGACGCGCCCACGTCGCCGCCAGCGCCCGGCTGCGGCTTCGCGCCGCCGTTTCGGGCCTGCCGCACGCGCGTCGAGCGGCGCCGACGCCGGCGTCGAGTCAGCCGCCTCCGGCGGAGCAGTCACGCGGGTGCCGCCACCAGACTGCCGCAGAGCTCCGATCCGATCACGCCTCGCGGCTCGACCGAGCTGGACACGCTGGAGGGAATCGTACGCCGCACCCCGAACGCCGCGGCCCGCGTCTGCCCCGCCCGCACCCGAGCGGCGTGAACGCCTCCGCGGCTCGCGCGTGCGCGTGCGCAGCGTCCGACCGTCGCCCTCGCGGAGGCTGGATTCTCGACTGCGTCACGAGGCGAGGCCGTTCCCGCTCATGGTGGAACGGCACAGTGTCGACGGACGAAGATGACGAGAGGATGAGAGCGCTTGCGGACGCGCCGGCGCCGGGAAGCTCGAGCGTGCCGAGACTCGATGGCGGAGGACGTCGGCTTCGACCGTCTATCCGGGGACGGCGGAGGTCGGTGCGGAAGTCGGAGTCGGCACCTCCGAAGCCGTCGGCGCCGGCGGAAGCTGAGCCGGCTGAGGCACGAGCGTCGATGGATCCGGCAGCGGCGGCGGCTCCGGCAGCGGCGGCAGCTCCGGCGCGGGCGGGAGCGGCGCGGGGAGCTGCGGCAGCGACGGCACGGTCAGCGTGGGCGGGGGCGGCGCGGGATCCACGGGTGCGGCCGGGGGCGGGGGGCTCGGCGGCGTGCCTTGCTGTGCCGTCGTCGGGGCGGGCGGCTGCGGTGCCGCGGGGGGCGGGCTCGAGGGCCGGCTCGGGGCGAGCTGCGGCGGCGCCGGTGACGCGAGCCGGCGCCTGCTCGTCGGCGCCGGGTGGGGTCTCGCCGCCTTCTTGGCGGTCGTGACGCTCCGTGCCTCGGGGTGCGCCGGCGCCGGCCGGTGGGTCTCGACCGCCTGCGCGGCGGGCCGCGACCGCGGCGTCCTCCGGACCGACGGGGGCTCGCGCTCGACCTGGCCGCGTGCGAGTGCGGCGCCGTTCGGGTGCGGCACGGACGTGTCGAGCTCGGCCACGACCGGCGACCGGAGACCCGGCGTCGAGGCGTGCGGCAGAAGCGGGAGCGCGGGCATCTGCACGCTCAGCCAGATCGCGACCACGGCCGCGAGGCCGGCGACGAGGAGGCTGGCCCGCTTGGCGCGGCTCAGCGCCGTCAGGCAGGCTCTCGCTCCGTGGCAGCGGCCGGCGGTTGCGTAGCGCTGGGCGGGAAACGCGCTCACGGCAGGCTCGGCGAGAGCGCGGAGGTCGGCGTCGCGGCCGGGGCGGGCTGCGTGACCGGCGGCGGGGCCGGCGGGAGCGTCGAGGCGGCCTGCGTCGTCGCCGACGCGGCCTCCGTGAGCTGCTCGGTCGGGTCGGGCGCGGGCGGGACCTCCGGCAGCGCCGGCGGTTGAGGCGGCGGCGACGCGGTGACCGTCGGCGTCGCCGTCGGCGCGGCGGCCGCAGGCGGTCGTAGAAGGACGCTCGACGCCGACGTCACTGTCTTTTGCACCGACGCGGTCGCCTTCGAGACGACGGCCTGCACGCGGGTCGGCACGTGCCGGGCGCCGGCCGCGGCGGCGGCACGTTGCACCGTGGCAACGAGCCGGGAGGGCCGAGTCGGCGGGGCCGCCGTGCGCGAGGAGCCGGCGGGTGTACCGCTCGTCGTTCCGTCGCCGGCGGGCGGAGCCGAAGCAGGCGGGCCGGGGTCGGGCTCGGCGGGAGCAGGCCGGCCCGGCGTCGCCGGCGCGGCCGGCGAGCTTGCGGCCGCGCTCGCGACGGCAGGGGCTCTTGCCGGCGGCCGGGCCTGCGCGACGGCGGCCCCCGGCGCCGCGCGCGCCGCCGGCCGCACGCGGCGGAGGCTCGGCGACGCCTCCGGCTCGGCGTGTCCGGCTCCGGGGATCGACGCGGTACGCAGCAGCGGTGCGCCGACGCTCGCGCCCGCGGGTGCGCTCGGAGTGGCCGGCCGTCTCGGAGACGTGAGCAACGGCTGCAGGCCGGCGCCGGCGGCGACCGTGACGGCGACCGCGGCGGTGGTCGCCTTCGCCGAGCCGCCGGACGAGGCGAGCCGGCGCAGTCGCCGCAGCACGAGCGCGAGACCCGTGAGCGACGCGGCGCGATCCGCGGCGCGGAGCGACTTGGCGAGGTTGCGGCGCGCCCGGAAGAGGAGCGTCTCGACCGCGGCTTGGCTGAGGCCGAGGCAACGGCTGATCTCCGCGTACGACAACCCGTGCCATTCGCGGAGCAGCAGCGCACGGCGCTGTGTGGCGGGGAGCGCGGCGAGCGAGTCGCCGAGGGCGGCGAGATCCTCGCGCGCCGCGTCGCCGCGGCCGGCGACGTCGTGCAGCCGGTCGATGTCGACCGGCGTCTCGACCCGGCTTCGCCGCCTGAGCGCGCGGCGACGGGTGCGGCAGACGTTGTGCGCGATCGTGTACAGCCAGGGCAGCTCGCTTCGCGGCGTCTCGCCCCGCTGGAGCAACGCGAACGCGTAGAGGAACGTCGACTGCACCGCGTCGTCGGCTTCCTGGCGGTCGCGGAGCTGGCCGAGGCAGTAGGAGTGGATGCGCGCGCGGTGCCTGCGGAAGAGGGCCGTGGCGAGCTCGCTCGAGCCGGCGTCGGTGCCCAGCGGGACGTCCGCCAGGCGCGGCTTCGTCTCGGCCGAAACGGCGACGCTCGTCAATTGAGGTGGGCCTCGATCGGGCCGGGCTTGCCGAGCAGGTAGCCCTGGCCGTGGTCGACACCGAGCTCGCGCAGCAGTGCCAGCTCCGCCGCCGTCTCGATTCCCTCGGCGGCGACGAGCGCGCCTGTGCTCGACGCGAAGTGCACCATCGCCGACGCGAGGGCGTGGGCCCCGGGAACGTCCTCGATGTCGCGGGTGAGGCTGAGATCGAGCTTGACGATGTCGGGGACGAGGTTGAAGACGTGGTGCAGGCTCGCGGAGCTGGTGCCGACGTCGTCGACGGCGATACGCGCGCCGAGTCGACGCAGGTCCTCGAGGGCCGCCGCGACGGCCGTGTAGTCCTCGACGCGCTCGTGCTCGGTCAGCTCGATGATCAACCGGTGCGCGACGGGCGCGACGAGCACGAAGAACTCGTCGCTCGCGGCGACCGCCGGCGAGACGTTGATCGCGAGCGCGGCGGGCTCGGGGATCTCCACGAGGTGGTCGAGCGCGGAGACGACGGCGGCCAGCTCCAGCTCCTCGCCCACTCCGAGCTCCCGCGCGGTGGCGAACCAGTCGGTCGTCGTCCACGACCGGTCGTTCGGAAAGCGCGCGAGCGCCTCGAAGGCGATGCACTCGTTGCTGTCGAGCTCGACGAGCGGCTGGAAGACCGTCTCCACCTCGGCGTCCTCGCAGACGCGGCGAATGCGCGACCACGCGTCGTACTGCCAGCTGCTAATAGGCACCGAGCGCTTCACCCCCCACGAGCCGGCGAGCCGGCGGGCTCGTGAGGCGTCGACCTGCCCGCTCGCCGGCGGCACGGCGCCGGTGTGCGGCTGCGATCTCGTGGAGCAGCTCGTCGGCGGAGCACGAGTGCGGGACGCACGCGGACGCGCCGGCCGCGTACAGCGCCTCGATCTCGCGCGGGACCAGCCGGTCGTGCAGCGTGATCAGCAGTGCGCGAGGCAGAAGCACGCGCACCGACTCGCAGAACTTGAGTTGGCTCGCGCCGACCAGGTCGTGGCCGACGATGAGCGCGTCCGGCTTGTACGACACGACGACCTCGAGGGCGTTCCGCGCGTCGAGGCTGTAGCCGATCGGCTCGAGGGTCGGGTCGCTGTCGAGCGTGAACATCAGGGCCTCGGCGACGAGCCGGCTGCGGTCGGCGATCAGCACCCGCAGGCGTCGCGAGTCGGCGAGGCGGAGCCGCGCGCTCGTCAGCGGCGAGTCGTGGTCGAGGCTACGGGGGCAGTTGGAGCTGGGGTCCATGCGTACCGATCTCCTTGTCGTCGCCTTGCGACGGAGATGGGGCTGGCGCTGTCGGAAACCTGCGCTCTGCACGGGGAATCCCTCGATCGAGTGAGCCGCTAGCGGGGAGGCTCGAGGACGACGCTGAGGCGAAGCCGCGCGGCGGCCGCCTTCGGCGCGGCGGGATCGCTGGCGGTCACGAGGAGCTGGACCGGGCCCGGCCGGAACGAGGCCCGGCGGAGCCGGACGACGACGACGGCGCGCCCGTTCGTCGCGCTCAGTCGGTCGGCGACGCGGACGATCCGCTCGTCGGGGACGGCGGAGACCGCGATTCGCGCGCCCCGGACGAGGTAGCCGCGCGTATCGCGGACGAGGACGCTCGCGCGGATCGGCTCGGAAGGCTTCTGGACGACGCGCGGGCTCAGGGTCGCTGCCAGCCGGAGTCGTGCGGGTGCGCGGACGCTCGCGACGGGAATCGAGATCCGGATCTTCCCGATGCGGACGGCGCCGGCGGGCGTGGCCGGGAGCGCGCGGGCCGGGGTCTGCGCCCGCTCGCCGTGAACCGTCGCCGACGCGGCGCCGGCTCCGTCGGCTGTCGTCGCGGCGGGCGCGGCGGTCGCTGCCGCAGGCGTCTGCGTCGCCGGCGCGGGCGGCGTCGCCGGCGGCGTCGTCGGCGTCGTCGTCGCCGGCGTCGTGCTCGGCAGCGGCAGCGACGGCAGGTCCGGGACCGTGACCGGCAGCTGCGGCGTCTGAACCGGCGCGGGCGGCAGCTGCGGAGCGAGCGCCTCCGCGCGTCGCGGCTCCGTCGCGAGGAGGAGCCCGGCCGCCGCGGCGGGAACGAGGAGGAGCGTCTGCCGCCACCTCGGCTCGAGCTTCGCGCTGCGGTGCGTGTTGGAGTCCAAGCGGTCCCTCCTCGGTGCGGGGAATCGGCCGCGCCTCACGCAGCATCGACGCGCGTTGCCGGTCGGCAATCCCCTGAACGTGGGAACTGTTGTCAATAGAAAACAGCAATGCTTGTCCCGAGTTTTCGTCCGAAACCTGGTCGAGACTGATGCGCAACCGCCGTGGGCGCGCCCCTCTGATGGGGGACGAGCGCCGCGCCTCGGGGCCCGATTGCTGTTGGTGGGCCGATGTCGGATCACGTCTCGCTCGCCCTGCCGCCGTCGCAATCGCGCCGCCTCGCTCGGCGGCGGGGCCCTGTCGGCCGGACGGCACTGGCGCTGCTCGCATTCGTCGCGACCCTGCTCGGCGCGATCGTGTTCACGCTCGACCGCGTCGCGGCGCGGACGAGCGCGCAGCAGGCGGCAACGCAGCTCGCGGCGGCGGCGCGCACGGGCGCCGCGGTCGTCGATGCGCTCCACGCCGAGCTCGTCGCGGCGGCGGGCCGGCTGGCGGTGTCGCGCAGCCTCCAGCACGCGATCGCGAGCCGAAACCGAGCGGAGCTGGCGACGATGCTGAGCGGGCGAGACGCCGCCGTGCGGGCGGGAGACGTCGTCGCCGGCAGTGTCCGGCGGCCGAGCCTCGTCGCGACGGCGTCGATCGCCTCTCGCGGCCGGCTGGTGGCGCGCGTGTCGGTCGGGCTGCCGCTGGACGACGCCGCGCTTGCCCGCATCCGGCGCCGGGTCTCTCTACCGCCGAGCGCGGACCTGCTCCTGCTGCGTGACGGGCGCGTCGTCGCCGGCGGCCGGCGCGGCGCAGCCGCGACCGTGCGGCGCGGCCGCCTCGAGCTCGCGGGAACGTCGTATCTCGTCCGGTCGGCGGAGCTCGGAGTCGATCACCTCGCGCTCGCCGTGATCGAGCCGTCGGCCGACGTGTCGGGTCGCGCCGACGCGTTCCAGCGGCGCACGGCGATTGCCGCTCTGCTCACCCTGCTGCTCGCAGGCGCGCTGACGGTGCCGCTCGCGCGCCCGCTGGCGCGAATGCTCAGCGAGCTCAGCGACGGCGCGGACCGCGACCCGCTCACCGGTCTCGCCAACCGTCGCGCCTTCGACGCTCGCGTCGCCGAGGAGCTCGATCGCGCGCACCGCTACCACACGCATCTCGCGCTCGTGCTCGTCGACCTCGATCACTTCAAGCAGGTCAACGACCGCCACGGACACCAGACCGGCGACGAGCTGCTGCGGGCATTCGCCGCCGCCGTCTCGCGCTGCCTACGCGAGCTCGATCTCGCGGCGCGTTTCGGCGGCGAGGAGTTCGCGCTCGTCCTGCCCGGTGCGCACACCGACGATGCCTGCCGCCTCGCGGAGCAGATTCGCGCCGCAGTCGCCGAGCTCGAGCTGTTCGACCCGGCCGGCGAGCGAGTCCGCGTCACCGCGAGCTTCGGCGCCGCCGACTTCCCGAGCTACGCAACGGTCGAGGAGCTCGTCGGCGCCGCCGACCGCCGTCTCTACCAGGCGAAGCGGCTCGGACGCAATCGCGTCGTCGGCAGCGACGACGACTACGGCCCGTAGGCCGATGCCGCCGCGATCGCGTGCTCCTCGTCGAGCTCGTAGCCGAAGTTCCAGGCAGCCTCGAAGCCGTCGCCGAGCGCGCTCCTCGTCCGCTCGACGTGCCGCTCGAACTCGATCGCCGTCCCGGGGTCGATCGCGGCGCCGGTGCGGTCGAACATCGCCTTGCCGGCACCGAGGATGCGCGCTGCCGCCTCGTGGTCGCCGCGTGCGGAGGCGACGCCGCCGAGGTTGACGACGCAGTACGGCAGCGCGTAGGCGCTCTGCAGCTCGCTTGCGAGCGCGAGCGCCTCGCGGCAGAGCGACAGCGCGCGGTCGAGGTTGCCGGCGCGCGTCTCGACGCTGCCGAGGTTCGTGAGCTCGGCGACGACCAGGAACTCCTCGCCGTACCGCCGCGCGAGCTCGAGGCTCTCCTCGAAACCGGCGCGTGCGGCGTCGTCGTTTCCCCGCATGTAGTCGATGTAGGGGAGCAGGTGGAGCTGGCGCGCGAGCGACTGCTCGTCCCCGAGCTCGCCCCAGATCGCGACTGCCGCCTCGGCGTGACGGCGCGTGTCGTCGAAGTCGCCAGCGCGCAGCGCCACCCGCGCGAGACCCCCGTGCGCGCGCGCTTCCGCCTCGCGGTCGCCTGCGACGCGCGCGAGCTCGAGCGCCTGGAGGTGCGCCGACGTCGCCGCATCCGTGTCCCCGGCGCGAAACGCGAGCACGCCCGCCGTCGTCAGGGCGCGCGCACGGGACGCGGCCGGCGCGTCCTCGCCGGCGCGGTCGAGGAGCTCCGCGAGCGTGCGGCGGCCCTCGTCGATGCGGCCTTCCTCGAGCCACGGCCGCTCGGCTGCCTCGAGGAGCTCGTCAGCGCCCACGACGCGGTTGTCGCCGATCGGCGCTTCACGGCGTACGCACAGGCCAGCCCCGGCGTCTCGCGACTGCGCGGCGACGCTAGACGCGCTCGCGGAGCCGCTCGAGCCGAAGGCGCGCCGTCAGCGCGTGGCCGCCGAACAGCTCGGCGTCGGAGATCGCCGCGGCGGCCGGTGCGACGACCCGCGTCCCCTGGTCGCTCAGCCGCTGCCACGTCACGGTCTTCAGGAACTTGCCGACCCAGAGCCCGCCGGTGTAGCGCGCGGCGCGCATGGTGGGGAGGACGTGATTCGTGCCGACCGCCTTGTCGCCGTACACGACCGTCGCCTCCTCGCCGAGGAAGAGCGAGCCGTAGTTCCGCAGCCGCTCGCGGTAGAGCTCGAGTTTCCCGGCCTCCACCTGCACCTCGAGATGCTCGGATGCGTAGTCGTCGGCGACCGCGATCGCCTCGTCGTCGTCGTCGACGACGACGACCGTGCCGTAGTCGCGCCACGCCGCGGCGGCGACGTCCGCGGTCGGCCACGACTCCGATGCGAGCAGTCGCTCGATGTGCTCGAGCACCTCGTCGACGAGCGGCCGTGAGAGCGAGATCAGGACCGCCGGCGACGTCGGGCCGTGCTCGGCCTGCCCGAGCAGGTCGGCCGCGACGAGCTCCGGGTCCGCGCTCTCGTCGGCGACGACGAGGATCTCGGTCGGGCCGGCGAGCAGATCGATGCCGACGCGCCCGAAGAGCTGCCGCTTCGCCTCGGCGACGTATGCGTTGCCGGCGCCGACGATCATGTCGACCGGCTCGACGTCGTCGCCGCCGAACACGAGCAGCGCGAGCGCCTGGACGCCGCCGATGCAGAGGACGTCGTCGGCGCCCGAGGTCGCCATCGCGTAGAGCATCGCCGGGTGGATGCCGCGCCCTTGCCAGGGCGGTGCGACCGCGACGACGCGCTCGACGCCGGCGACCTTCGGCGTCAGCACGGTCATGAATGCGGAGGCGAGCATCGGGTAGCGGCCGCCGGGGACGTACGAGCCGACGGCGGCGACGGGAATGTGCCGGTGCCCGAGGGTGACGCCCGGCCGGATCTCGACCTCGAGCTCGGAGAGCGTCTCCAGCTGCCGCTGCGCGAACGTCCGGACCTGGTCTTGCGCGAACGCGATGTGCGCGCGCAGCTCGTCGCCGAGCTGCTCGCCGGCGGCCTCGATCTCCTCCGCGGCGACGCGGAACGAGGGCGGGTTCCAGTTGTCGAGCCGTTGCGAGTAGTCGCGGATCGCCGCCATCCCCTCGCGCTCGATCCGCGCCAGCATCGCCGAGACCGTCTCCTTGACCTCCTCCGACGCTTGCGACGGCGGCAGCTGCCCGCGCTTGACGTACTCAGCCATTCGCTCTCCTTCCGTCGGCCTGTGCGACCGTGCGGCGGCGAATCGCCCGCCGCGGCGGCGCAGTCGTCTTTCGCCGGATGAGCCTACTCGGGAACACGAGGGATCGCGGCGGCACGTCGGGCGCGGCGACCCGCTCGGCGAGCAGGTCGACTGCGGTCCTGGCGAGCTCGCCCAGCGGTTGCCGCACGGTCGTCAGCTCGTACGCCTCGTACGACGAGGCGCGGATGTCGTCGAAGCCGACGACGGAAACTTCCTCCGGAACGCCGACGCGGAGGCGGCGGCACGCGTTCAGGGTCGCGAACGCCATCACGTCGTTGAGGCAGAAGATCGCCGTCGGCGGCGGCGTCAGCTCGAGGAGCTCGACCGTCGTCGCGTGCGCGCGCTCGTAGTCGTAGTCACCCGTCCGCACGAGCGTCGGGTCGAGCCCGACACCTGCCTCCTCCAGCACGGCGACGAAGCCGGCGTAGCGGTCGCGGCTCGTGCTCGACTTCTCGTTGCCGGTGACGACGGCGATCCGCTCGTGGCCGAGCTCGAGCAGGTGCTCGGCGACGGCCTTGGCTCCGCCGCCGTTGTCGGTCGTGACCGTGTCGCACTCGACACCGTCGACGTAGCGGTTCGCGAGAACGATCGGGAAGCGTCGCGCCGCGAGCGACGCGACCGTCTGTGAGTCGAGCAGCGCCGAGGTGAAGACGATCCCGTCGACGCGGTGCTCGACGAGCAGGCGCGCGTGCACCTCCTCCGGCTGCGACGCGGTGTCGGCGACGAGCATCCGCAGCCCGTAGGCAGCGAGCTGCGAACCGATCGCCTCGAGCAGCTCCGGGTAGAAGGGGTTCATGATGTCCGAGATCAGGACGCCGACCAGGGACGTCCGGCTCGTGACGAGGCCGCGCGCGATCGCGTTCGGCGTGTAGCCGTGCCGGTCGATCACGTCGATCACGCGCTGCCGCGTCTCCTTCGTCACGCGCGGGTCGTCGTTGAGGACGCGCGACACCGTCGTCTGCGAGACGCCTGCCTCGCGCGCGATGTCGGAGCTCGTCAGCACCGCCGGGCGGCTAGCGTCGTCCTTCGGCCGCGGCCGGCACGCGCGCTGCGGCGTCCGCCGTCTGCACCGCGAGCTGCTTGTCCCAGACCGGCGGCGTCGACGCGAGCACGACCTCGTTCTCGAGCAGCGCGGCGCAGCCCGGGCAGTAGTACTGCCGGAAGACGACCCGGTCGTCGATGAAGGTCCGCGGGTCGACGATCAACGGGTTCGCCTGCTCGATCGGCCGCTCCTTCATCACCGCGCCCGACTTGAAGTTCTCGTCCGCCGGTGCGAGCTCGTGGCCACAGCGCCGGCAGACGATGACGCCGTCGTCGATCGCGAGATGGTGGTCGATCTGTCGCATCGCTTCTCCTGTTCCTAGCTCAGGCGCTCGGCTCGGATCGCCTCGCGCCGCCGTTCGGTCGCGTCCGTGTCGACCCCGCCGCTCGCGTCGAGCACGACTCCGTAGATGTCGCGGGCGGCGGCCGTCGAGACGGCGTCGTTGCGGACGTCCTCGGCGACTCGCTCGGGCTCGCGGTCGATCGGATCGCCGAAGCCGCCGCCGCCGCTCCACGTGTGCTCGAACACGTCGCCCGGCTCCTGAAGCGTCTCGCACTTCTGGGGCAGGTATTCGAGCTCCCCGCCGACGAGCGCGATGTCGGTCGGGATCTCGCCCCGGGCGAACCAGTCGGCGACCGTCGCTCGTCGCGCCATCTTGTACATGGCCGTGTTGGCGGGATAGCCGCCGTCGATGCCGAGGGCGGTCGGGAACGCTTCGCCGAACGTCGCCAGGACGAGCTGGAGCGGGCGGCCGTCGGTGTCGTACGGTACCCAGCACGACGTGGCGCCCATGCCGCCGCGGAACTCGCCGGCGCCGCCCGAGTCCTTGGTCTCGCGGCGGTAGAGGTAGAGGATCGGGTAGAAGCCCTCGTTCGTCTCGACGTTCGGGCACTGGCCGGTGATCGCCGCCATCAGACCGGCGGTGTCGACGCCGTCGGCGAAGCTGCGCGCGCCCCAGCCGCCGGCCATGCAGTCCATGATCATCGTCACGAAGGGCTGCTTGTTGTTGTCGAGCCCCGACGCGATCACCGTTGTCCAGGAGCCGACGCAGCCGGCGAGCAGCCGGTCCTGCAGCTCGGGCACGCTCGAGAGCATCTTCGCGATGCAGACGTTGGCGGCGTTCGTGCACGACCACGTCCCGGAGATCGACCCCATCGAGACGCCGTGCGGGAACTCCGCGTTGATGATCGTGCCGACGGGCGTCACGAACTCGATCGCACGGTGGAGGCCGCCGAGCGCCCAGGGGATGTCGAAGCAGAGCTGGGGGAGGATCGCGACCATCGAGCCGCCGACGGCGCCCGCGCGAGTCGAGTTGATCATGCCGACGTTCGCGTCGGTGCCCGTGAAGTCGAAGGTGATGCGGTCGTCCTCCTTCGTCAGCGTCAGGACTGTCTTGTGCACCCGCCGGTCGCCGGTCTTCGCCACCTCCTGGTAGGTCTCGCAGCGCCACGTCCCGTCCGGGATCTCTCGCAGGCGCGCCCGGAACCGCTCCTCCGCGTAGTCCATCTGCTTCTTCATCACCGCGTGGACGATCTCGGCGCCGTAGCGGCCGACCAGCTCGTGGATGCGCTCCTTCGCGACGTTGTTCGAGGCGATGTGCGCGCGCAGGTCGAGCCCGACGAGCGCGGGTGCGCGCGAGCGGCGCAGGTAGACGTCCTCGACGTCGCGGCGGATCTCCCCCGCCTCGACGATCTTGATCGGCGGGTAGGCCATCCCCTCGGCGAAGTGCTCCTCCGCGTCGACGCACCACGAGCCGATGTTGATACCGCCGACGTCGACGGCGTGGATCGTCGAGCCCGTCCAGCAGAACAGCTCGTCGCCGACGAAGACCGGCGAGAGTACGGCGACGTCCTGCGGATGGAGCGCCCCGACCCACGGATCGTTGCAGAGGAACATGTCGCCGGGGTGGATGCCGGGGTTCTCGCTCCGGTGCTCGACCGTCCACTTGACCATGAAGTCGACGTTCGCCGCGTGCGGCAGGTAGTAGGGGCCGATGTTGACGATGTCGCCGAGCTCGTCGCAGAGGACGACGTTGAAGTCGTTCGCGTCGGTCGCGACGGGCGATCCCGAGACCTTCTTCAGCGCCTGACCCTGCTCGTCGTTGATCTGCCAGAGCTTGTGCGCGACGACCTCGAGCGTGATCGGATCGACCTCGAGCCGCGGGTCGTGCTCGAAGATCTTCAGCGTCGGCGAGATCCGGTTGCGCTCCGGTCGGTGACCGTCGGAGTGGTACCGCTCCGAGCCGGGAATCTTGAGGATCGTCTTCGCCATCAGCGGCCTCCCGTGGTGACGCGGATGTTCCCGTAGCTGTCGACTGCCGCGCGCTGGCCGGGGTGGACGAGCGCCGTCGTCGACTCGAGGCGGATGACCGCCGGGCCGTCGAAGGCCGTCCCCGGAGGGAGGCTGCCGCGGTAGATCGCCGTCTCGACGGCGTCGTCGAGCTCGCGCCAGTGGAGCCGCTCGTGCGTCGGCTCCGGCGGCGGCTCGCCGGTTTCGTGCTCGGAGATCTCGGCGTCCTGGACGCGCGCGCTCGCGAGCACGCGGTAGGTGACGAGCTCGACGCCGGCTTCGCGGAAGCCGCTGCCGCGTCCGTAGAGCGTCTCGTACCGGCGTTCGAAGTCGTCGATGACCGCCTCGAGCGCGCCGGCGTCGAGGCGGCCGGCCGGGACCGGCGTGTCGACCTGGTGCACCTGGCCCTTGTAGCGGAGCTCGAACACGCGCTGCGTGGTGACGCTCTCGGGTGCGACGGCGCCCCGTGCGAGCTGCGAGACCGCCTCCTCCTCGAGCCGCTCGAAGTGCTCGTTGACGCGCTGCGGGTCGAACGGCGCGAGCGCGAGATCGGAGATCTGGGTCACGGTCTGCAGGTCCGAGACGGCGAGTCCGAAGGCAGAGAACGCCGAGGCGATGTTGCCGAGCGGGTAGACGATCTCCCGAACGCCGAGCTCGCGACCGAAGGCGCCGCCGTGGAGCGGGCCCGCGCCGCCGAACGCGTAGACGACGAAGTCGCGCGGGTCGTAGCCGCGTTCGATCGTCAGCTTGCGAATCAGGTCCGACATGTGCTGGTTCGCGATCTCGACGATCCCCGCCGCCGCCTCGGCAACGCTCATGCCCAGCGGCTCGGCCACCCGCTCGCGGATCGCGCGCTCCGCGAGCTCGCGGTCGAGGGCGATCTCGCCGCCGAGGAAGTAGCTCGGGTCGATGTAGCCGAGGACGACGTCGGCATCGGTGACGGTGGCCTCGGTGCCGCCGCGCCCGTAGCAGGCGGGGCCGGGGTCGGCACCGGCGCTCTGCGGCCCCACCCGTAGCCGGCCCAGGTCGACCCACGCGATCGAGCCGCCGCCGGCGCCGATCGAGACGATGTCGATCGTCGGCACGAGCAGCGTGTACTGGTTGACGTCGGTGGTGGAGGTGATGATCGGCTCGCCGTCGACGATCAGCGCGACGTCGAAGCTCGTCCCGCCGACGTCGGCGCAGATGATGTTCCGGTGACCGAGCTTCGAGCCGAGGTAGCGCGACGCGATCACGCCCCCTGCCGGGCCGGAGACGAGCGTGTTCACCGCGCGCTGCTCCGCGTCGTCGGCCCGCATCGCACCGCCGAGCGATTGCATGACGAACAGCGAGCTGCGGAGCCCTGCCTGCTGGAGGTCGCCCTCGAGCCGGTGCAGGTACGAGCTGAGGAGCGGCGCGAGGTACGCATTGACGGCCGTCGTCGCCGACCGCTCGTACTCGCGCATCGCCGGGACGATGTCGCTCGAGATCGAGACGTGCATCTCCGGCGCCTCCTCGAGCACGATCTCGCGCATGCGCTGCTCGTGCGTGCGGTTCTTGAACGACCAGAGGAAGCAGACGCCGATCGCCTCGACCCCGTCCGCGACGAGCTCGCGCACGGCCTGGCGCGCGCTCGCCTCGTTGAGCGGGACGACGACGCGCCCCTGGTAGTCGATCCGCTCGTGAACCTCCTTGATGCGCGTCTTCGGGACGATCGGCTGCGGCTTGTACGTCCGCGAGTACTGCTTGAGCTCGATCTCGGAGCGACCGGCGGAGCGGCCGATGATCCGCATCATCGGCAGCACGTCGCGGTGCCCGGCGGTCGTGACGAAGCCGATCTTGACGCCGGAGCCCGTGATCATCGCGTTCGTCGCCACGGTGGTGCCGTGGTAGAAGTAGTCGGCGTCGGCGAGGATGCGGCCGCCGTCCGCGGCGCCGACGACGTCGATGACGCCGCGCGAGAAGTCGGGCGGCGTCGACGGCCGTTTCGCCGTCGCCACCGTCCCGTCGTCGCGGACCTCGACGAGATCCGTGAACGTCCCGCCCGTGTCGACGCCGATCGTGCTCACCGGCTTCCTCCCGCCGTCCGGCCGCTGCCTGGAATGCGCAACCCTATGCCATGACTACGTATGCAGCGCCGCACGATGACACGCCGCCCGCTGCCTGTCAAGCCGGACACGCTCGTCCCGCTCCCTATAGTTGCGCCGTGCCCGTCGAGCGCCTGCCCGGCCCCGCCGGGGCGTCGTTCAGCTCGGCCGTCGCGGTCACGGGCGGCGGACGCCTCGTCCACGTGTCGGGCCAGCTTGCGCCGGGGGGCGATCTCGCGGCGCAGGCGGGGAGGTGCTTCGACCGGATCGAGTCGATCCTCGCCGAGGTCGGCGCCTCGCTTCGCGACGTCGTCTCGATCCGGGCCTACCTGACGAGCCTCGATGACTACGCCGACTACGCCCGCGTGCGCGCCGAGCGGTTCGGCGACGCGCTGCCGGCGAGCGCCGCAGTCCAGGTCGCCGGGCTCCTCGAGGGAGCGCTGGTCGAGATCGAGGCGGTGGCGTACGTCGAGCGCCGGCCGCGCTAGAGCGTCAGGTGCCGCTCGATGCTCTCTCTCGCGCCCGGCTGCCCGACGAGACCCTCCGCGACGATCGAGCCGCCGGTGAGGACGGCGAAGCGGTCAGCCGCGGCGAACGCGAACTCGAGGTTCTGCTCGACGAGGAACAGCGACGCGCCTCGCTCCTGCCGGTACGCCGTGAGCGCATCGACGAGCACCTGGCGCATCGACGGCTGCAGGCCTTCGCTGACCTCGTCGAGGAGCACGAGCTTCGGCTCCGGGAGCAGGGCGCGGCCGATCATCAGCAGCTTGCGCTCGCCGCCGCTCAGCGTCCCCGCCTTCTGCCTCAGGCGCTCTCCGAGGCGGGGGAAGAGCGTGACCACGCGCTGCTGCGCCGCGGCGTAGTCGCGGACGTGCAGCCCGCCGAGACGCAGGTTCTCGCCGACGGTGAGGTCGCTGAAGATCGGCTCCTCCTGGGGGACGTACGAGACGCCCAGCCGGACGATCCGATGCGTCGGCCAGCCGCTGACGTCCCGGCCGAGGACGTGGACGACGCCGGCGTGCCGATTGGCGATCCCGAGCAGCGACTTCAGCAGCGTCGTCTTGCCCATCCCGTTCTTGCCGAGCAGCGTGACGCATTCGCCGGCGTCGACCGCCACGCTCACGTCCCGGACGATGCGCACCTTGCCGTAGCCGGCGGTGAGGTTGCTGCACGCGAGCGTCACGACTTGACACCGAGATAGATCTCGCGGACGAGCGGCGACCCGACGACCTCCTCGACGGGGCCGACGACCTCGACGCGTCCCTGGTGCAGAACGGCGACGCGGTCGGTGATCGCCCGGACGAAGTCGAGGTCGTGCTCGACGAGCACGATCCCGATCCCGCGCGCCGCGAGCTCGCGGAGCAGCGGTCCGACGATCGACCGCTCCTCGTCGGTGAGGCCTGCCGTCGGCTCGTCGAGCAGGAGCACCTGCGGCTCGAGCGCGAGCGCCATCGACAGCTCGAGCGCCTGGCGCTTGCCGTGCGAGAGGTCGGAGACGCGGACGTCGACGACGTCCGCCAGCCCCGTTGCCGCGTCCAGCGTCGCGACCTCCTCGTTCAGCGGGATGTCGTGCGTCCGTCTCCACAACGACGGGATCGAGCCGCGCCGGCCGGCGATGAAGAGGCTGTCGCCGACGGTGTACGTCTCCATCAGGTTCGTGCCCTGGAAGGTGCGACCGACTCCACGCCGCGCGATGCGCGCGGGCGGCAGGCCGACGCTTCGCTGGCCGTCGAAGACGATCTCGCCGTCCGACAGCTCGCGCGAGTCGGTGACGACGTTGATCAGCGTCGACTTGCCGGCGCCGTTCGGGCCGATCACGCAGAGGATCTCGCCGCCTCGCACGTCCAGGTCGACCCCGCGGAGCACGTGCAGGCTCCCGAACGACTTGCGCAGGTTGACGAAGCGCGCCAGAGACGCGCCGTGCTCGGCCGCGCGCGCACGCCGGGGCTGCGTCCACTCCGTCGGCACCAGGCGTGTTCGCGGCTGCTCCGCCGGCAGGGCACGGCGGAGCAGCGGCCGCAGCGTCTTGGCGCCGTCCGTGATCGCCCCCCACAGCCCGCGTGGCAGGAAGATGACGATCGCGACGAAGAGGGCGCCGAGGACGAGCTGCCAGTACTCTGGCCAGCGGTCGCTGACGGTCGGCCCGACGAGGCCGATGATGATCGCGCCGACGACCGGCCCGATGATCGTGCCGCGGCCGCCGATCGAGACGATGATGAGCACGTTGGTCGCGACCGTCAGGCCCAGCAGGTCCGGGGAGGCGAAGTCGAGATACGACGCGTACGCCGCGCCCGCGAGCGCGGCGATCGCGGCCGACAGCGTGAAGACGGTCAGCTTCAGCCGCGGGACGTCGTAGCCGAGGTAGGCGAGTCGGCGCTCGTTGTCGCGCACGCCGATCAGAACGCGCCCGAAGTCGCTCCGCACGAGCACGAGCGCGAGCACGGTCAGGACGACGAGCGCGATGCCGCACAGCCAGTACCAGCTCGTGATCGGCCAGGACGTGAGGATGAAGCTGAGGCCGTTGTAGCCGCCGGTGTAGTCCGAGAGGGCGGTGAAGCTCGTCAGCGCCGCGAGGCGCGAGAGGACGAGCGCGAGCGAGAGCGTGATCACGGCGATGTAGATCGGGGTGACGCGGCTGTAGAACGCGACCCACCCGACGGCGAGCGCGAGGATGACCGCGCCGGCGACGCCGCCCGCGATGCCGATCGCGATCCCCTCCGTGCCGTGGCCGAGCTGCGTCGCCGAGACGCCGATGACGTAGCCGCCGACGCCGAAGAACGCGGAGTGGCCGAGGCTGAGGACGCCGGTGTAGCCCCAGAGGAGATCGAAGCTGATCGCGAAGATCGCGTAGATGAAGGACTGCACGAGCAGGTCTTCGTAGTGGGTCGAGACGAGCGACGGCGCGATCGCCATCGCGACGACACCGACGCCGAGCAGGCCGAGCTTCGGCGCGAGCGACCGGGCCGCGACGAGGCGGCCGAGGCGGAGGCGCGCCGCGTCGGCGGTCACCGCACCGCGTCCTCGGGCGGCGTCGGTAGATCTCGCCCGCTGCGAGGGCGGAGAGCGCCGTCACGCCCCGGCAACGCGAGCGCGCTGAAGCCCTGCGGCAGCACGCGCAGCGTGATCGCCGTCAACACGATGATCGTCACGCTGCCGACGATCGGCGTCGTCAAGAACGTGACCCAGCTCTCGGCCGCGCCGAAGAGCAGCGCTGCGAGCAAGAGCCCGCCGACGGAGCTGTACGCGACCATCACGACCATGAACGCGTCGACGAGATAGTCCTGGCCCATGTTCGGCTGCACCGACCCGATCGGCGCCACGAGCGCGCCGGCGACGCCGGCGAGGCCGGCGCCGACCATGAACGTCCAGCGGCGCACGGCGCGGCTGTCGATCCCGTGCGTCGCGGCGAGCGTCTCGTTCGCGATCACCGCGCGCGCGACGAGGCCGAGCCGCGTCTTGTTGGTCACGAACCACAGCGACGCGAAGAGAGCGGCGGCGAAGATGACGAGGAAGAGCCGGTAGCTCGAGTAGCGGTCGAAGCCGAGATTCCACTCGCCGGAGAGCGGCGTGCCGACGTACTTGTTCTCGCGTCCGAAGACGATGCTGACGACGGCGATCAAGATCAGGCCGAGCCCGATCGTGGCGAGGATCGTGTCCCAGGGCCGACCGTAGAGGCGGCGGATCAGCACCACCTCGACGACGAAGCCGAGGGCGACGCCGACGGCGAAACCGATCGGAATCGCGAGCCACGAGCTCAGGTGGTGCGCCGCCACCTCGGCACCGGCGTACGCGCCGACCATGATCAACGACCCGTGGGCGAAGTTGATGATGTTCATCAGGCCGAAGATCACCGCCAGCCCCGAGGCGAGGATGAAGAGCAGCGCGCCTTGCGAGAGCATGTTCAGGGCCTGATCGGCGTTGATGACGACTGCGAGCATCGGCTCCTTTCGGCGGGGTGGAGCCCGCGCAGAACAGGCTCCACCCCTCTAGTCGACGGCTACGCCCAGGCCGAGGCCGGGCACTGGTCGGCCGGCGCGATCACACCGAAATTCTTGACGAAGTCCGTGTAGTAGCTCCCGTTTCCCGCTCGCGCGAGGATGTCCGGCAGCGCGATGTGGTGGTTCGGCAGGAACTGCACCCACCCGCGCGGGCCGAAGAACTTCACCTTGGTCATCGCCGCGTTCACCTTGTCGAGATCGAACGAGCCGGCCTTGCGCGCGGCCAGCGCCCAGAGCCAGATCGCCTCGTAGCCCTCTTCGGAGAGCGAGGTCGGGACGGCGACGTGGCCGTCGTACTTCGCCTTCAGCTTCTTCAGGAACGCCGTGTTGCCGGGCGTCTTCCCGTTCGCGTAGTAGTCGTACGCGCCCCACGCGCCGGCGGCCGCGCCGCCCGCCGCTCCGAGCGTCTGCTCGTCCATCGCGAACGCGATCACGCGGTCGTTGGAGCCGCCCGCGGCGTGCCACTGCTTGAAGAAGTTGATCAGGCTGCCGCCGACGAGGTTGACGACGATCGCGCTGCCCTTCGGCAGCGCCTTCAGCTTCGTCACGATCGAGCTGAAGTCGGTCTGCGTGAGCGGCGCGTACTCCTGGCCGAGGACCTTGCCGCCGTTCTGGGTGATCGCGACGGAGATGTGCTTGTTCATCGTGCGCGGCCACTTGTAGTCGCTCCCGATCAGGTACCACTGCTTCCAGCCCTTCGTCTGCACGAGGTACTGGATCGGCTTCGGCACGAGGTTGTTCGGGACCTGTCCGGTCGCCCAGAAGTTCTTGTGGCAGACCGTGTCGGTGCCGCTCTGGAGCGGGCCGCCCTCGTACGACCACGCGTAGATGAACGGGATGTTCGCCTGCGTCGCGAACGGCAGCGCCGCGTCGCGGTCGGCGACGATGTCCTCGACGAACTCCATCTTCACGCCCTCCGAGAGCGCGAGCCGGCGCGACTGCGTCGCCGCCTGGGCAGGCGTCGTGTTGCTGTCGGCGGTGACGAGCTGGACCTTGTCGCCGTTGACGCCGCCGCTCGCGTTGATCTCGTCGACGGCCATCTGCGTCACCTGCTTGATCGACGGGTAGTACACGCTCGCCGGGCCGGTGACCGACGTGATCAGCCCGATCTTGACCGTCCCCGCGCGAGCGGCCGCGCCGGCGTACGGCGCGGCCGCCGCGACGGCCGCCGCGGCGGCAACGAAGACGACGATCGCCGCCGCCCAGAGGCGCCGCGATCGCTCCCTCAATGCACCCATGCGTTTCTCCTCCTGTGCTGACGAGCGGTTGACTGACGGATGTTGCTCACGAGACGACCGTCTCGACGAACCGATAGCTGTCGCCCTCGAACAGGGCGAGCCCCTTCGTCGAGATGCGGAGCCGCGGGATCGTGAGCAGCGTGACGAACTCGAGGTTGATCTGCGGCGTGCGGAGCTCGCAGCCGAGCGACCGCCAGGCCGAGATCAGACGCGCGATCCGGTCGCGCGACTCGCGGTAGCCGAGGTCGGAGACGATGCCGTTCAGCGGCGTCGGGAAGTCGGCCTCGACGCGGCCGTCGCGGACGGCGACGAAGCCGCCGCGGAGGTCGACGATCGCGTTCGCCGCCGCGGCGAGGTCGTCGTCGCTCGCCCCGACGACGACGACGTTCTGGTTGAAGACGTTGGCGCTGGTGCCGATCGCGCCGGCGTGCAGACCGAAGCCGCGGACGAAGCCGACGCCGATCTCGCCGGTGCCGAGCACGCGGTCGACCATCGCGATCTTGTCGATCCCGCGCTCCGGGTCGGCCTGCACCGCTCCGTCGGCGACGCGCAGCGTCTCGATCGCCTCGTCGCACTCGAGCGAGCCGTCCCGGACGGCGATCACCCGCACTTTCGCCGTGCCGCTCTCGCCCGGCGCCGGCACCCGGAAGTCCGACGGGGCGAGGCGGCGGGGCACCTTCATCGTCTCGTAGAGCCACGGCGGGTACTGCGGCTGCCGCGCCTCCCAGAGGAGCTCGCCGTCCTCGACGACCACCTCGCCGTTCGCGACGACGCGGCGGATCGCGAAGTCCTCCAGCTCGTCGACGAAGACGACGTCTGCGTAGCGGCCGGCCGCGATCACGCCGACGTCGTGGCTGACGCGCAGGTGCTCGGCCGGCTGGATCGTCGAGAGCTGGACCGCCTGCATCGGCGTGAGGCCGTTGCGGATCGCGACGCGAATGCACTCGTCCTGCTGGCCGACGTCGAACATCGCCTCGGTCGTGACCACGTCCGGGCAGAGCAGGAACGCGCGCGACTCGAGCCCGTCGGCGGTGATCGCCTGCGCGACCGCGCGCACGTCGGAACAGCTCGCGCCCTCGCGGATCAGCGCCACGAGCCCGAGCTCCGCCTGCCGGCGCGCCTCGTCGCGCGCGACGAGCTCGTGGTTGTTGGCGACGCCGGCGGCGAGGTAGGCGTTGACGGCGCGCTCGCTCGGCAGACCGGCGCCGTGGCCGCTGACCACGGCACGCTTGCGCAACGCGGCCTCGAGGAACGCGAGCAGCTCGTGGTCGCGGCGCTCGGGCTCGAGCAGGAGCTCGTAGCCCGTCTCCTCGACCCCGACCGTCTCGTCCCACGAGAGCATCTCGTGCAGGTCGCCGATCGTCGGCGCGTTCGGCGAGACGGGAATGCCGAGGAACCGGTTCTGCGAGTAGCACAGCGTCGGCACGACGAAGAGCGGCTTCACCGGGGTCGCCTTCAGCTCGTCGAGGAAGAACCGCACCGAGCGGACGCCGGTCAGGATCGCGTGGCCGTAGAAGCCGTCGCAGACGGCGGTCGTCCCGTGCAGCAGGTTCGCGGCCGCGAACACGGTCGAGTTCGTGTAGGTGTGCCACTGGTGCAGGTGCGGGTCGACGAGGCCGGGGACGAGGAACTGCCCGTCGGCCTCGAGCACGCGCGTCGCGTCGCCGCGCGTGTAGTCGACGTCGCCGACCGCGGCGACGCGGCCGTCCTTGATCGCGACGCCCTCCTCCCGGACCGTGCCCGTGTGCACGTCGACGAGCCGGCCGCCGACGATGACGGCGTCGGCCGGCGCGTAGCCCATCGCGACGTCGATCAGCGGAGCGCGGGAACCAGTCACGACCGCGCCTCGACCACGATCTCGATCTCGACCGGGATGTTGCCCGGAAGGACGCTCGTGCCGATGGCGGCGCGCGCGTGCACGCCGCGCTCGCCGAAGACCTCCTCGAGCAGCTCGGAGGCGCCGTCGACGACCGCGGAGGTGGAGCTGAACCCCGGCGCGCAGTTGACGAAAGCGAGCATCTTCACGATCCGGCCGACGCGTTCGAGGTCGCCCAGCTCGGCGCGGAGGCTGGCGAGACAGGAGACGATGCACAGCCGCGCCGCCTCCTGACCCTCCTCGAGCGTCAGCTCGCCGCCGACCTGTCCGCGCACGGCGGTCTCGCCTTCGGCGGTGAACGGGCCGTGCCCGGCGGTGTAGACGAGGTCGCCGGTGCGGACCGCGCGAACGTAGCGGCCGAGCGGCGGCGGCGGCGCGAGCAGCCGGTAGCCTCGCTCGGCGAGCCGTGCCTCGGCCGTCACGACCTGCCTCCGGTCGCGGCGAGCTGCGCGCCCTCGGGTCGCGCGACGCGCTGCTTCCACGCCTCGACGACAGCCACGTTGAAGACGTCGTGGACCCTGAAGCGGCCGGTGAAGATGTTGACGAAGCGCCATGCCAGCAGCGGGTCGAGGCCGGCATCGCGCACGAGGCCGGCGAAGTCGTCCGGCTCGATTCCCGCCGCGCGGCGGTTGATCATCAGGTCGAACTTGGGGACGAGGTCCTGGTCGCGGTAGGCGTGGTACTCGGCGAGCGCCGCGTCGAGATCGCCGCCGAGGCCGGCGGCGAGCTGCGTCGCGAGCAGCTTGGCGCTGCGGACGGCGTCGCCGATCCCCTGTCCGAAGATCGGGTCCTTGTGCTGACCCGCGTCGCCGAGGAGCGCCCAGCCGCGACCAACCGGAACCCGTAGGAAGTTGACGAGGTCGCCGCGACCGCGCACGGGTGCGATGCGTTCTGCGTTCGCGAGTAGCGGCGCGACCCGCGGGTCGGCACGCATCCGCTCCTCGAACAGGCGGACGTGGTCGCGCCGAAAGGCGTCGTACTCCGCCTGGGGCGTGTAGACGACCCCCATCCAGATCCCGTCGTCGCACGGGATCAGCATCACGGTGCCGTGAGCTTCGACGCTCTCCCAGATCGGGAACGTCGGCGGGTCGACTGGCACGACGTCTCGGTAGTAGGTGTAGAAGGGAAAGTTCTGCGGCGGCACGACGTTGTAGTACGGGGCGCGCACGGAGTCGCCCACGAACGACGACCGGCCGTCGGCGCCGACGACGACCGCGGCGAGCGCCGACTGCAACGGGCCGCGACCGCCGTCGCTCCGGTAGCGGACGCCGCAGACGCGGTCGCCGTGCCACGTGAGCTCCGTTACCTTCGCCCCCTCGACGGCGCTGACGCCCTTCGTCTTCGCCGCGTTATCGAAGAGCGCCGCGTCGAGCTTGATCCGGCGCAGGCAGCGCGCGACGTCGTGGCCGCCGACCGACGCGATGCGAACGCGGAGGTTGCTGCTCGGCGGCAGCCGCTGCCAGTCGATCCACTCCATCGGCACGGCGCCGATCGCCAGGATCTGCGGCCAGGCTCCCGCTTCTTCCCAGACGCCGAAGCTGTCGCCGAAGATGAGGTGCGTCGAGAGCGTGTCGGAAGGGAAACGCGTCTGGTCGAGCAGGAGCACGTCGAGCCCGGCCCGGCCGAGCAGCGCCGCGAGCGTCGAACCGGCGACGCGGGCGCCGACGATGACGACGTCGAAGCGCTCCACCGGCCTCCGCTGCCGCAGCCTCGTCGGGTTCGCTCAGGCGCCGCCGTCGAGGAGCTCGACCGCGATGAACCGAAGCCGCGAGTCGCCGGCGTTCTCGAGGTCGTGAACGAGTTGCTCGCCGGGCTTGATCTCGAGGAAGTCGACGTCGCCGACCGCGAAGTCGTACGTCTCGAGCTCGCCCGTCGGGAACCGCTGGTTGCCGCGCGCACCCTCCGTGCAGACCCAGAAGTAGGTGCGCTTGTGGCAGTGGAACGGCACCCGCTCGCCGGGGGCGAGGTCGATGCCCCAGACGCGGATGCGGTCGTTCTCGAACCAGACCTCGTGCCCGACCTTCGTGTTCTCGGCGGCGACCGCCAGCTCGTCGGCGTAGTCGTCGAGTGCGAACCGTCTCCGATCGACCGTCGTGCTCATCCGAACCCCTCCCTTGGAATGCGTATGCACAGGAAGATGAATCCGTGTGCAGCCCAGGCGCAGGCTGCCACACGCGGCCGCACGGCGTCAAGCCGCGGGTGGCCGCTCAGGCGCCGAGGTCGAGCTCGATTCCGAGGCCGCGCTCGCGCGCCACGTCGAGCAGGAGCGACGCGGCCGCCACGTCCTGGATCGCGGTTCCCGTCGCGTCGAACACGAACGTCTCCTCCGCGTTCGTTCGGCCTGCGACCAGACCGGCGACGAGCTCGCCGAGCTCGGCGTGCACGTCCTCGCGCCCGATCAGGCCGAGGGCGAGGGCGTGCTGGAGCTCGCCCTGCTCGGCCGCCTGCTCGAGGACGTCCACCACGACCTTCGACTGCGCGAGGATCGCCGGGTCGAGCTCCTGCTTCCCCGGGCCGTCGGCGCCGAGCGCGACGACGAGCCGACCGGGGCCGATGTCGGCCGCCGAGAGGATCGGCGCGGTCGCCGGCGTGACCGTGACGACGACGTCGCTCGTCGCCGCAGCCGCTCCCGGGTCGCTGACGACCTCGGCCTCGATTCCCAGGGAGCGCGCCTCTCCGGCGACGCCCTCGGCACGCTCGCGGACGAGGTCGTAGACCGCCAGCTCGGCGACGAGCCCCGTCGCGGCCAGCGCCTCCACCTGCCCGCGCGCCTGGCGACCGGCGCCGACGAGCAGCGCTCGGCGTGCGTCCGCCCGCGCGAGCAGCCGCACGACGAGCGCCGTCACCGCCGCCGTGCGGATCCCGGTCACCACCGTCGAGTCGAGGAGCGCGAGCGGCCGTCCGTCGGCGGCGTCGAAGAGCAGCACGGCACCGTTCAGCCGCTGGCTCCCGCCCGGCTGCGGCGGTGGAAAGCGACCGTTGATCTTGACGCCGAAGGTCGCGTCGCGCCCGTCGGGTGCGAGGCCGCCCGCGGTGACGTGGAAGGCGCCCCCGCCGACGGCCGGCACGTGGAGGCGTCGCGCGGCGAGCGAACGGCCCTCGCCGTGCAGCCGGAAGGCACGCTCGACCGCCGCGATGCAGTCGGCGAGCGCGATCGCCCCTTGCGTATCGCCACGCGTCAGGATCCGCACCGCGGCGATGCTAGTCGGCGCCGGCCCGCGGAGCCGCGCCGACGCGTGTCGGTTGTGGCGAACCGCCGACGGAATTAGCATTGCCGTCCTGCTCACGCGCCGGATCGCCGGCGCTGCGGCGGAGGAAGATCGAGTAACGGCGTTCGCAACGTGGCTTGTGGGAGACTCGTCGAAGAGTGCGGGCGGCCGTCGACGTTGCTCCGTCGAACGATGTTCACGGGTCGCAGGAGCTCGATGAGAAGGCTGGGATACCGGATCGCTAAGGAGGACAGATGTTTCAGGGGAAGCTGGAGGGACGGGGCGTGAGGACGGCCGTCCAGGTCTTCGGCGGAGTTCTGGCCGGTGCCGTCGTCGCCGTCGTGATCGCCGGGACGACCGCCGCCGCACCGCTCAGGGCTTCGGACGCGAACACGCTCGTCTACGCCGTCACCGATACGCCGCCGGACATCGACCCGAACAGCTCGGCCGAGTTCGTCGAATCGGAGTTGTTCACGAACACGATGAGCCGCCTGTTCGACTACAAGACGGTCAAACGTCCGGACGGCACCTACGTGATGCAGAGCGCCGGCTACATGCCGGTCGTGCCGGGGCTGGCGACGAGCTGGACCGTCTCGAAGGACAAGAAGACGATCACCGTCAACCTGCGCAGGGGCGTCAAGAACTACCTCGGCCACACCTTCACCGCCGCGGACGTGGCGTACACGTTCGACCGCCTGCTCGCGCTGAAGGGCACCGGCACGTTCTATCTGCACTCGATCGGTATCGAGAAACCGTCGAACATCGACGTCGTCAACCCGTACAAGATCGTCTTCAAGCT
This sequence comes from Gaiellaceae bacterium, assembly GCA_035651195.1. Lineage (GTDB taxonomy): Bacteria > Actinomycetota > Thermoleophilia > Gaiellales > Gaiellaceae > PALSA-600. Next base: position 99,735 of record DASRGD010000026.1, on the reverse strand, counting down.
CGCGTTTCCGGCGGAGCTCTTCTTCAAGATGTGCGCGATCCCGCACCTCGGGATCATGGACTCGGTCGTGTTCAAGTCGCACGCCACGAAGAGCGATCCGTGGGCGACGCAGTGGGCACACACGAACAACGTCGGCTGGGGCCCGTACTACATCGTCCAGAACGAGCAGGGCGTGCAGGTCGTGCTCAAGGCCGACCCGAACTACTGGGGGCCGAAGCCGCAGATCCAGAACGTGATCGAGAAATCGGTGCCCGACTCGTCGAATCGCCTCGCGCTCTTGAAGGGCGGCTCCGTCGACATCGTCGCCTACCTCCAGCCGCGCGAGCGGCTGTCGCTCAAGAGCGACCCGAACGTGAAGGTCGTCGGCTTCGCCCCGGCGCAGACGCACTCGATTCTCTACATGACGACGACGAAGAAGCCGTTCGACAACAAGCTCGTCCGGCAGGCGGTGTGCTACGCGTTGCCGTACGACCAGATCGTGAAGACGATCGGCCTCGGCACTGCGCGGCAGCAGAAGAGCCCGCTGCCGGCGAACTACGAGTTCTACGCGCCGCAGCTCGATCCGTACCGCTACGACGTGACGAAGGCAAAGGCGCTGCTGAAGCAGGCCGGCTACCCGAACGGCTTCTCGACGAGCATCGGCTTCTCGAACGACGACCCGACCGTCGAGCAGCAGGCGTCGATCGTGCAGAACGCGCTCGCCCAGGTCGGCATCAAGGCGGTGCTGAACAAGCAGCCGCTCGCGACCTACTCGCAGAACTGGCTCGGCGCCAAGTACCAGATGGGGATGATGTACGAGGGCGCGTTCATCCCCGACTTCACCTACGCGCTCCACCTCTGGTACTTCGGCCCGAAGACGCAGAACTTCCTCGACTTCACCGAGTACGACAACCCGAAGGTCGACGCCTGGCTCAACCAGGCGAACCACACGTTCGACCAGGCGACGCGAAAGCAGCTCGCCTATTCGATCCAGAAGCAGATCCTCGCCGACGCGCCGATCTGCTACCTGGTCGAGCCGGGCGTCTACTTCCCGGCGCAGAAGAACATCGGCGGGATCAACTACTACACCTACTCGGCGCTCCACTTCAACCTGCTGACGAAGAGCTAATCGGGAGGAACGATTCGCCGGGCGGTCGGCGGGCGGCCTGCGCCGCATCGCCGCCCGTCCGGCGTCACGGACGCGTCCGACACGATGAGAGTCTTCTGGTACACCGCCCGCCGCCTGCTGTACGTGATTCCGCAGGTGATCGGGATCTCGCTCGTCACGTTCGTCGTCGTGCGCCTGCTGCCTTCGAACCCGGCCTACGCGCTCGCGGGTCCCGCGGCGACGCAGGAGACGATCGACACGATCGAGAAGCGGCTGGGGCTCAATCAGCCGATCTGGGTCCAGTACGGCAAGTACGTGCGCGACCTGGCGCACGGCGATCTCGGCTCCTCGTTCGTGAGCGGCCGCTCGGTGCTGAGCGACATCGGCCAGCGGCTGCCCGCGACCCTGGAGCTCCTCGTGCTCGGCCTCTTCTTCGCGTTCCTGATCGGCGTCCCGCTCGGCGTGCTCAGCGCCCTCGGCCGGGGTCGGCGCATCGCCGGCCGCGCCTCGCTCGGCTACGGCCTGCTCGCCGGCGCGATCCCCGACTTCTGGCTCGGCCTCATCCTCGTCTACGTCCTCTACACGAAGCTGAAGGTCGCGCCCGCGCCGCTCGGCCAGCTGAGCCCCTCGGTGCCCACGCCGCGGCACGTCACCGGCGCCGTCGCGCTCGACGCGCTGATCACGGGCAACTGGGTCGCCTTCAAGTCCGCGCTCGGGCACCTCGTCCTGCCGCTGATCACGCTCGTGTTCGTCTACATGGCGCCGATCGTCAAGTACACGCGCTCGAGCGTCGAGGACGTCTACTACGGCAGCGAGTTCATCCAGCAGTATCGGGTGAACGGGCTCTCGCACCGGGCGATCGTGATGCGCGCGCTGCGCAACGGGCTGCCGCCGGTGATCACGATCGTCGGCGTCCTGTTCGGGTTCCTCCTCGGCGGGCTCGTCCTGATCGAGCAGGTGTTCGCCTGGGGCGGGTTCGGACAGTACGCGGTCCAGGCGATCACGAACTCCGACTTCTCGGCCGTCGAGGGCTTCGTCGTCGTCGCCGCCATCTTCAACCTGATCGTCTACCTGATCGTCGACCTGCTCTACTTCGTCGTCGATCCGCGGCTGCGAGCGGGGGTGACGTGAGCACGGACACGGGCCCGACCGCGTCGGGGCAGGTGGTCGAGCAGGAGGTCGGCCATGTCGACAGCGCCCTCGGGGCGCCGCTGACGGTCGCCGTCCAGCGCGGCGAGCTCACCCAGTTCGTCGGCTTCGCACGCACGAACCGGCCGTTCATCGTCGGCCTCGTGATCGTCGCGATCTCGATCTTCCTGATGGCGGTCGGGCCGCTGATCGGCACGCGGAACCCGACGACGGAGGACTTCAACGCGATCCTCTCCGGGCCGACCGGGGCACACTGGTTCGGGACCGACCAGAACGGGCGCGACGTCTTCTCCCGCGTGCTCGCAGCGCCGCGGATCGACGTCTACATCGCGCTCGTCTCGACGTTCTTCGCGATGGCGCTCGGCATCCCGCTCGGCGTCCTCGCCACCGGCGCGAGCCGTCTCGGCGAGCTGGCCGGTGAATGGCTGTTGCGGGCGATGGACGTGATCCAGGCGTTCCCCGTCTTCATCCTCGCGCTCGCGCTCGTCGCCGCCTTCGGGCCGAGCGCCCTGAACGTGATCATCGCGCTGACGATCCTCCAGTTCCCGGTCTTCCTGCGTCTCACCCGCGGCGCCGCGCTCGCAGCCCGCGGGCGCACGTACGTCGAGGCGGGGCGGCTCAGCGGCGCGGGAACGCTCTCGGTCATGTTCCGGCACGTGCTCCCGAACTCGATCGCGCCCGCGCTCGTCGGCGCGTCGGTCGCCGTCGCGCAGGCGATCCTCATCACCGCGGGTCTCTCGTTCGTCGGCGCCGGGATCCGGCCGCCGACTCCCGAATGGGGGTCGATGATCTCCGACGGCGCCCAGAGCCTGATCACCGGGCAATGGTGGCCGTCCGTCTTCCCCGGTGTCGCTCTCGGCGTCGTCGTCCTCGGCTACGCGCTGGTCGGCGACGGCCTCCGCCTCTACCTGGACCCGTCGAGGCGGCGATGACGGCGCAGCTGCTCGAGGTCGAGGGCCTGACGACGGAATTCGAGTCCTCGCGGCGCGGTCGCGTCACCAGCCTCGCCGAGATCGACATCGCGCTCGCCGAGGGCGAGATCCTCGGCGTCGTCGGCGAGAGCGGCGCCGGCAAGTCGGTGCTGCTGCGGACGATCCTCGGCGTCCTGCACCCGAACGAGCGGATCGCCGCCGGGACGATCCGGTTCCACGGCGAGCCGCTGCCGATCAGCGAAGACGACGCGATGCAGGAGCGTCGCGGCGCGACGATCTCGCTGATCGAGTCCGGGCAGCGGGCGCGTCTCGACCCGGTGCGCCGGATCGGCGACCAGTTGCTCGACGTGATGAACGCGCACGACCGCGTCGTCAGAGAGCGACGTCACGAACGGGCGGAGGAGCTGCTGCGACTCGTCGGCATCCCGGACGCGCAGCACCAGCTGCGCTCCTACCCGCATGAGTTGTCGGGCGGCATGTGCCAGCGCGTCGTGATCGCGCTCGCGCTCGCGAACTCGCCGGAGCTGCTGATGGCGGACGAGCCGACGGCCGGCCTCGACGTCACGATCCAGACGCAGATCCTCGACCTGTTCCGGTCGCTCGTCCGCGAGACCGGCGCGGCGAGCATCCTCGCCACCCGCGACCTCGCCCAGGTCGCCCACTACTGCGATCGCGTCGTCGTCCTCCGCGCCGGCCGCATCGTCGACCAGGCGCCCGTCCGCCGGTTCTTCGCCAGGCCCGCGACCGACTACGGCGCCTTCCTGCTTCGCGCCGCCCACGCCGCCCGCGGGGAGGAGATCGCCCGAGCGGAGAGCCCGACCGCGCCGGCCCGGCGCGATCGCGCCCGCCCTGCCGCGGATGCCGAGCCGCTGCTCGACGTGCGCGGCCTCGTCAAGCACTACCGGACGCAGCGGCACGTCGTCCACGCCGTCAACGGCATCTCCTTCTCGCTCCGGCCGGGCGAGACGCTCGCGCTCGTCGGCGAGAGCGGCTCGGGCAAGACGACCGTCGGCCGCTGCATCGCCGGGCTCATCCGCCCGACGGAGGGCGAGATCCGCCTGCTCGGACGCGACGTCGGGCACGTCTCGACGCGGCGCCGGTCGCAGCAGGCGGGGCTGGAGACGCAGGTGGTCTTCCAGGAGCCGCGCGAGAGCCTCAATCCGCGCTGGAAGCTCGGCGCGAGCGTCGAGGAGCCGCTGCGCCACCAGAAGCAGCTCGACCGGAGGCAGCGCGCCCGGCGCGTGCTCGAGCTGCTCGAGCTCGTCGGGCTCGGCGGCGAGTTGGCGGACTCCTACCCGCACCAGACGAGCGCCGGCGTCCAGCAGCGGGTCGCGATTGCGCGCGCGATCGCCGTCAACCCGAAGCTCGTCGTCCTCGACGAGCCGACGTCGGCGCTCGACATGTCGGTCAAGGCGCAGGTGATCGACCTGCTGATCCGGCTGCAGGACCGACTCGGCCTCTCGTACCTCTTCATCTCGCACGACATGACGGCGGTCCGGATGATCGCGCACCGGATCGCGATCATGTACCTCGGCCGGATCATGCTCCACGGTCCCGCGGACGACGTGTTCGCGCAGCAGACCAATCCGTACGGACGCGCGCTCCTCTCCTCGGTCCTCTATCCGGACCCGGAGCAGGAGCGCTCTCTCTTCCGTCTCGAGGGAGAGATCCCGAGCGCGATCGAGCTGCCGCCGGGCTGTCCGCTCGCGACGCGCTGTCCGCTCGCCCAGCCGCGCTGCAACGACGCGCCGCCCCCGCTCGAGCCGGTTGCCGGCTTCGCCCAGCTGAGCGCCTGCGTCCGCAACTCCGAGATCGTGCAGGCGGGCGGGCCGGATGCGCTCGCGCGCCGCGAGGGGCGGCTGCCCGAGCGTGACGAGCCCGTCGCCGCGGGCTGATGGCGACCGAGCTCGCGTTCTCGACGGCGCTCGAGCTCCGCGAGGCCTACCGCAGCCTGAGGCTGTCGCCGGTCGAGGTGATCGACGCCCTCGCTGCGCGCGTCGAGGCGCTCGACCCGCTGCTCGGCGCCTTCTACACGCTCACGTTGGAGACGGCGCGCGCCGAGGCGTCTGCCGCCGAGCGGGCGTGGGCGCGCCGCGAAGCACGGCCGCTGGAGGGGATCCCGTTCGGGGTGAAGGATCTCTTCGACACCGCCGGTGTGCGCACGACCTACGGCTCGCCGATGTACGACGCGCACGTGCCGCAGCGCGACGCGCGCGCGGTCGCGCGCGCACGCGCTGCGGGCGCGATCCTCGTTGGCAAGACGGCGACGGACGAGTTCGCCTACGGAATCGCCGGAGTCAACCCGCACTACGGCCCGGCGCGGAATCCGTGGTCGTCCGACCGCGTCTCCGGCGGCTCGAGCAGCGGCTCCGCCGTCGCCGTCGCGGCAGGGCTCGTGCCGCTCGCGCTCGGCAGCGACACGGGCGGCTCGATCCGCGCCCCCTCGTCGTTCTGCGGCGTCGTCGGCCTCAAGGGCACGTGGGACGCGATCTCGCTCGAGGGGATGTGGCCGATGGGACGCAGCCTCGACCACGTCGGCCCGATGGCGCGCACGCCTGCCGACGCGGCGCTCTTCCACGCCGTCCTGGCGGAGGGCTCGCGCGGAGGGCCGGTCGCGCGCGCGCTCGCGGAGCCGCTGCGACCTGCTCCCTCCGGCACGCGGGTCGGCGTCTGCCGAGACCTGACGCTGATCCCGCCCACCGACGCCGTCCGCTCGATCCTCGACGCAGCGGTCACCGCCCTTGCCGACAGCGGCTGCGAGGTGCGCGAGGTCGTCTTCCCGGAGGCGGCGGAGGTGATCCGCGTCTTCGTACCGATCCGCGACGCGGAGACGCTCTCGGCCCATCGGGCCGCCGGCCTCTTCCCGGCACGGCGCGCCGACTATTCCGAGCTGACCTACACGCGCCTCGCGGCCGCCGAGGCGGTCGACCTGGACGCGTACCTGGCGGCGTCGCGCGACCGTCGTCGGCTGGCGGAGGCGTTCGCGGCGCTCTTCGAGGACGTCGACGTCCTCGTCCTGCCGACGATGACGGCGGTGCCGCCGCGCATCGACGACGACCAGCCGGATCTCGCGGCGTGGGACGCGATCGGCTTGCACATGATCCCGGAGAACCTGTTCGGCGTGCCGGCGGTCGCCGTCCGGGCCGGCTTCGACCAGGGTCTGCCGGTCGGCGTGCAGATCGCCGGCCGGGAGGGCGCCGACGCGACCGTGCTCGCCGTCGCGGAGGCCTTCGTCCAGGCGACGCCCGACGTGCAGAGGCGCAGGCCCGAGCTCTAGCCCCCGAGCGGCTCGACCGCGCCGAGCTGCTCGAACATCGCGTAGGAGTTGAAGGCGACCCAGATCTCGGCGATCCGGCCGCCCGAGCAGCGGAAGAGGCTCAGGCCGCGCGTCGAGAAGCGTCGGCCGCGGGACGGGACGGTGCCGAGGAAGACGTCGGCCTGGGTGCCCGCGAAGTCGTAGTGGGCGGCGACGAGGTCTCGCTCCGAGACGAGATGGTGCAGCGTGAAGGCGAAGTCGGGGAACGCGTCCGAGACGCCGCGCATGAACAGACGGAACGCGTCGGGGCCGACGATCTCGGCGAGGTGGTGGAAGACGAAGTCCGGCGACAGCGCCTCGTCGACGAGCGACTCGTCGTGCGGGAAGCGGTCGAGGTAGAGGCGGGCGAGCCGCCGGTTGCGCTCGGACACCCAGCCCGGTCTACGTGGAGATCATCTTCTTCTCGATGCCGACGCCTGCCGCGACCGCGCGGGCGTACTCGAACGGCACCGTCGCCGAATCCTGCAGCGCGATCCCGGTCGAGTCGAACACGGTCACCTCGTCGTCCGAGGTCCGGCCGGGCTTCTTGCCGGCGACGACCTCGCCGATCTCGCCGGCGATGTCGTCTTCGCCGATCAGCCCCTGCGCGAGCGGCACGTTGATCTCGCCGTCGGTGCGGCACTGGCGGATGTCGTCGACGAAGATGCGGGCGCGCTGGAGGATCGCGGGCTCGAGCTCCTGGTCGCCCGACTTGTCGGCGCCGACGGCGGCCACGTGCGTCCCCGGCCCGACCCATTCGTCCTCGACGATCGGCGCGCGTGCAGGCGTCACCGTCACGACGACGTCGGCGCCGCGGACGACCTGCTCCAGGTCGAGCGACGGCCTCAGCGGAAAGCGCACCTTCGGCTGTTGCTCGGCGACGAAGGCGTCGAGCGTCGATTGCGTGCGGCTCCAGATCCGCGCCTCCGACCAGTCGAAGACCTCGTTGCAGGTGAGCAGCGTTCCCTCGGCCATGTGGCCGGCGCCGACGATGGCCAGCACCTTCGCGTCAGGGCGCGCGAGCCATTTCGCCGAGACCGCGGCCGCTGCTCCCGTCCGCATCACCGTGTGGTAGCTGCCGTCGCAGATCGCCAGCGGGAATCCCGTCTCCGGATGCGTGTAGATCAGGATCGAGAACACCGTCGGCAGGTCGAACTGCTCGCGGTTCCGCTCGCGAATCGAGACCCACTTGCAGGCGGCGGCCTCGGGCTCCTCGATGTACGACGGCATCGCCTCCCATTCGCCGGGGTACTTGTCGAGCACGATGTGGGCCTTCGGCTCCATGTAGAAGCGGCCCTCGCCGTGCATGCGGTAGGCCTGCTCGCAGCAGTCGACGTACTCGGCCGGGCTGAGCAGACCGATCATGTCGGTGCGGCCGAGGATCAGCGTCTTGCGGTTCCGCCAGCTCTCCTGCGCCATCGCGTCGCCTCCTAGTCGGGCAGCACGGGAACGAGGAGCCGCGACGGGCGGTCGGCGTCGTGGAAGACCGCCTGCGTCGCGACCTTGCCTTGCAGGATCGTCGCCTCGCCGACCCGCTGGCCGGTGTTGTTGTTGACGTCGAACATCGGGAAGTTGCTGCTCGACACCTCGAGCCGCAGCCGGTGGCCCGCCTCGAAGACGTTCGCGGTGGAGCCGACGCGGATTCGGTACTCGTAGACGCGGTTCGGCTCGATCGGCGTCGGCTGCTCGAGCGACTCGCGAAAGCGCGCCCGGACGATGCCGTCGCAGAGGTTGACGGCGTGGCCGCGCTCGTCGACGTCGACGAGCTTCGCCGTCCAGTCGGTGTCGGCCGCGTCGGTGGCCGCGTAGAGCACGAGCTCGACCGTCCCGATGACGGTCAGGTCGCGCTCGAGCACCGGCGTCGAGTAGACGAGCACGTCGTTGCGGGTCTCGACGAAGCTCTGCTCGAGCGGTCCCATCGGCGTGATGCCGGCGTCGCAACACGAGCGCCCGCCCATGCTCGGGACCGGCATCGCCGGGATCGACACGTAGACGTCGGGCGGCTCGCCCGCGGCCGGCCGCTCCCGGGAGAGCGAGCCGTCGCCGGAGCTCGACGTCGCCTTCCCGGACGAGCGCAGGTGCCACTCCTGCACCCGAACGCCTGCCGGCGGCCAGCCGTCGAAGTCGCGCCAGCCGTTCGCTCCCATCACGAACAACCGCACCGGTGGCCCCGGCGGCTCCGCGCCGCGATCCTTCAGCCAGTAGTCGAACCACTCGAGCTGAAGCTCGTCGAGGCGGTTGCGCGCGTCGTCGCCGAAGTGACGGACGCCGTTCAGCGGCCCCCACGGGATGTGGAGCCACGGCCCGACCACGAGCCGTTGCGCTCGCCGCGGGTCGTCGCCGTGGCGTGCCGAGAGCGCCGCGTAGTTCTCGAGCGTGCCCTCGATGAACGAGTCGTACCAGCCGCCGAAATGGAGCGCCGGCGCGGCGATCCTGTCGTAGCGCTCCCGGATCGAGAGGGACCGCCAGTACTCGTCGCGGGTGTCGTGCTCGAGCCAGTCGAAGAAGTACGGCGCCGCGCCGGTGCTCTTGAGGAGGGGGAACTCCGCGAGCGGCTGCGTCCAGTAGAGGCCGGGGTAGTTGGTGGCGTTCGAGGCGAGCGCGATCGCAGCCTCCAGGTCTCCGCGGCGCAGCGCCTCGGGCAGCGCCAGCAGCGGCTCGATCCACGAGACGACGAACGCGAGGCTGAAGGCGCCGCCGACGTAGGTCCAGCCGTCGTAGAAGTCGCTCCCGGTGAAGCCGGGGGCGATGCACGCGAGGCCCTCCGGCTGCTCCGCCGCACCGAGCAGCTGGTTCGCGCCCGGGTAGGAGAACCCGTAGGTGGCGACGCGCCCGTTCGATCCGTCGAGCTGCGCCGCCCAGGCGACCGTGTCGGCGGTATCGAGCGCCTCGTCCTCGAAGGGGACGAAGTCGCCGTCGGAGGCGAAGCGGCCGCGCGTGTCCTGCACGACGACGACGTAGCCCCGGCGTGCGTACCAGGCGGGGTGCGAATACGTGATCTGCTGGGCGACGGTCTTGTCGTACGGCGTCCGCTGCACGAGCACCGGGTACGACCCCGGCTCCTGCGGCCGGTACACGTCCGCGCGCAGGATCGTGCCGTCGCGCATCACCGCCGGCACGTCGCGCCGGACGACCACGTCGCCGATCGTGTGCTCTCGCTCCGCGACTGCCATCAGACCCTCCTCACTGGGCGTTCCAGCCACCGTCGACGATCAGATTCGATCCCGTCATGTAGAGCGAGTCGTCGCACGCGAGGAAGAGCGCCGCGCGCGCGATCTCCTGCGGATAGGCGAGGAACTGCTCGCGGCGGAGGTCGAGCGGCGTCTTGCGCTTCCACTCGGCGGCGACCTCCGGCCGCGTGCGGTGCTCGCGGTTGAGCTCGGTCGCAGTCGCTCCGGGGCAGAGCGCGTTGACGCGGATCCCGAGCGGCCCGACCTCGAGCGCCAGCGCCTTCGTCATCGACGCGACGGCGCCCTTCGACGCGCAGTAGGCGGTCGCCTCGGGCTCCGCGACGAACGCGAAGTTCGAGGCGACGTTGACGATCACGCCTCGCTCCTCCTGGCGCCGCATCTGCGCGATCGCGTACTTGCAGAAGAGGAACGTGCCGCGCGCGTTGACCGCCATCGCGAGGTCGTAGTCCTCGACCGTCAGCTGGTCGAGCGGCCGGAACATGTTGATGCCGGCGAAGTTGACGAGCACGTGCAGGGCGCCGAGTCGCTCGACCACCTCCGCGACGGCGCGCTCCACGTCCGCCGCCTCCCGCACGTCGCCGCGGACGAAGACGGCATCGGGGCCGAGGCGCGAGACGAGCTCTGCAGCCGGGAGGCCGTCGTCACGCGACTCCTCGCGGGCGTCGAAGACGGCGAGCCGCGCCCCCTCGGTCGCGAACAGCTCCGCCGTCGCGCGGCCGATCCCCGACAGTCCGCCGGTGACGAGCGCGACCTTCGCGTCCAGCTTCGCCATGCTAGGGATCGACACGGTCTGCGTACACGACCTGGACGCTGCCGCGCTCGGCGATCGCGAAGAACTGCGCGACCGCCTCCTTCATCTCCGGCCGCTCGTTGACGGCCTCCCACGCCTCCCGGCTCTCGGCCTCGATCACCTCGATCACGTCGAATCCGGGCTCACCCGTTCCCGCACCCGTGACCTCGTAGATCTCGTACTTCAGCACCCCCGGCTGCTTCGACGCCAGCGGCTGGTCGACCTCGCGCGACCACCGCCGGTACTGCTCGCGCGTCACCTCCTCGTTCAGCCGATAGGTGATGAATACCTTCACCATGGCGCGCCCTCCGCGTCGCGATTCGTCGGTCGTGGCGATCCTACGAGATGCGCGCGCGTCGCTAGGCCGGCAGCTGCCAGAGCTCGACGATCAGCCCGTCAGGGTCGTAGCAGTAGGCGGTGCGGTGGCCGGCGAAGTAGCCGGCGTCCACCTCCTGCGGCGGCCAGGTGAAGCGGACGCCCGCGGCGGCGAGACGGGCGTGCTCGGCTTCGATGTCGTCGACGAGGAGTGCGACGTGGTGCGCGCCGACGTCCGCCGGCTTCGCTCCGGCGGGAAACGGCGCGCCCTCGGGGGCCCGGTATTCGAGCAGCTCGAGGAACGCGGCCCCGGCACGCAGCTCGACGAGGCGCAGCCTCGCGCCCGGCATCGCCACCTCTCGCTCGAGCATCTCGCCGGCCATCTCGGCGTCCAGCGCGACCTCCATCCCCAGCAGGTCCCGGTAGAAGCCCAGCGAGCGGTCGAGATCGGACACCGTCCGCGAGGTGTGGTGGAGGCCGACGATCACCGCGCGGTCCAGCCGCCGTCGACGACGAGGCTCGCCCCGTGGACGAATCGCGCCGCGTCGGAAGCGAGGAACACGACGACCGGTGCGATGTCCTCGACCTCGCCCCAGCGGCCCCAGGGTGTCTCCTCGGCGACCCGGCGCTCGAACTCGGGATCGGCCCGGAACGGCGCGTTCATCGGCGTCCGGATCTGCCCGGGCGCGACGCAGTTGACGCGGATCCGCCTCGGCCCGAGCTCGAGCGCGAGCGCCTTCGCCATCAGCTCGACCGCGCCCTTCGTCGCGCAGTAGGCGGGGCCGCCGACGCCGACGTGCCCGGAGATCGAGGAGACGAAGACGACGCTGCCACCGTCGAGGTGCGGCAGCGCGGCCTGCGTGAGCGCGAACGGCGCACGCACGTTGACGGCCCACTGCCGGTCGAGGTCGTCGAGCGTCGTCTCGGCGAACGACTCGGGCAGGTAGATCCCGGCCGCGTGGACGAGCACGTCGATCGCACCGAACGCCGCCAGCGCCTCCGCGACGACCCGCTCGCACGCGCCGTCGGCGGTCAGGTCGACGGCGAGCGTGCGTTCGCGATCCAGTCCCCGCGCCGTCTCGGCGAGGCGCGACCCGTCACGGCCGACGAGGAGCACCGCCGCCCCGGCCTCGCCGAGCGCGCGCGCGACGGCCGCGCCGATGCCGGAGCTCGCCCCGGTGACGATCGCCGCCTTGCCCTCGAGCTCCACCGTTTCGAATCTACACGGACGGCAAATCGCGGACACCGGGTCGGCCGCCGAGGATGGCCGTAGACTCTCCGCAGCGAGAGTCCGCCACGGAGGCCAGATGACCGAGAGCCGCGTCACCGTCGCCGCGATCCAGACCCGTGCCGTCACGGGCGACAGGGCGGGGAACAACGAGCGAGCGCTCGAGGAGGTGCAGCGCGCGTGCGACCTCGGGGCGCAGGTCGTCGTCCTGCCGGAGCTCGGCAGCTCCGGGTACGTCTTCGCGTCGCGCGAGGAGGCGTTCGAGCTCGCGGAGGAGGTGCCGGGAGGCGAGACGACCGCGCTGTGGGCCGAGGTCGCGCGCGACCGCGGCGTCTACGTCTGCGGCGGCCTGCCCGAGCGCGAGCAGGGGCGGCTCTACAACACGGCGGTCCTGGTCGGGCCCGAGGGCCTCGTCGGCCGCTACCGGAAGGTGCACCTGTGGGACGAGGAGAAGCTTTTCTTCGAGCCGGGCGACCTCGGCCTGAACGTGTTCCACCTGCCCTTCGGGCGCGTCGGGATGATGATCTGCTACGACGGCTGGCACCCGGAGGTGGCGCGGATCCTCAAGCTGCAGGGCGCCGACCTCGTCCTCGACCCGACGTGCTGGGTGCTCGTCCCCGGCCTGATCACGCCCGAGAATCCGGTCTCCGCGTACGTGCACATGGCGACCGCCCACGTGAACAACTTCTTCCTCGTCTGCGCCGACCAGTGCGGCACCGAGCGCGGATGCACCTTCCTCGGCCGTAGCTGTGTCTGCGGCCCGTCCGGCTTCGTCGCCGGCCCGGGCGGGTTCGGCGAGCCCGAGGTCCTGCTCGCGGAGATCGACCTCGGGGCGGCGCGCCGGCACCACTGGACCGAGCTCGCGGACCCGTTCGCCGACCGGCGGACGGATCTGTTCGACGCGACGCTCGGCTACCGTGCGCCGCCGCGGGCGGGGGACGCGCACCTGCACGCACCGCGCGCCGCGGAGGTCGAGGCGACGCTGCGGTGACGCTCGGCCCGATCATCCTCGTCACGACCGTCGACGTCCAGCCGGGCGCGGAGACGGCGTTCAACCGCTGGTACGACGAGGAGCACCTGCCGCAGGTCCTCGCGTGCCCCGGGTTCTTGAGCGGCCGTCGCTACGAGAGCACGCTCGGCGAGCCCCGCTACCTGGCGATCTACGAGCTCGAGAGCGAGGAGGCGTTGAGGACGCCGGAGATGCAGGCCGTCCGCGTCTGGGGCGACCAGTTTCCGGTCGTTCGGAACTTCCACGAGCGCATCTACCGGCGGCGCTAGCGCGGGACGGTCGCCGGCTCGCCGACGAGGCTGCGGACGGCGGCGGCGATGCGGTCCGGTCCCGGCAGCACCGCGTCCTCGAGGCTCGCCGCGAACGGGATCGGCAGGTCCGGCATCGTGACGCGGCGCACCGGCGTCGGCCCGGCCGCCTCGACGACGGCGGCGACGACCTCGGCTGCATAGCCGCCGGTCGGCGGGCCTTCCTCGACGACGACCAGCCGCCCCGTCTTCGCGGCCGACTCCGCGAGCGTCGCTCGGTCGAGCGGTCGCAGGGAACGCAGGTCGATCACCTCCGCCTCGATTCCCTCGCCGGCGAGCAGCTCGGCGGCGGTGAGCGAGTGCTCGAGGCTCGCGAGCGCGGCCGCGACCGTGACGTCGCCTCCGCCTCGGCGCACGGCGGCGGCCCCGATCCGTTCCACCGGCGCGTCGGCGTCGGCGACCTCGCCCTTGCGGCCGTAGAGCAGCTTGTGCTCGAGCACGACGACCGGGTTGTCGTCGCGGATCGCAGCCTTGGTCAGCGCTTTCGCGTCGGCAGGGGTCGCAGGCGCCACGATCTTGAGGCCCGCGATCCCGAGCAACCAGCCGACCGGCGTCTGCGAGTGATACGCGCCGAAACGGGCGCCGGCGCCGACGGTCGTCCGCACCGTCAGCGGCACGCTCGCCTGCTCGTTCGAGACGTACCAGTACTTCGCCGCCTGGTTCGCGAGCGTGTCGAGGACGAGGCCGAGGAAGTCGCCGAACATGATCTCGACGACCGGGCGCAGACCGCGAACCGCCGCGCCGAACGCCGCGGCCGTGAAGCCCATCTCGGAGATCGGCGTGTCGAGGATCCGCTCCGGGCCGAAGCGGTCGAAGAGCTCCGGGGTCGCGTTGAAGACGCCGCCGATCCTGACGTCCTCGCCGAGGAGGACGACCGTCGAGTCGCGTTCGAGCTCCTCGGCGAGCGCGTCGCGGACGGCGAGGCGGTAGGACGTCTCGTAGCTCACGACGGCTCCTTCGTCGCGCTCGCCGGCCGCGTCGGATCGGCGGGCGGCGCCGCGCGCGCCTCGTCGAGCGCGTCGGCGATCTCGCGCGCAGCCGCGGCCGCCATCCGCTCGGCCGCCTCCGGCTCCAGCCGCGCGACGGCGGCGGCGAGCGGGTCGCGCTCGAGCCACGCCTCGAGCTCCCCCGCCGGCCGGTAGCGGCGCGGGTCGTCGTGGCGCGAGTGGCCCTTGTGCCGGTACGTCTGCGCCTCGAGCAGCGTCGGCCCGCCGGCGCTCCGGGCGCGCTCGACCGCTTCGGCGGCAGCCGCGCGCACGGCCAGCACGTCGTTGCCGTCGACGACGACGCCGGGAAGCCCGTACGCGGCGGCGCGTGCCGCGATGCTGCCGCCGGCGGTCACGGCCGCCGTCGGCGTGAACTCGCCGTACTGGTTGTTCTCGCAGACGTAGACGATCGGCAGACCGAGCACGGCGGCGAGGTTGATCGACTCGTGGAAGTAGGCCTGGTTCGCGGCACCGTCGCCGAAGAACGCGACGGCGACGCCGCGGTCGTGCCGCAGCTTCGAGGCGAGCGCAGCGCCCGTGGCGGCGGCGAGCGAGCCGCCGACGATCGCGAAGCAGCCGAGCAGCCCGTGCTCGAGGTCGACGACGTTCATCGAGCCCGAGCGGCCGCCGCAGAGCCCGTTCTCGCGCCCGAGCAGCTCGCCGAACAGACGCGCCGGCTCCGAGCCGAGGGCGAGACAGACGCCGTGGCCGCGGTACGTCGCCGCGACCACGTCGCGCGGGGGCTCGAGCAGCGAGCAGACGCCGACGGCCACCGCCTCTTGCCCCTGGTAGAGGTGGATCGACCCTTCGATCTCGTTCCGCATGAAGAGGCGGTGCGCCTCGTCCTCGAACAGGCGGATGCGGAGCATCTGCGCGTACAAGCGCTCGAGCTCGCGCGTCTGAATCGAAGCGGTCGAGACCATGTCGTCGTCGCCGCGCCGCCGACGGGCAGCGCGTGGTGGAGGATCTTGGCACAGCTCGGCTCGCTCGCGGGCGTCGTCGCGACGAGCCGGAGTCCGGCGATCTCCTCGCGGCCGCGGCAGATCGCCTTGCCCTCGGAGCGGGGCACGGAGAAGGTCGCCGGTGCGTCGTGCGGCGAGAGCCGCAGCACGCGGTCGAGTCCGACGGTCCGGCCGACTCCGCGCCGTGAGATCATGCTCGGGCGTGCTCGAACTCGCAGGAGCCGACGTGGACGCACCGGAGCGTAACGCCGGGTGAGAGCGGCGGTCTACCACGGTGCGAACGACGTCCGTATCGAGGAGGTTCCCGAGCCGCGACCGCCGCGCCGCGGCGAGGTGCTCATCGAGGTGACGCGCGCTGCGATCTGCGGCACGGACGCCGCCGAGTATGCGAGCGGGCCGCACCTGATCCCGCCGGGGACGAGCCTCGTCCTCGGGCACGAGTTCACGGGCACGGTGGTCGCCGCCGGCGACGACGCCGACGGGCTCCGGACGGGGACGCGCGTCGTGCCGGGCGCCGGGATGTGGTGCGGCGAGTGCGAGGCCTGCCGGTCGGGGCGGACGAACCTCTGCCGGAGCTACTACACCCTCGGGCTGCAGGCGGACGGCGGTCTCGCCGAGTACGCGCTCGCGCCGAGCCGGATGTGCGTGCCCGTGCCGGACGCGTGCGCCGACGAGGCGGCGGCGATGGCGCAGCCGCTCGCCGTCGCGCTGCACGCGCTGCGCAGGGGCCGCGTCGAGGCGGGGGAGTCGGTGCTCGTCCTCGGCGTCGGCGGAATCGGCGCCTTCGTCGTCGCCGCGGCGAAGGCGCGCGGCGCGACGCCGCTGATCGCCGCCGACGTCCGCGCCGAACGGCTCGCGACCGCGCGGCGGCTCGGAGCCGATGCCGCCGTCAACTCCGCCTCTTGCGACCTCGTTGCCTCGGTGCTCGAGCTGACCGACGGCGACGGAGCGGCCCTCGTCGTCGAGGCGACGGGTCGTGACGGCGCCGCGGCGACCGCGGCCGCGTGCGCCCGACGCGGCGGGCGCGTCGTCACGCTCGGCCTACCGACGACGGCGCAGCAGCTGGAGCTGACGAGGCTGACGCTCGCGGAGGTCGACCTCGTCGCGAGCGTCGCGCACGTCTGCAGGGTCGACCTGCCGGATGCGGTCGAGATGCTCGCCGACGGCGAGCTCGCGCGCGTCGTCCTCGACCGTGTCATCCCGCTCGACGCGCTCGTCGCGGAAGGGCTCGAGCCGCTCGCGGCCGGCGCCGTCGACGGCAAGGTTCTCGTCGCGCCCGCAGCGGGCTGAGCCTATGATCGGCCCCCGATGAGCAGACGGCAGCTGATCGACGTCGCGATGGGGAAGACGCACGCCGACGTCGTCGTCGAGGGCGGTCGGCTCGTCAACGTCGCTACCGCCGAGATCTACGACGCCGACGTCGCGATCAAGGGCGATCGCATCGCGGCCGTCGGCGACGTCGCCTACACGAAGGGACCGGAGACGCGGGTGATCGACGCGCGCGGCCGCTACCTCACGCCGGGACTCGTCGAGGGCCACCTGCACCAGTACCACAGCTACCTCGGCGTGACGGAGTACGTGCAGGCGCTCCTCTCGCACGGCGTCACCGCGACGGCCGACGGGTTCTACGGCCCCGGCATCGTCGCCGGCGTGCCCGCGATCCGCTTCTTCAAGGAGGCGTTCGAGCGGATGCCGATCCGTCTGATCTTCCTCGTGCCGACCCTTTCCTGGCTGCAGAACCGCGAGCTCGGGCTGACGCCGACGCCGGGCATCGACGCTGCCGACATGCACGAGATCCTCGGCTGGGAGGGCTGCTACGGACTCGAGGAGCCGCCGTACCTGCCCGTCGTCGAGCACTACCCGGAGTTCCTCGACCTCTTCGACGAGACGCTGCGCCAGCGCAAGGTGATCACGGGCCACGCCGCCGGGATCAGCTGGCGGCAGCTCCAGGCGTATGCCGCCGTCGGCGTCACGACCGACCACGAGTCGGTCGAGGTGCACGACGCGCTCGCAAAGGCGCGCGCGGGGATGACGCTGCTGATGCGGCAGGGCTCCGGCTGCTTCGACGTGCCGGAGGTGGTGCGCACCCACACCGAGTTCCGGATCGACCCGCGCCGGCTCGGCTTCTGCGCCGACCTCGCCTCGCCGGAGAAGCTGATGACGGAGGGAACGATCGACCAGTCGATCCGCGTCGCGATCGCGCAGGGCGTCGCACCGGTGAACGCAGTCCAGATGGCGACGATCAACACTGCGGAGGCGTTCTACGCCCAGCGCGACTTCGGCGTCGTCGCGCCGGGACGCTTCGCCGACCTCGTCCTCGTCTCCAACCTGCGCGACTTCGTGATCGACACCGTCGTCTTCGGCGGCGTCGAAGTCTTCAAGCAGGGCGAGTTCCTGCTCGAGCTGCCGAAGACGGAGTATCCGGACTTCCTACGCGACACGGTGAAGCTGCCGCAGCCGATCACCGCCGATGCGCTCACGTTCCGCGTCGACGGCGACCGCGACGAGGTCGAGGTGCGGGTGATCGGCGTCACCGAGGGGAGCCTGGAGACGGACGAGCGCCGGGCGCGGCTGCGCGTCGAGGACGGCATCGTCGGCGCGGACGTCGACGGCGACGTGCTCCTGCTCGCGATGATCGACCGCTTCGGCAAGGGCACCGGCATCGGCCTCAGCTTCGTCCAGGGCTTCCGGCTACGGACCGGCGCGATCGCCTCGACCGCGAACGCGGTCTGCGAGAACATCGTCATCGTCGGGACGAACGCGACCGACATGGCGGTCGCCGCGAACCACCTGGCGAGCCTCGGCGGCGGCAAGGTCGTCGTGCGCGACGGCGACGTCGTGGCCTCGGTCGGGCTGCCGATCTGCGGCCTGCTGACGGAAGCGCCGATGGAGCAGGTGATGGCCCGCTTCGGCCGCGCGTTCGAGGCGATCGCCGAGCTCGGCTGCCCGCTCAAGAACCCGTTCTCGCAGCTCGAGTTCTGCTTCGCCTGCGGCGAGATCGGCGACATCAAGCTCTCCGAGGAGGGTCTCCTCCTGATCACGCCCGAGCCGCACAAGGTGGAGGTGGTCGTCGGATGACGAACAGCAAGTTCGACCTCACCGGCAGGGTCGCGATCGTGACCGGCGGCGGCCGCGGCATCGGGCGCGCGATCGTCGACGCGTTGGCGGCGGCCGGTGCGGACGTCGCCGTCGCCGGCCGCCGGCGCGGGCCGCTCGACGAGGCGGTGCAGGCGATCGAGGCGGCCGGCCGCCGCGGCGGGGCGTACAGCGTCGACCTACGCAACGTCGCCGAGATCCGCGGGCTCGTCGAGGACGTCGTCCGCGACTTCGGCGACCTGCACATCCTGGTCAACAACGCAGGCGTGCAGCTGCTCGCGCCCGCGGAGGAGCTCTCGGAGCAGGACTGGGACGAGACGATCGCCGTCAACCTGAAGGCGCCGTTCTTCGCCGCGCAGGCCGCGGCGCGGCACTTCATCGCGCGCGGCGGCGGCGGCAAGATCGTCAACATCACCTCGATCTGGGCGGAGGTGGGCTTCCCGCTCTTCTCCGCCTACTGCGCGGCGAAGGGCGGCCTCCTGCTCGTGACGCGGGCGCTCACGTCGGAGTGGGGGCAGTACGGGATCAACGTCAACGCCGTCGGGCCGACGCTGAACATCACCGACATGACGCGCTCGCTCGCGGAGGACGAGGAGTTCAGCCGCGACTACATGCACAAGCTGCCGCCCGGCCGTTTCGGCGATCCGGCCGAGGTCGCGAACGCCGTCGTCTTCCTCTCCAGCCCGGCGTCCGACTTCGTCTTCGGCCAGCAGCTGATGGTCGACGGCGGCTACACCGCGATCGGGCACCTGCCGACGCCCGAGCTGGCCGCGAGCAAGCGCGCGAGGAGGTAACGCCCGAGGAGCGGCTGTGGGAGCTGGGGTGGAGGTCGCGGCCCAGCGGGGTCGAGCTACCACTCGAGCTCGAGGCGCGTGAGGCCGCTCAGCATCTCGTGCGGATCGCGGGGCGGGGTCGTTCCGGTCGCGAGGCGGAGCTCGGGCAGCCGGCTCGTCAGCTGCTCGAGCGTGACCTTGGCCTCGAGCCGCGCGAGCGGTGCCCCGACGCAGAAGTGGACGCCGCGCCCGAACGAGAGATGCCGGCCCGCGTCCCCGCGTGCGACGTCGAAGCGGTCGGGGTCGGGAAAGCGGCGGGCGTCGCGGTTGGCGGCGGCGAAGACGACGTGCACGTCTTCGCCGGCCGGGATCTCGACGGCGCCTATCCGCGCCGGCTTCGTCGTACGTCGCTGGTGGTAGAGCACCGGCGGCTCGCAGCGGAGCGACTCCTCGACCGCGCCGGGGATCAGCTCGGGGCGGGCGCAGAGCGCCTGCCACTGGTCTCGGTGCGTCATCAGCAACAGCATCATCCCGCCGAGCAGCATCACCGTCGTCTCCTGGCCGGCGAAGATCAGGTGGATCACCATCGAGATCTCCTCGACGAGCGACAGCGGCTCCGCCAGGGCCATCCCGTCCTGGATGACGCTGCTGATCAGGTCGTCGCCGGGGGTGCGGCGGCGCTCCTCGACGACCTCGCGCGCGTAGTGCTGGAAGCGGACGAAGTCGCGTGCGGTCTCGAGCTGCTCGCCGAGCGAGAGTGAGGCAAGCGTGCCGGCCTCGAGCGTCTTGAACGCGTCGCTCAGGTGCTGGAGCATCGGCATGTCGGCGGCGGGCAAGCCCAGCACCTCGCCGATCACGGCGCCCGGCAGCGGGAGCGCGAACGCGCGCATGAACTCGACGCGTCCCGCGGGAAAAGCGTCGATCAGCCCGTCCGCGAGCTCGCGGATCCTCGGCTCGTAGGCGGCGACTCGGCGCGGCGTGAAGGCGAGGTTCACGAGCGTCCGGTAGCGCGTGTGGACCGGCGGGTCGAGCTCGACCATGCCGGGGAAGCGTTCGAACCCCTGACGGAGGACGGCCTGCACCTCGGGCGCCGCGTCCTCGAACGAGGCGATGCCGATGCAGTTGACGTTCGAGAACGTGCCGGTGTCGAGGAGGACGCCGACCGCCTCGTCGTAGCCGGTGACGAGCCAGGCGCCGCGGTCGGCATCGACGCGCACCGGCGCGTCCGGCGGCGGCGCCGGCACGTCGCGGGCGGCCGTCGTCACGGCACCCCCTCGACTCGCTGCGTCGCGAGCGCGGACTCCGCGGCCGACGGCGGGCCCCACAGCCGGACCTGTCGCGCCTCGAGCGCGGCGAGCCAGCGCCACGGCTCGCGCGACCGCGTCTGCCGGGAGCTCGCGATCACGGCGACGACGATGATCAGGCCGCGCACGATCAGCTGGTCCGGCGCCCCGAGGTTGAGCAGCACGAGCGCGTTGTTCAGCGTCCCGATCAGGAGCGAGCCGACGACGGCGCCGACGACGCTGCCCTTGCCGCCCATGAGCAGGGTGCCGCCGATGATCGTCGCCGCGATCACCGTCAGCAGGTCGCTGGAGCCGGTCGTGAACTCGGCCGCGCCGAACTGCCCGTTGTAGAGGAGGCCGGCGATCGCGCCGGCCGCGCCGCTCGCCGTCAGGACGCCGATCCGGATGCGGCCGGTGCGGATGCCGGAGAACCGTGCGGCGTTCCGGTTCGCGCCGGTGGCGAGCACCTTTCGCCCGAGCGCCGTCCAGTTGAGGATGACGACGCCGACGACCAGTGCAGCGAGCGACCAGAGGTCGAGGATCGGGATCGGGCCGACGTCGCCGCCCCCGAACCAGAAGATGAAGCGCTGGTTCGAGATCGAGATCGTGTTCGTGTTCGTCACCTTCTGGGCGAGGCCCTGCAGGATGCCCATCATCCCGAGCGTGACCACGAACGACGGGATACGGAACGCGACCGTGACGATCCCGTTCGCGAGCCCGACGCCGACGCCGAACATCACCGCCACGAACGCCGAGAACATCGAGCCGTAGCCCCAGGTCATCAGCACGGCGGAGATCAGCCCCGAGACGGGGATGACGGCCGCGATCGAGAGGTCGATCTCGCCGGCGGAGATGACGAACACCGTCGCCACCGCCATGATCGTGATCGTCGCCGAGAGCCGGATGATCTGGAGCAGGTTGCTGCTCGTCAGGAAGCCCTGGTCGCGCAGGACGATCCCGAAGACGCCGACGATCACGAGCATCGCCGCGACGAGGATGCCCGCGTTCTCGCCCGTGTAGCTCCGCCACGCGACCCGTCCGGCGCCGCGCGCGACCGGCACCCAGGCGACGCGCAGTCCCTGCCGCCGAACGCCTGCGCCCGCGGTGGTCGAGCTAGCCATCTCCGTCCGGACCCCCTGCGGTCGTGCCTGCCAGGTGAAGATACTGCTCCCGCTGCATCCGGGCGATGATCACGTTCTCGTTGTAGTCCGGCTCGCCCGGCTCGACCGACGCCTCGATCCGGCCCTCGCGCAGGATGAGGACGCGGTCTGCGACGTCGAGGAGCTCGTGGATGTCGGAGGTGACCCAGAGCGCGCTCGTGCCGGCGTCGGCGAGCTCGCGGACGTGGCGAATGATCTCGCGCGTCGCGCCGATGTCGACGCCGAACGTCGGCTCGTCCAGGAGCATCAGCCTCGCGTCGACCGCGAGCGCCTTGGCGAGGACCACCTTCTGCTGGTTGCCGCCGGAGAGCTCTCCGACCACCTGGTTGAGCCCGCGCGCGCGGACGTCGAGCCGCGCCATCAGCTGCCGCGTGAGCGCTCTACCGCCCGACATGCGCAGGAAGCGCAGCTTGCCGACGAGCCGTTGCAGGATCGGCATCACCGCGTTCTCGGCGATCGTCTTCATCAGGACGAGTCCGTGCACCGCCCGGTCCTCGGGGATCAGGAAGACGCCCTTCGCGATCGCGTCGACGGGCGAGCGCGGCCTGTAGGGAGCCCCGTCGAGCAGCAGCTCGCCGGACGTCGCCCGGATGTCGCCGAAGAGAGTCCGCAGGAGCGTCGTCCTGCCGCTCCCGGCGAGACCGGCGATCCCGACGATCTCGCCCCGCCCGATCTGGAACGAGACGCCCGTCAGCTTCTCGCCCACGTGGAGGTCGCGGACCACGAGGCGCGGCTCGGCTTCGGCCGCCCTGCTCCTCGCTCGCGCCTGCGTCACGACCGACGGGCGGCCGAGCATCGCCTGGATCAGCTCGCCCATCGTCGTGTCGGCCGTTCGCGAGGAGAGGACGACGCGCCCTTCGCGGAGACAGGTGACGTCGTCGCTGACCGCGAAGACCTCGGCGAGGTGGTGGGTGATGAGCACGATTCCCGTTCCCTGCGCCGCGACCGTCCGCATGACGCCGAACAGCCGGTCGATCTCGTCCTTGCCGAGCGGCGCCGTCGGCTCGTCGAGGATCAGCACCTTGCTCCCGAGCCGGAGCGCTTTCGCGATCTCGAGCAGCTCCTGCTCGATCGGGCTCATCTCGGAGACGCGCAGGCGCAGGAGGAGCCGCGGGATTCCGAGCTCATCGAGGAGCGAGGCGGCCTCGTCGGCCTCGCGGCCGCGCTGGACGACGCGCAGCGGGCTCACCTGCTCGGAGTTGAGGAACAGGTTGTCGAGCCCGTTCAGCGTCGGGATCAGGCTCCGCTCCTGCAGGACCATTCCCAGCCCGAGCTCCCGTGCCGCCGCCGGGCGCGAGTAGGAGAGCGTCTCGCCGCCGACGCGCACCTCGCCTCGCGTCGGCCGGTAGCCGCCGAGCGCGATCTTCATCAGCGTCGACTTGCCGGCGCCGTTGTGGCCGACGATGGCGTGGATCGTGCCGCGGCGGACGACCAGGTCGACGTCGTTCAGCACCCAGTTCTCGCCGAAGCGCATCGAGATGCCGCGCATCTCGAGCGCTGCGTCTTGCTGAACTGCCGGGCTGCTCGTCACCACGCTCGAGTGGCACGACGGGCCGACGGCCCCGCGGGTGGCCCGCGGAGCCGGCGGTCACGTCGCTCAATCGCTCTGGACTACTTGCACGCGCTGCCGCACGGGATCGAGGGGCCGTGCATGAAGTCCCAGGCGTCCTGGACGTTCGCCTTCGTGGCGGGCGTCGTCGGGACGATCACGTACGGGTAGATCTTCTTGCCGACCTCGGAGAGCGCCGCCGACAGCATCATCGAGCGGCCGCCGTCGTACATGTCCTGCGCCATGTCGACCGAGATGATCCCGTTGTGGGAGATCTGCGTCGCGCCGGCGCTGCCCAGGTCCATCGTCGCGATGTGCACCTTGTTCTGGAGGTGGAGCGCGTTGATCGCGGCCGCCTCACCGAGCGCCGGCGGGTCCTCCCACGGCGCGAAGAGGACGTTGACCGTCGGGTGCGCCTTCAGGAAGGCGACGGTGTAGGCCTCGGCCGCGTTGAAGTCCGTGTAGCCGGACGAGGGGTTCTTCGGGCTCGGCGTGCCGTTCGTGACGATCTTGATGTTCGGGTACTTCTTCAGGCCGTCGAGCATGCCCTGCTCGCGGTTGATGATCGCGAGCGAGTCGGTCACCCAGTGGATGTAGCCGAAGTTCGCTCCGTTCGGGTACGCCTTGTGGATCGCGTCCGCGAGCTGCGTGCCGAGGTGGTAGAAGTCGTACGCGACGAGCGTCTTCAGCGGCTGGCCGGGACCGGTGTTCCAGGTCTTCGCGCCGAGACCCCACGTCGTCACCGTCGCGCCCTGCTTGACCGCGGGGTTCATGATCGTCCCGAACTGCTCCGGGCTGATCGCGCCGCCGGTCATGATGATGTCCGGGTGCGTCGGCAAGACCGCGGCGAGGTTGCCGGCGAAGCCCGACGGGTTGAAGCTGTAGTTCGAGATCTTGATGCTGATCCCGAGCGCGTTCGCGACGTCCTTGATGCCCGCGCGAATCGCCTGGTTGAAGGGCACCGAGTCCCAGTCGAGGTAGACGGCCGAGAGGTGCTTCGCGCAGATCTGCTTCTGCACCGCGGGCGTCACCTCTGCCATCAGGTCGGTGAACCAGTGCGGCTTGAGCGACTGTTTCGTCCCGAGCGCCGCCGAGGTGCTCGGCAGCGACGAGAGCGGCGGGAAGAGCACCTGCTGACCACCGAGGTCGGCGGGAAGCGTCCGCGGCTTCAGCGCCGAGGAGTTGAAGGCGGGGCAGCTCGCTGCCCGGCCCCTGGGGGTGGCGGAAGCGGTGGTGGCGACGACCGCCGCCACCGCGGCGGCCGAGGCCACGAGCACGCCTCGACCTAGACGAGACATCTTGCGCATGCGCACCTCGTTCCTCCTTGTGTGATCACGCTCCGGGAGCGCCTGCCCGGCAGTCGGAGAGCTGGAAGTCGTGTTGAACGGCGTTTAGCGATGCTAAATGAAGCCGCTCGCCAAGACAAGGTCGCCCGGTCACACCGCCTGAGCGTCGACGATGATCCGGACGTGACGCTCCGGCTCGTCGATCAGCTTCTGGAAGCCGTCGTCGACGATGTCCCGGAGCCGGATCTTGTCCGTGATGAACGCCGGCGCGTCGACGCGGCCGTCCGCGGCGAGCGCGATCGCGCGCGGGAAGTCGTCGACGTAGGCGAGGCAGCCGATCACCTCGCGCTCCTGGAGCACGACCTTGTTCATGTCGACGACCGGCGGCGACTTGTAGACGCCGACGCAGACGACGCGGCCGCCCTTCCGTGAGAGGTCGAGCGCCGAGGCGAGCGACTCCTGGTAGCCGACGCAGTCGAACGCGACGTCGGCGCCGCGGCCGCCGGTCAGCTCGCGGAGCGCCTCGGCCGGGTCGCCCCGGCCGGGGTCGACGACCGCGGTCGCGCCCATCTGCTCGGCCCGCTCGCGCCGCTCCGACCGCGGCTCGACGACGTAGACCGCCGACGCGCCCGCCGTGCGCGCGACCTGCAGCGTGCCGAGCCCGATCATGCCCGCGCCGACGACCGCGACCGTGTCACCGGGCGCGACGCGGCCGCGGCGGACCGCGTGCACGGTGACGGCGAGCGGCTCGATCACCGCGCCCGCCTCGTCGCTGATCGAGTCGGGCAGCTTGAAGATCGCGTAGTTCGGCGCCGCGACGCGCTGCGCGAAGCCGCCGTGCGCGTCGAAGCCGAGGATCGCCAGCTTGTCGCAGAGGACGTAGTTGCCGTGCCGGCAGTACCAGCACTCGCCGTCGTAGATGCAGCCGTCGGCGACGACGCGGTCGCCGACGCGCAGGTCGGGGCGCGAGCCGTCGGTCTCGACGACCCGGCCCGAGAACTCGTGGCCGAGCGTCACCGGCAGCCCGACGCCCGTCAACGGGTTCGGCTCGGGCGAGCAGTAGAGCGGCCCGAGGTACTCCTTGATGTCGCTCTGGCAGATCGACGCCCAGGCGACCTCGATCACCGACCAGCCGGGTTGCGGCTGCGGCTCCTCGACGTCGTCGAGCCGGATGTCCCGGTGTCCGTGCAGGCGCAGCGCCTTCATCGTCTCCTCCCGCTCTCGCTCGTCAGGTTCGCCGTCGTGCCGCCCGCGCGCTCAGGACGACGGCGGCGATGATGATGCCGCCGCGGAACATCAGCTGCTCCGGCACGTTCAGTCCTTCGATGATCAGCCCGTTGTTGACGGCCCCGAGGAGCAGCGAGCCGACGACGGCGCCGATCACGCTCCCCTTGCCCCCCGTCAGCGCCGTGCCGCCGATGATCGCGGCCGCGATCACCGTCAGCAGGTCGCTCGACCCGAGGTCGTAGCGTGCGCCCTGGTACTGGCCGACGTAGAGCAGCCCGCCGAGGGCGCCGGCGGTGCCGCTCGCCATCATCACCGACACCTTGACGAGGTTCGTCCGGATGCCGGAGAAGCGGGCTGCGTTCGGGTTCGCGCCGGTCGCGAGCACCGCCTTGCCGGCCGGCGTCCACGCGAGCACGAGGTAGCCGACGAGGGTCGCCGCGAGCGTCCAGATCGCGAGCCCCGGCACCGGGCCGACGTCGCCGCCCCCGAACCAGGAGTCGAAGGTCGGGTGGTCGACGACGATCGCCTGGCTGTTCGTCGGCACCATCGCGAGCCCCTGGAGGAGCCCCATCGTGCCGAGCGTGACGACGAACGACGGCACCCGGAGCAGCACGGTGATCAGGCCGTTGACGAGGCCGACGCCGGCCCCGAACGCGAGCGCGACGAAGACGCCGAACGCCATCCCGTACCTCGGCATCAGGAGGCCGGCCCAGTAGCCGGCGAGCGGGATCACGGCCGCGATCGAGAGGTCGATCTCGCCCGCCGAGATGACGAAGACGGTGGCGATCGCCATGATCGAGATCACCGCCGTCTGGCGCACGATCCCCAGGAAGTTGTCGACGCTGAGGAAGGCGGTGTGACGGAGGAGGATCGCGAAGATCCCGATGATCACGACCATCGCCGCGATCAGGATCCCGGCGTTCTCGCCGCGGTAGGTCCGGATCGCCGTGTCGCGGAGCCACTCGCGCAGCTCGCCCGCCGGCGCGGCGGCGACCGCGCCCGGCTCGTCCGGCTTCTCGGCGCGCGCGACCGCCATCAGGGCGCCGCCGCCTCGCCCACGCCGACCGTCTCGCTGCGCTGGATCGCGTGCAGCAGCGCCTCCTCGCTGAAGCCGGGAGCGCCGCGCGGGACGACGTCCTTGATCGTGCCGTCGGCGAGCACGAGGATCTCGTCGGCGACGTTCAGGAGCTCCGGCAGGTCGGACGTCACCCAGAGCGCCGCCTTGCCGCCCTCGACCTCGGCGCGGATCAGGCGCACGATGTCGGCGGCGGTGTGGACGTCGATCCCGAACGTCGGCTCGTCGAGCAGGAACAGGTCGGGCTCCGACAGGAGCGCCTTCGAGAAGACGACCTTCTGCTGGTTGCCGCCAGAGAGCTCCGGCACCGGCTGGCGCAGGTTCGCGAGCCGGATCCCGAGCGTCTCGACCATCCGGCGCACGAGCCGTCGCGCCGCGCGCGGCCGGTAGAGCAGCAGCCGCTTGAGCCGCCGCAGGATCGAGAGCACGACGTTCTGCTCGACGCTGTGGATCGGCACGAGCCCGTGCACGCGACGGTCCTCGGGGACGAGGAAGACGCCCTTCGCGATCGCGTCGGCCGGCGACCGCGGCCGGTAGCGGCGCCCCTCGAGGCGCATCTCGCCGCGCTCGGGCCGGATGTCGCCGAAGAGCGTCTTGAGCAGCACCGTGCGCCCGCTGCCCGCGAGGCCGGCGACGCCGACGATCTGGCCGGGCAGCAGCCTGAACGCGACGTCGTCGAGCTTTCCCTTCACCGTCAGGCCGCGCACCTCCAGGAGCGGCTGCGCGTCGCTCGGCGGTCTCGGCGTCTGCTCCGCCTCGGCGGCCGCGAGCTCCCGCCCGACGAGCGCGCGCACGACCGCGCCGACGTCGGTCTCGGCGGTCGCCTCGTGCAGCACGGTTCGGCCGTCGCGGAGCACGGTCACCTCGTCGCAGATCTCGAACACCTCGCGCAGGTGGTGGGTGATGAAGACGACGCCGAGCCCGAGCGCGGCGGTCCGCCGGATCAGCTCGAAGAGGCGACCGACCTCGGCGCGCGCGAGCGGTCCCGTCGGCTCGTCGAGGATGAGCAGCCGGCTGCTGAGGCGAGCCGCCTTCGCGATCTCGATCATCTGCAGCTCGGCGACGCCGAGCTCGCCGACGGGGCGGGACGGGTTGATGCCGGTGATGCCGAGGTTGCGCAGGAGCGCGCGCGCCTCGCGTCGCTGCGCGCGCGCCGAGATCGTCCCCAGCGGCGAGCGCTTCTCGGCGTTGAGGAAGATGTTGTCGACGACCGAGAGCGTCGGGATCAGCGAGAGCTCCTGCAGCACCATCCCGACGCCGGCGGAGCGCGCCTCCGCCGGGCGCGAGTAGGTGAGCTGCGTCTCGCCGACCCGCACCGTCCCCTTGGTCGGGGCGACGCCGCCGAGCGCGATCTTCATCAGCGTCGACTTGCCGGCGCCGTTGTGGCCGACGAGGCCGTGGATCGTCCCGCGGCGGACGCGGAAGTCGACGTTGTCGAGCACGAGGGTCTGCCCGAAGCGCTTGCTGACGCCCGTCATGTCGAGCGCGAATTCGTCCGGAGCATCCATGGCGTCAGACGGTCGCCGAGCGGCGCCCGGCCCGGAGTGTCGCACCCCGAGCCGGGCGCCGCCGCGGTTCGAGACGGGCTACGTCCCCTTCAGCTGGTCCTGCTTCGGCAGCGGGAGGTTCGGCCCGTGCATGTAGTTCCAGCCGCTGTCGAGGTTGGTCTTGTCGACGCCGAACGTCGGCACGATCATGAACGGCGGCACCGACTTCCCGAGCCGGCACATCGCGGAGGCCATCGCCATCGTGCGGCCGGCCTCGTAGACCGCCTGGCCGGTGTCGTGGAAGATGTTGCCGTTGTGCGCGATCTCGTGCGCGCCGGTGTTGCCGATGTCCATCGTCGCGACCTTGATGTTCGGGTGCCCGGAGGCGCGGATCGCGGCGACGATGCCCTCGGCCGGCGGGCTGTCCCACGGCGCGTAGATCACCTGGATGTCGGGATGCTGCGTGATCATCGCGGCGGCGACCGTGTCGGCGTGGTTCGGGTCGGGCATCCACGAGCTCGCCACGACCTTCAGGTTCGGGTACTTCTTCAGCTCGTTCAGGAAGCCCTGGTCACGCCCGATCACGACCGGGTGGTGGAAGTTCCAGCGGATGACGCCGACCTTGGCGCCGTTCGGGAACCACTTGTGGATCCCGTCGGCGACGGTCGCGCCGTCGTAGGCCGGGTCGTACGAGGTGATGTTGCAGTAGTCCTTGCCGAGCTTCCAGCCCTGCACGCCCTGGCTCCACATCTCGATCGTGATCCCCTTGGCGCGCGCCGGCTTCAGGATTCCCGGCCACTGCGTCGGGTCGAGGACGCCCGTGATGATGATGTCGGGGTTCAGCGGCAGCACGTCGAGGAGCTGCGAGTTCGCCTTCACCGCGTCGAACTCGAAGTCCGTCGTCGCGACGAGCTTGATCCCGAGCTCCTGGAACGCCCGCTTGATGCCCCAGGTGAACGCCTGGTTGTACGGCACGCCGCTCCAGTTCAGGAAGGCCGCCTTCCAGTGCTTGGCGCGGATCGCGGCGACGTCCGCGGGCGTGATCTTGAAGTCGGTCGAGTTGACGGGCGTGTAGCCGAGGTAGTACCCGGGCAGGTTGCCCGGGTACTGCTTGAGCTGGGCGACCGTCGGCACCTTCAGCCAGCTCGGCTGCGGCCAGCCGTTGAGGACGAAGCTCGCCCCCGTCACGCCGGAGCCGGCGGTTGCCGCGCTCGCCCCTCCGAGCGCCAGTACCGACAGCAGCAGGGCCCCGAGCGCCCACAGCGAGCGGCGGCGGCGCAGGGGAGCCGCAAGTCTCGATCTCATCGTGTTGCTCTCTCCTCTCTCGACGGCGCGTCGCGGCGCCCGTCGCTCTTCGTCCTGCCTCATCGACGTAAGCACCACTTCACGTCCAGCCACGGTCAGTTCAGCGGGACTCTACGCCGCGGTCGTCGGTGCGGCAAGCCCCACGCGCACCGGCGCCGCGGCGAGAGAATTCGCAGCCGATGAGCTTCCGCGACTTCGTGCTCGACGCGCGGGCGCCGGCGCTGCACCACGTCGGCCTCACGGTCTCCGACCTCGACCGCTCGCTCGCCTTCTACCGCGACGTGCTCGAGCTCGAGCTCCTGGAGGTGCTCGACGTGTCCGGCCCCGAGATCGGGCGCTCGGTCGGCGTCGCCGGCGCCGAGCTGCGGATCGCGTTCCTGCGGCTCGCCGGCCTGCAGCTCGAGCTGCTCGAGTACACGGCGCCGGAGCAGCGGGTGTACGAGCGCCGGAACTCGGACGTCGGGGCGGCGCACGTCTGCTTCCGCGTCTCCGACCTCGACGGCGCGTACCGCGAGCTCTCGGCGCGGGGGGTGGGGTTCGTCTCGGAGCCCTTCCGGATCGCGGAGGGCCGCCACGCCGGGCGCGCGATCGTCTACTTCCGCGACCCGGACGAGATCACGCTCGAGCTCCTCGAGGACGCGAACGTGCCCGGCGCCGGCGGCTGAGGCGTCAGCCGTCGCCGCTCGCGCCGGCGCCGGCGACGAAGCGGCCGGTGCCGGCTGCCGCGACGGCGCAGCGGTCCTCGGCGACGAGCTCGCCGCGGAGGTAGGTCGCGACCGCGCGGCCGACGAACGTCCGGCCGGCGAAGGGCGACCAGCCGGCCTTCGAGCGGACGTCCTCGTCCCGCACCGTCCAGCGCGCGCCCGGGTCGACCAGCACGAGGTCGGCGTCGGAGCCTTCCTGCAGCGCCCCCTTGCGCGGCCAGAGCCCGTACGCCCGCGCCGGCGCCTCGGCGTACGCCTCGGCGATGCGCTCGTAGCCGAGCCGGCCGGCGTGGGCGCCGTCGAGCAGGACGGGCAGCGTCGTGTCGATCCCGGGCAGGCCGAAGTGGACGTCCCAGATCGAGCCGCTCGTCTTCTGCGCCGCCGTCGAGGGCGCGTGGTCGCTCGCGACGTGGTGGACGCGGCGGTCGGCGACTGCCTCCCACATCCGCTCGAGGTCGGCGGTCGATTGCGCCCGCGCGGGCGGCGTGAACTTCCGGAACGCTCCGTGGTCGCGCAGCTCGTCCTCGCGTAGGAGGAGGTACTGCGGGCACGTCTCGACGAGGACGCGCGCACCCGCGTCACGCTCGCGCGCTGCGAGGTCGACGATCTCGACGCTGCTCGCGTGCGCGACGACCGCGTTCGCGCCGGTGCGCCGCGCGAGCAGCGCCGTCACCGCGACGGCGACTGCCTCGGCGTCGCGATTGCGCCATTCGGAGACGACGAGCGGGTCCTCGCGGCCGGCGGTGTGAAGCGCCTGCTCGGCGGCCGCGGTGAGCGACTCGTCCTCGCAGTGGACGAGGCACGGCGTGCCGAGCGACGCGGCTCGCCGGAACAGCTCGAGCAGGTGCGCCGCGTCGAGGCCCGGGACGCCGTGCGTCGTGCAGGTGAATGCCTTCACGTAGGTGACGCCGGCCCGCCAGAGCTCCGCGATCGCGTCGAGGCGGTCGGGCCACGCGTGCGCCGCCAGGCCGAAGTCGACGACGGAGCGGTCCCGCAGGTAGTCGCGCTTCTCGCGCAGCTCCTGCGCCGTCCGCACCGGTCGTGCGTGCGTGTGCTCGACGACCGTCGTCACGCCCGCGCAGGCGGCTGCCGCGCTGCCGGTCGGGAAGTCCTCGCGCGTCGGGTCGGCGGGGTCCATGAAGTGGACGTGCGTGTCGACCATCCCCGGCAGCACGAGCAGGTCGGCCGCGTCGATCTCGGCGCGCGCCGGCAGCTGCTCGTCGTCGACGAGCGCCACGCGTCCGCCCCGGACGTAGACGTTCGTCCGTCGCGACCCGCTCGGACGGACGACGAGCCCGCCGCGGACGGCGAGGTCGAACCCGGCTACAGCTCCCACCACGGGAGCCCGGGCCGGGCGGTGGCGGCCGGCACGGTCCGCCGCTCGCCCCACATGAAGTCACGGCCGGGGTCGTTCGTGCGCATGAACCGCGTCGGCGAGCCGAGCTCGATCGCCGAGATCGCGTCGAGCCGCGCCAGCTGCTCGGCCGTCAGCTCGAGCTCGGCGGCGCGGAGGTTCGCGTCGAGCTGCTCGACCGTGCGCGCGCCGAGGATCGGGATCGCGTCCGGCTGCCGCAGGAGGATCCACGCGATCGCCACCGTCGCCGGCGCCTCGCCGAGCTCGTCTGCGAGCGCGACCGTCTCGGCGATGACGCGCGTGTCGCGCGGCGAGAGCTCCGCCTCCTCGTGCGTGAGCCGCGTCGGCTCGTTCCGCAGGTGCTTTCCCGTCAGCCGCCCCTGCGCGAGCGGGGCCCAGGCGAGGAAGCCGAGCCCGAAGTACCGCGTCATCGGAATCAGCTCCCGCTCGGCGCCGCGCTCGAGCAGGTTGTACTCGTTCTGCACGGCGACGAACGGCGAGCGGTCGTGCGCCTCCGCGTACGCGTTGCCGTACGTAACGATCCACGCCGGCGCGTTCGAGATGCCGACGCTCAGCACCTTCCCGAGCCGCACCTGGTCGTCGAGCGCGCGCACGACCTCGTCGATCGGGCTGACGCCGTCCCAGGCGTGCACCCAGAGGAGGTCGACGTAGTCGGTGCGCAGCCGGCGCAGGCTGCGCTCGAGCGAGCGGACGAGGCTCTTGCGGTGGTTGCCCGACGAGTTCGCGTCGGGCTCCATCCCGGCCGTGTACTTCGTCGCGAGCACGACGCCGTCGCGGCGGCCGGCGAGCAGGCTGCCGAGCACCTCCTCGCTGCGTCCGTCGGCGTACTTGTTCGCGGTGTCGACGAAGTTGCCGCCGGCGTCGAGGAAGCGGTCGAGGATTCGCCGCGACTCCGCCTCGTCGCAGCCCCAGTCTTCGTTGCCGAATGTGGCGACGCCGAGGCAGAGACGGGAGACGCGGAGGCCGCTCGGGCCGAGGATCCGCAAGTCCATCAGGGGCCCTCGAAGCGGAGGATCGTGACGCCGGCGTTCTTGTCGGTCACGTACGCGTAGCCGCGCCGGTCGACGAGCACGTCCTCGACCTGCGTCACGAGATCCTTCGGCAGCGGACCGCGTCGCGTCTCCGGATCGTCGGGGATGTAGTGGCCGGCGATCCGCGGCGTGTACGGGTCGGAGACGTCGTAGATCTGCAGGCCGGCGTTGAAGTACGTGAGGTAGACGTGGTTGCCGAGCGGTTGCAGGCTCGGATGGCCCTGCGGCTGGTGCTGGTTGTGCGGGCCGAAGCGGCCGCCCTTGCTGCAGAAGCTCGGCGCGTCGTAGCCGTCGGGCACGTCGGGGACCGGGAAGAGCGAGATCAGCACGGGGTCGCTCTCGTCGCGGACGTCGACGATGCCGGCGAAGTTGACCGGTTCGCGGCAGCGCTCGTTCAGCGCCTCGCTGTTGACGACGACGAGCTCGCGTCCGGGCAGCGGCACCGCCGTGTGCATCGCGATGCTGCTGCCGAGCGGGGGGTAGACGGGCAGCGAGCCGACCAGGCGCGGCTCCTCGGGCGAGGAGACGTCGAGCAGGACGAAGCCGGCGCGCATCCAGGCTGCGTAGGCGCGGTCGCCCTCGACGTACGGCGCGGCGTGGAGCGAGAGCGCGGGCGTCGGCATGTCCGGCGCCGGCTTCCCTCCGGCCAGCTTCGCCCGGTCGGCCTCGCTGAAGGTCTCGCCGCCGGCGCGGTGCTGACCCGGCCACCACCACCGGCCGACGAGGCGCGGCGCCTCCGGGTCGTCGATGTCGACGACCGCGTAGACGTGCCCGTCGAACCCAGGCAGCCGCGCGGCGGCGTGCACGTAGCGGCCGCCGGCGTAGAAGTTCCGGTGCGTGCCGAGCCCGCCGGTCCGCCACTTGCCGAGCAGCTGCGGGTCCTCCGGGTCGGCGACGTCCCAGATCGCGAAGCCCTCGTCGTAGCTCTCGCTCGGCTCGCCCCAGCCGGGCGGGATCGGCTCCGCGCTCGTGATCATCCGCCCGTCGGCGACCTGGACCTGGAGCGTCCACGTCCCCGGCGGGCCGGGCAGGAAGCGCACGAAGCGCGGCCGCGCCGGATCGGTCACCTCGACGATGAAGAGGCCCGGCTCCCAGAAGGCGGCGACGTAGAGGTAGAAGCGCTCGCCGACCTCCTGCATGGCGAGCTTGAAGCCGGCCTTGCCCTCGAGATCCTCGTAGCCGACGAGCTCGACGCGGTCAGCGAACGGCATCGGCGGCGAGCGAGGCGTTCCACGCCTTCATCAGGCCGTCGTGGCCGCGCTGCGCTTGCTCGAGCCACGGCAGCTTCCAGACCGAGTCGGGGAAGTCGTTGCCGAAGCGGCCGTCGTCGGAGAAGACCTCGAGATCGACCCACCCCTCGAAGCCGCCTTCGCGGAGCGCGCGGAAGATGCCGGCCAGGTCGGCGACGCCGTCGCCCGGGAGGACGCGGTCCGCCCATGCGCGCGTCGGCTCGCGGTAGTCGTTCAGGTGCACCGTGTTGATCCGCGGCGCGAGCTCGCGTGTCAGCTCGAGCAGCCGCGGCGTCGAGCCCCAGACGTGCCAGATGTCGTAGCAGA
Source organism: Gaiellaceae bacterium (assembly GCA_035651195.1). Lineage (GTDB taxonomy): Bacteria > Actinomycetota > Thermoleophilia > Gaiellales > Gaiellaceae > PALSA-600. The sequence continues at coordinate 65,576 of DASRGD010000026.1, read as the reverse complement.
GCGGGATGTCCGGGCGCCCCGCCTCCTCGAGGAAGCCGACCGCTTCCTCGAGCCCGAAGACGAGCGAGTAGTTCTGCGGCTCCGCGTAGCGGAACGTCTCGAAGCTGAGCTCGACGCCTGCCTTGTCGGCGGCGTCGGCGACGGTGCGGCACGCGTCGAGCGCGATCCTCCGCGCCTCCTCCTGCGACAGCTCCCCCCGCGGCCCGGTCAGGCAGAGGATCGACGCCGGCTCGAGCACGGCCAGACGCTCGATGCTGTCGCAGATCGACTGCACGCGCTCGTCGATGTTCTCGGCGCCCTTGATGTCGGGGCCGGGAAGGAACGACATCGCGAACGGGATGCAGCACGCGGCCTGCAGGCCGGCGCCCTTCAACGCCGCCGCGACCTCGCGGATGTCGCGACCCTCGGTCTTCCACTCGTCGACCGAGATGCCGGTCGCGTTCGAGCGGAGGGCGATGTCGATGTCTTCCTCGAAGGTCGTGTCGGGGAACGCGAGCTCGCAGATCGCGTAGCGCGGGGTGTCGGTCGTCACCGTCGTCTCACCTCGTGTTCGGAGTGGTCGGCGCGGGGGGAGGTTTACAGGGTCCGCCGATCGCGCGTCGGCGATACCGTCGCGTGCGGTGATGCGCGTCGTGATAGTCGGCGGCTCGCTCGGCGGCCTGGCAGCGGCCGTCCGCCTTCGCCTCGCCGGCTGCGACGTCGACGTCTTCGAGCGCTCGCGCCGGCCGCTGGAGGGGCGCGGCGCCGGCATCGTGCTGCACCCGGCGATGACGCGCGTGCTCGGGGCCGACGTGTCGCGGTGGAGCGCGCACGCGTCGCGGCTGCGCTACCTCGACGAGGACGGCGCGATCGCCGACGAGAGCCCGTGCAGCTACCGGTTCAGCTCCTACTTCGCGCTCTACCGCGAGCTGCTCCGGCTCTTCGGCCGCGAGCGCTACCACCTCGCAACCGAGGTCGTCGGCCTGCGCGACGCGGGCGAGGCAGTCGAGGTCGAGACCGTCGACGGACGCACGCGCCCTTGCGAGCTCCTGGTCGGCGCCGACGGCGTCCACTCGTCGACGCGTGCGCGGATCGCGCCCGAGGCGACGCAACGCTATGCCGGGTACGTCGGGTGGCGCGGGACGACCTACGAGTCGACGCTCGGCAGCCACGCGTTCGCGACCTTCGCCGAAGCCGTCACCTACCACCTGCTCCCGCGCAGCCACATCCTCGTCTACCCGATCCCGGGCCCCGACGGCTCGCTCGTACCCGGGCGCCGACTCGTCAACTGGGTCTGGTACCGGAACGTGCCGGACGGGCCCCCGCTCGAGGCGCTGCTGACGGATCGCGACGGCGTCCGGCGGGAGCTGTCGGTCGGCGCGGGCGCGGTTCGCGACGAGGCGATCGCGGAGCTGCGCGACGCAGCGCGCTCGTCGCTGCCGGCGGTGCTCGCGGAGGTCGTCTGCTCGAGCCCACAGCCGTTCGTCCAGGTCGTGCTCGACGTCGCCGTGCCCCGGATGGCCGACGGCCGCGTCGCGCTGATCGGCGACGCCGCCTTCGTGCTGCGGCCGCACATCGCGGCGGGGACGGCGAAGGCGGCCGACGACGCGCGGACGCTCGCCGAGGCGGTGGCACGCCGTTTCGGCGACGTGCCGGCGGCGCTCCGAGAGTGGGAGCCGGGCCGGCTCGAGCTCGGCCGCGCGGCGCTCGCCCGCTCGCGCGACGCCGGCGTCCGCGTGCAGGTCGAGTCGAGCTGGCGCGTCGGCGACCCGCTCCCGTTCGGGTTGCGGGAGGCGGGCGACAGCTACCTGGACTGAAAGCCGAACAGCCGCACGGCGTTCGCGCCGAGCGCGTCGGGGTCGAGGCCGGCGCGCCGGACGCGGTCGACCGGAGCCGCGTCCGCCATGTCGAACGGCAGGTCGGTGCCGACGACGAGGTGGTCGGGGCCGACGAGCGAGGCGAGGAACTCGAGCGCCGGGTCGGCGTGGGTGATGGTGTCGAACCAGAAGCGGTCGAGGTACGAGCTCGGCCGGCGCGAGATGTGAGCCTTCGGTTCCGGACGCACGTCGTAGGCGTGGTCGAAGCGGCCGAGCTGGAAGGGGAGGAAGCCGCCCGCGTGCACGAGGACGACCCGCAGGCGGGGCAGCCGATCGAGAATCCCCGAGTGGATCAGCCGCACGGCGGCGACGCACGTGTCGAGTGGGTTGCCGACCGAGTTCGTCAGGTAGAAGTCCTCCAGGCCCGGCTTGGGCCCCACGTAGTAGGGGTGCAGGACGAGCGCGACCTCGAGCTCCGCGGCGGCGGCGAACACCGGCTCGAGCTCCGGGGCGTCCAGCTGCTGCCGGCCGCAGTTCGTGCCGATCTGCGCGCCGCGGAAGCCGAGCTCGGAGACGGCGCGCCGGAGCTCCGCCGCTGCGTCCGCCGGCGCCTGCAACGGCAGCGTCGCGAGGCCTTCGAGGCGCCGCTCGCCGGCGACGAGCTCGGCGAGCGCGTCGTTCGAGCGCCGCGCGAACGGAACCGCCCGCTCCGGCGGCTCGTCGTAGAAGAAGAGCGTCGGCGCCGAGGAGAGCGCCGAGACGTCGATCCCGAGCCGGTCCATCTGCGCGAGCTTCGCGCGCGCGTCGAGGAACTCGTCGGCGAGCGGGTAGCGGAAGCCCTGCGGGTGCACGAGCCAGCCGCCCTCCTCGCGCACGCCGAAGACCGCGTCGGGGCCCGCGTCGACCACGAAGCGCGGGATGAAGTGCGTATGGACGTCGACGACTGTCAGGCGACCGGCTCGAGCGCCCCGGCGACGGTCGAGATGTCGGAGACGCCCTGCAGCTCCTCCGGCAGCGTCCTGCCCTTGCGCGCGAACCACTCGGCGAGCAGCGCCGGCGCGTCGACGACGAGGCCGAGGTGCAGGGAGACGATCATCAGCGCCGCGTGCTCGGCCTCCTCGCTGTAGCCGGCGACGACGTCGCGTGGAACGATGACGCGAAAGTCGCGGTTTGCGGCGTCGAACGCGGTCGAGAGCACGCACGCGTCGGTGTACGTGCCGGTGAGAACGACGTTGTGCGTGCCGAGGTGACGGAGCAGGAACTCGAGGTCGGTCGGGTAGAAGCCGGAGAGGCGCTTCTTCGTGCGGACGTAGTAGTCGCCCGGCGCCTCCTCGACCATCAGGTCGAGCCACTTCGTCCCCTCCCAGCTGTGCTCGAGCATCAAGTCGTTCGGCGGCAGGTAGAGCTCGTAGAGGACGCGCCAGTTCGCGCCGCCCTCGAGCGTCTTCGAGCGGGCGTCGTCGATCCCGCCGTACCGCTGCCAGTGCTGCACCTGGATCACCGGCACGCCGATCTCACGGGCAAGCCCCTGGAAGAGGTCGTGCGCCGGGATCTTCGCCCGTGCGCGCGGCGCCGGCAGCGTCAGCTGCTCGTCGGGGCCGACGTGGCCGCGGTGCATGTCGATGCAAACGATCGCCGTCCGGTCGGGGTCGAGCCAGGCTTCGAACGCGGGCGTCGACGGCAACGCGCGCCGCTCGCGGTCCTCGAGGTAGCAGTACATCTCGGTCCTCATCGCCCGGTGAACGTATACACCGCGGCGGCGCCGCGTGCGCGCCCACCCCGTTAGAGTCGCCCCACCGATGGCCTCGAAGCTGCTGACGAACGGGTACGTGGTCACGGTCGACGCCGGGCGCGCCGTCTACCCGCACGGCTACGTGCGCGTCGAGGGCGAGCGGATCGAGTCGGTCGGCCCGATGGACGAGCTCGACGGCCGCGCCGCCGACGAGACGATCGACCTGCGCGGGATGACGGTCGTGCCCGGGCTGATCAACCTCCACAACCACCACTGGGGCAGCCTGTTCAAGAACACCGGCGAGGGCCTCCTGCTCGAGCCCTGGCTCGACCAGGTGACGATCCCGCTGATGCTGAACCTGTCGACGGAGGCGCTGCGCGTCGCCGCCTACCTCGGCGCGATCGAGCAGATCCGCACCGGCACGACGTGCAGCCTCAACCACGTGGTCAACGTCAACGACGAGGAGTCGTTCGCGGCGATCTGCTCGCCGGCGGCGGAGGTGGGCGTGCGGCAGCTCGTGACGAAGGAGGTGCGGAACACGCCCGACCCGCCGTTCTCCACGGCCTACCCGGCGCACCCGCACGTCCGCGACCTCGAGGAGGAGCTCGAGCTCGCGGAGCGGTGCGTCGACCGCTGGGACGGGCACGCCGGGCTCCTGCACACGGGGCTCGCGGTCGAGACGGGCGCGAACTGGATGCTCCACAACGCGACGTCGGACGAAGCGATCGGCCGCGCGCTCGAGCTCGCCCGCCGGCGCGGGTTGAAGATCACGAACCACTGCGGCGCCGGCACGCCCTGGCTCTCGATCAAGGAGTTCCGCGACATGACGGGCGGCGGCGACGTCGACTACCTGGCGCGGCTCGGCGCGCTCGCCGACAACTGGGTGTTCATTCACTCGATCTGGCTCTCGCCGCTCGAGCTCGACCACGTCGCCCGTTGTGGCGCGAGCTGCGTCACCAACCCGGTCTCGAACGCGTACAGCTGCGACGGGATCGCGCCGGTGCGGGGGATGTTCGAGGCGGGGATCAACGTCGGGCTCGGGAGCGACGGCGCGTACGTGAACTGCTCGGTCGACATGGTCGAGCAGATGAAGTTCGCTGCGCTGATCCAGAACGTCACGCACATGGACCCGACGTTCATGAGCGCGGAGCGGGTGCTCGAGATGGCGACGATCAACGGCGCGAAGGCGCTCGGCCTCGAGCAGGAGATCGGCTCGCTCGAGCCCGGGAAGCGGGCCGACATCGCCGTCTTCGACCTCGAGCGGGCGCACGTCACCGTCGCGAACCGGCCGGTCTCGGCGCTCGTATTCTCCGCGCACGGGACCGACGTCCACACGGTGCTGATCAACGGCGAGGTCGTGCTCCGTGCCGGCGAGCTCGCCTTCCGCGACGAGGAGGCGGTGCTCGCGGACGCCCGGCGCCACGCGCGTGAGACGATCGAGAAGGCGGGCATCGCCGACCGCGTCGACACGCACTGGAACCCGGTCGCCGATCTCCGCCGGCGCCCTCCCGCGCACCCCGGTCTCAGAGACGGCTCAGAGACAACAAGCCGCTGAGCAGCGGTTTCGCGGCGTCGCGCGGGCCTTCCGCGGAGCGGTCGTCTCAGAGACCTCTGGGAGAGGTATCAGAGGCCGTTCGCGCTCAGACCGCCGTGTAGCCGCCGTCCACGAGGAGCAGGTGGCCGTGGACGAAGTCCGACTGCGAGGAGGCGAGGAAGACGGCGGCGCCGACGACGTCGGAGACGTCGCCGACGCGACCGGCCGGCACCTTGGGCACGAACGTCTCGAGGAAGGCGGGGTCGTCGAGCAGGTAGGCGTTCATCTCGGTGCGGATCGCGGTCGGGCCGATCGCGTTGACGTTGATGCCGAGCGGCGCCCACTCCGCCGCGAGCGTCCGCGTCAGCTGCAGCACGCCGCCCTTGCTCGCGCAGTAGGCGGCGAAGCCGGGGAAGCCGACGAGGCTGAAGGTGGAGCCGAGGTTCACGATCTTCCCGCCGCCGTGGCCGACGAAGTGGCGTGCCGCCGCCTGGCAGCAGAAGAAGAGCGTCGTCAGGTTGCTCTCGATCGTCGTCCGCCACTCCTCGACCGTGACGTCGAGCGACGGCCCGGTGATCTGCACGCCCGCGGAGTTGACGAGCACCTCGAGGCCGCCGAGCTCGTCGCGCACCCGCTCGAACAGGCTCGGGATCCCCTCGAGCTCGCGCAGGTCCGCTGCGAGCGCGAGCCCTCGACGCCCGGTCGCCTCGACGGCGCGCGCCGCGTCCTCGAGCGCGTCGAGGCTGCGGCCGATGACGGCCACGTCGGCGCCCGCCTCCGCGAGCCCGACCGCGATCGCACGTCCGATCCCGCGGCCGCCGCCGGTGACGACCGCGACCTTGCCGTCGAGGACGTCGATCAACTCAGGAGCCTCGGCACCCACGCCCACGGCCGCCGCTGCGTCGGCGGGGCGAAGGGCACCCCGGTCGCGGCGGGGTAGCGCGCGCCGCGCGCCCAGACGACGACCGCGATCGTGATCACGTACGGCGCCGCGAGCCAGGCGTCGTGCGGGACGCCGGCGAGGGAGCTGACGGTGGTGAGCTGGAACTGCAGCGCGTCCGCGAGCCCGAACAGCCAGGCGCCGAGCACGATCAGCAGCGGGTTCCAGCGCCCGAGGATGACGATCGCGAGCGCGATGAAGCCCTGCCCGGAGGTGACGTCGACGCCGAAGTTGCCGGTCGAGATCAGCGTCAGCGCCGCCCCGCCGAGCGCCGCGAACACGCACGCGATCACGACCGCGAGCAGGCGCAACCGGAAGACCGAGAGGCCGGCGGCCGTCGCGACGTCGGGCCGCTCGCCGGTCGCGCGGAGCGCGAGCCCGAACCACGTGTGCCAGAGCAGGTAGTAGAGGACGGCACACGCACCGACGCCGAGGTAGAAGAGCGGGCTCTGGTCGAACACGGCGGGCCCGAGCCACGGGATCGACGCGAGCCCGGGGATGCGGATGCTGCGGATCGTCGTCACGAGCCCGGCGCCGGTCAGGTACCGCTCGTACAGGGCGGTCGTGACGCCGAGGGCGACGAGGTTGAAGAGGATCCCCGTCACGATCTGGTTGCACTGCCGGTAGACGTAGAGGAACCAGAGCAGGGCACCGATCAGCATCCCGCCCGGCGCCGCGAGCAGCCAGCCCTCCCAGAGGGTGCCGCCGAAGTGGACGACGGTCGCGGCGATGAACGCGCCGAGCAGCATCACGCCCTCGATGCCGATGTTGAGGACGCCGGCCATCTCGCCGACTGCCTCGCCCGCCGCCGCCCACATGACCGGCACGAGCAGCATCACCGACGACGTGATGATCGCCTGGATGACGCCGGAGGTCATATGCGCACCCGCAGCACGCGGAAGGCGAGGAAGCTGATCACGATCACGCCCTGGATCACGTATGTGATCGCCGGCGAGACGCCGGCGTTCGCGGACAGGCCGCTGCCGCCGACCTGGATGACGGCGAACAGCGCCGCCGACGGGATCAGGAGCAGCGGACGCAGCCGCGCGACCAGCGCGACCGCGATCCCGGTGTAGCCGTACTGCTCGCCCATGCCCGGGATGACGGCGCCGTAGACGGCGACGACGAGCAGCGCGCCGGCGAGGCCCGCACAGGCACCGCCGAGCCCGAAGGCGCCGACCCAGAGGCGATGCACGGCGAAGCCGGCGAGCCGGGAGGCGTCGAGGTTCTCGCCCGAGGCCCGGATGCCGAAGCCGGCCCGCGTGCGCTGCATGAACACGCCGACCGCGAGCGCGACCGCGATCGCGATGAAGATCGCCTGGTTGAAGCCGGTCTGCCAGAAGGACCCGAACGTCGCCCCGCTCGGGATCGTCTTCGTCTGCGGCGAGACCCCCTGCGCATAGGGGCCCGTGACGACGTAGTCGGCAGCGAGCCCGGCGAGCAGGTTCAGCATCAGCGTCACGATCACCTCGTTGCCGGCCACCAGCACCTTGACCAGGCCGGCGACGATCGCCCAGCACGCGCCGGCGGCGATGCCGGCGAGCACGCAGAGCGCCGCGAGCAGCTCGCCGGGCACGTCCTTGCCGACGTTCAGGCCGACGACCACCGCCGCGACGGCCCCGACGTAGAGCTGCCCGTCGCCGCCGATGTTCCAGAGCCGGGCCGAGAACGGCACTGCCGCCGCGAGGCCGCACAAAATCAGCGGCGCCATCACCATCAGCACCTCGCTGACGTCGTACTGGCTCCCGAGCGAGCCGGAGATCATCTTCCCGAGTACGAGCAGCGGGTCGGCGCCGAGGACGAGGACGGCGACGCAGATGACGCCGAACGCGCCGACCGCCGGCAGCAGGAGCTGCAGCGTGCGCAGCGCGACCGAGCCGCGCACCGGCTCCGGCGGCACGCCGAGGACGTCCTCGCCCGTCGTCACCGTCAGCAGGTCCTCGCTCGTGGCCACCGTCGTCTCGCTCAGGCCGCCGGCGCGGCCCGGCGCGCGCCGATCCCCGTCATCGCGTTCCCGACCGTCTCGAGCGTCGCGTCCTGCCTCGACGCCTGGTAGCTGATCGCGCCGCGGAAGAGGACGAGGATGTCGTCCGAATGCTCGAGCAGCTCCTCGAGGTCGAAGCTGAGGAGGACGACGGCGACGCCCTCGTCCCGCGCGCGAACGATCTGGTCGTAGATGAAGCGGCGCGCGCCGATGTCGAGCCCGCGCGTCGGGTGGCCGAGCACGAGCACCCGCGGGGCGAGCGCCATCGCCCGGGCCATCACGACCTTCTGCTGGTTGCCGCCCGACAGCTGCTCGACGCGGGCGTCGACCCGGCGCGGGCGGATGTCGAATTCCGCCGCCAGCCGCTGCGCGTCCTCCTGCACCGACCGCCACGAGATGAGACCGCCCCGCCCGCGGTAGCCCCGGCGCGCGATCCGGTGCAGCGCGAGGTTCTCGGCGATGCTCATCGTCCCGATCACGTCCCAGCGGCCGCGGTCGCCGGTGATCGTGACGATGCCGTGCTCGTGCAGTCCGTCCGGCCCCAGGTGGGTCACGTCGGCGCCGTCGCAGAGGATCCGTCCCTCGTCGGCCTTGCGCAGTCCCGCGAGCACCTCGACGAGCTCCGTCTGGCCGTTGCCCTCGACGCCGACGATGCCGAGGATCCGCCCGGGCGAGACGTCGAACGAGACGCCGTCCAGCGCGACGCGGTCGTGGTCGTGCACGACGAGCCCCGCGACGCGGAGCCGGACCGCCTCGCGCGGCGCCGCCGAGAGCGGGATCGCGCGCGGCGGCAGCTCGTGGCCGATCATCGCCCGCGCGAGCGCGTCGTCGGTGAAGCCGTCCGTGGCGCCGGCCGCCGCCACCTTCCCGTGCCGGAGCACGACGACGCGGCTCGAGACGTCCCTGATCTCGGCGAGCCGGTGGGTGACGAGCACGACGCTCATCCCCTCGGCCGCGACCGTCGTCACCGTCGCCAGCAGGTCCTCGATCTGCTTCGGGCCGAGCGACGAGGTCGGCTCGTCGAGGATCAGGATCCGCGCGCCGAGGTAGAGCGCCTTGACGATCTCGGCCTTCGCGCGCTCGTCGATCGAGAGCTCGTCGATGCGCCGGCTCGCGTCGAGGCGCATCCCGATTCGCTCCGCGACCTCCTCCACCTCCCGCTCGACCTGGCGCTTCGAGAGCGGAAGGACGTTCGTCCGGCTGCCGAGGACGACGTTCTCGGCGACGCTGAGGTTGCCGACGAGCAGGAAGTGCTGGTGCACCATCGAGATGCCGAGCTCGATCGCCTCGTGCGGCGACGCGAGCGGCACCTCCCGCCCGTCGACCTCGATCGAGCCCGCGTCGCGAGTCTCGAGGCCGGCGGCGATCCGCATCAGCGTCGTCTTGCCGGCGCCGTTCTCGCCGAGGAGGGCGAGCACCTCCCCTGGCGCGACTTCCAGCTCGACCCGGTCGAGCGCCTGCAGGTCGCCGAACCGCTTCGACACGCCCCGCATCGCGAGCGCCGGTGCGGCGGGAGTCCGGCCGTGAGCATCGGAGGCGGCCACGCGGTTCGAGTCGGATCGTAGTGGGAGGATCGGGAAGGCCGGACGGCGAGGCGCCGCCCGGCCTTCGGAGCCGGTGGTCTACGCCTTCGGAGCCGGCGGCAGCTTCGACAGCGGGTACGTCTCGCCCGCCTTCTCGGCGGCGAGGGCGGGCACCTTCAGCTTGCCCGACACGATCATCGCCTCGATCGCCTTCAGGCGCTTCTGGATCGCCGGCGTCACCACCTTCGGTGCCAAACCGTAGAAGGGGGCCAGCCTCGCCGACCCCTGCTGGTAGTTCATGAGGTAGTTGGTGTTCTTCAGCTGGCCCGACTTGGCGAGCTTGATCACGTTCGCGATCGCCTGCGGCAACCCGAAGACGACGCTCGTCAGCACGACGCTCGGGGCCTGCGAGTGCGTGTCGAAGTACTGCGAGATCGCGTACGTGTTTCCCTTCGCCTGCGCGGCCGCGTAGATCCCCTGCGTCGCCTGGTCGGTCGCCGAGAAGATCACGTCCGCTCCTGCGGCGATCTGCGCCTGGGCGGCGGACCGCGTCACGCCGACGTCCGTCCACGTGTTCACGTATGCCGACGAGATCTTGATGTTCGGGTTCACGTAGCGGGCGCCGAGGGCGAACCCGTTCATCTCCCAGTTGAGCTGCGGGAAGCTGTAGCCGCCGATCTCGCCCACGTGACCGGTCTTGCTGACCATCCCCGCGAGCGCGCCGGCGAGGAAGTCGCCGTCGTAGTAGGTGAGGTTGATCGTGCAGACGTTCTTCGGCGGGTTCGCGATCGTCGCCGCGACCTCACAGAACCACGTCTTCGGGAACTGCTTCGCGAGCGCCGTCACCACCTGCGGGTCGGAGCCGTTCGCGACGATGACGAGGTCGTACCCCTTCTTCGCGTACGCCGCGCCCTGCTGCTGGTACTGCGCCGGCGTCTCCAGCAGGTCGACGAGGCTCGCCTGCGCGCCGACGGCCTTGGCGCCGTTGAGCGCGCCCTGGTCGACGGCCTGTCCCCAGGAGCCGTCGTTCTTCGTGCCCGGGTTGAGCAACGCGACCCGGAACGCCGCCCCCGTGTGGCGAGCGGTCGCCACGTTCGTCTTCGCGGCGGAGGCGCCGTACGCTCCGCCTGCGAGCACGACGCCCGCGATCACGCCGATCGCGAGCAACCGATTCGTTCGCATAGCCAATCCTCCTGATCCCTCTGCCCACCACGGTTTTGTGGAGACCGCCGACCTTAGCGCGTCCTGCCGCGAGAGGAAACCACCATCGTACCGGCGAGCGGTTGGCTGCCCCGGCGAGGAGCCGCGTGCAGTAGCTTCGCGCGAGAACCTGAACGCGCCGGAAGGAGGCTCGAGATGTCGGTGGCCGAAACGAAGGGGAAGCGCGAGGCGATCTGGCCGGGGGGGATCCCGAGGCCGATCGCGCCCTACAGCCCCGCGATCAAGGCGGGCGGCTGGCTCTTCGTCGCCGGTCAGCTCGCCAGCGACTTCGAGACGGGGCTCGCGCCCGAGTGCAGGCCCGCGAACCCGTTCACTGCCGACCCGCTCCGCCTGCAGTCGCAGTTCGTGCTTCGGAACCTGGCCGAGCTGCACGAGGCGGCGGGGATGGACATGCGAACCGACGTCGTCCGGATCTACCAGTGGTTCTGCTCCCCCTACCCGACCTACGAGGAGTTCGAGCAGGGAAGCACCTGGCCGCGCCTCTCGATCACGCCCTACCTCGAGACGCGGAACGAGTTCATCGACGAGCCGCGGCCGGCCTCGACCGGGATGGGCATCCGCGCCGACGGTCTCCTCGTCCGCGGCACGATCCTCGAGGTCGACATGATCTCGATCGAGAAGCAGCCCGGCGTCGAGAAGCAGGGCTTCCCGGTGCCGGAGGGCGTGCCGTCGCCGCTCGCCGGCTACTCGCCCGCGATCCGCTACGGCGACTGGGTGTTCCTCGCCGGCGAGATCCCCGTCGACTGGCGCGGCGACTTCGAGAGCGAGGTGCACCTCGGCGAGCCGAGCGGCCTCGCCCGCGAGGCGCGCGTCAACCCGTACTTCTGGTACGGCTCGCCGATCGAGACGCAGACGGAGTACGTCCTGCAGAAGCTCGAGCGGATCGCGGAGACCGCGGGCTCGTCGCTGAAGCGGTGCGTGAAGGCGACCGTCTACATCGGCCACCCGAACGACTTCCACGGCATGGACCGCGTCTGGCGGCGCTGGTTCCCGGAGAACCCGCCGGCGCGCGTCGTCATCCCGTACATGGGCCTCGGCGGCAAGGGCAGCCGGATCGAGATCGCGATGAAGCTGCTCGCGAACGACTCGCCGCTCACGATCGAGACGATCGAGACGTCGGAGGCTCCCGAGCCGCTCGGCCACGAGCCGCAGGCGGTGAAGGCCGGCGACTTCCTCTTCTTCTCGACGCAGATGGCGTTCGACTCGAGCGGCGCGCTCGCCGCCGAGACGAAGCGCCACCCGGAGTTCCCGTGGTACGGGCAGCCGGCGAAGCTGCAGATGCGCTACATGCTGAAGAACGTCGCCGCCATCTCCGAGGCGGCGGGGACGACGCTCGAGAACCTCTGCAAGCGCGCCTGCTTCCACGACGACTTCACCTGGTTCGCGGAGACGATGCAGGACGAGTGGGCCTCGCACTTCCCGGGCGACAAGCCCGCCTCGACGACGCTCCGGATCGGCGGCCCGCTCGTCGTGCCGGGCGCGAACATCCTCCTCGACCTGACGAGCTACGCGCCTTGAGCGAGCACAGCGAGATCCGCGACGGGATGCAGATCCACTGGGACGTCCCGATCGAGATGGACGACGGGCTCGTGCTCCGCGCCGACGTCTTCCGCCCGGTCGGCGACGGCCGCTGGCCCGTGATCTTGAGCTACGGCCCGTACGCGAAGGGCCTCCACTTCGAGGACGGCTATCCCGACCAGTGGCGGATCATGTGCCGGGAGCATCCCGACGTCCCAGCCGGCTCGACCAACAAGTACCAGGCCTGGGAGGTGGTCGACCCGGAGAAGTGGGTCCCGCACGGCTACGTCTGCGTCCGCGTCGACTCGCGCGGCACCGGCCGCTCGCCCGGCTACATCCAGCACTTCTCGCCACGGGAGACGAAGGACTTCCACGACTGCATCGAGTGGGCGGGCGAGCAGTCGTGGTCGAACGGCCGGGTCGGCCTCTCCGGCATCTCCTACTACGCGATGAACCAGTGGCAGGTCGCGGCGACGCAGCCGAGGTACCTGGAGGCGCTCGTCATCTGGGAGGGCGCCGCGGACTGGTACCGCGACTCGACCCGCCATGGCGGCCTCCTCTCCACGTTCTGGGGCAACTGGTACGAGAACCAGGTGCAGACGGTGCAGTACGGGCTCGGCGAGCGCGGGCCGCGCAGCCGCGTCACCGGCGAGCTCGTCTGCGGCGACGAGACGCTGAGCGACGACGAGCTGCGTGCCAACCGCGCCGACTTGCGCGAGGAGCTACGCGAGCATCCGCTCCTCGACGACTACTACCGCGAGCGGATCCCCGACTGGTCGAAGATCACGCAGCCGCTCCTCTCCGCCGGCAACTGGGGCGGCTACGGCCTCCACCTGCGCGGCAACACCGACGGCTACGTCCGCGCCGCATCGGAGCAGAAGTGGCTCGAGCTGCACGGCCTCGAGCACTGGACCCACTACTACACCGACTACGGCCGCGAGCTGCAGCTCGAGTTCCTCGACCACTTCCTCAAGGGCGAGGACAACGGCTGGGACAAGCGGCCGCGCGTCCTCCTGAACGTGCGCCACGTCGACGGCCGCTTCGAGCGCCGCGACGAGGAGGCGTGGCCGATCCCGCGTACGCGCTGGACGAAGCTGTACCTCGACCCGTGGACGATGTCGCTCGCACGCGAGCCGGTCGCCAAGGGCGGGACCGTCGCCTACGACGCGCTCGGCGACGGCGTCACGTTCCGAACCGTGCTCGAGGAGGAGGTCGAGATCACCGGGCCCGCGGCCGCGAAGCTGTTCGTCGAGTCGTCGACCGCGGACGCGGACGTGTTCCTGATCCTGCGCCTGTTCGATCCCGACGGTGACGAGGTGACGTTCCAGGGCGCCCTCGATCCGCACACGCCGATCGCGCACGGGTGGCTGCGCGCGTCGCACCGCGCGCTCGACCCGGAGCTGTCGGAGCCCTACCGCCCCTACCACCCGCACGACCGGCGCGAGCCGCTGACGCCGGGGGAGACGTACGAGCTCGACGTCGAGATCTGGCCGACCTGCATCGTCGCCCCGGCCGGCTACACGCTCGCACTGACCGTGCGCGGGAAGGACTACCAGTACAGCGACGAGGTCGAGCGCGTCGGCTGGTTCACGATGACGGGCGTCGGCCCGTTCAAGCACGACGACCCGTCCGACCGGCCCGCCGACCTCTTCGGCGGCAACGTCACGCTGCACGCCGGGGGCGGGCGGGACGCGTACGTGCTGCTGCCGTTCGTCCCATGACCGCCCTCAACCACGTCAGCGTCTGCGCGCACGACCTCGAGGCGTCCGTCCGGTTCTACGAGGAGCTGTTCGGCTTCGAGCGGCTCCCGACGCCGAACTTCGGCTTCCCGGTGCAGTGGCTCGGCGGCGGGGGGACGCAGCTGCACGTCTTCGAGCGCCCGGAAGCGGCGCCGACCTACCACCACTTCGGCCTCACCGTCGACGATCCGGAGCCGATCTACGCGCGCGCGAAGGAGCTCGGCTGCTTCGACGACCGCGCTTTCGCGAACCACCTCGTCGAGCTGCCGGGCGACCAGGTGCAGATCTACCTGCGCGACCCGGCCGGCAACCTCGTCGAGGTCGACGCGGCCGGCGCCTCGCGCCTGCCGGAGTGGATGCGGGCGGAGCTCGTCGCGCTCGCCGACCAGGAGCCGCAGGACGAGGAGAACCTGCGGGCGCGACTCGCGTTGTGAGCGAGTCGCCTCAGGCTCGCGCCGCCTTCGAGCGGCTCGCGCGACGACCGGCGGTCGTGACGATCGACCTGCACCGCGGCCACCTCGACCCGGAGGTGGCGACGCTGCCGCTGCCGGCGGCCGCGTCGGCGGCGCTCGTCGAGCGCGTCGTGCCGCTCCTCGACGACTACCGCGCGCTCGCGCTGCCCGTCGTCCACGTCGTCACGAGCTACCGCGACCGTGACGAGATCCTCGCCAACCGCTACTGGCGCTTCCAGGCCGATCGGCCGGACAGCCCGCGGCGCGCGATCGCCGAGCACAACCTGGAGTGGCTGCCGGGCCGCGAGCTGATGCCGGGTATCCGCCGCGAGGGCGACCTCGTGATCGAGACGAAGAAGCGGTACGACTGCTTCGTCGGCACCGATCTCGAGCTGGTGCTCAGGTCGGGCGAGCACGACGCCGTGCTCCTCCTCGGCGTCAACACGAACTCGTGCGTGATCGCGACCGCGATCGCTGCCTCGGTGCGCGACTGGGCCGTGTTCGTCGTCGCGGAGGGGGTCGACACGATGCTCGGGCAGGCGCTGCACGAGGCTGCGCTCGCCGTCCTCGACGCCTCGTTCGGCTGGACGATCGCGGCCGAGACGACCCTCGAGCTCCTCCGCGCCCGAGCTGAGGCACCGGTCACCACGAGCACGTAGCCGCGTGACCCGTCGCGACCTCGGCAGCTTCGCGCACGGCCAGTTCCGCGTCGATTACGAAGACCGTCCGGACCCGCACGCGCTTCGCGAGCAACGGGTGGCGAAGGCTCGCGCCGAGCTCGAGGCGGCCGGGCTCGACGCGCTCCTCGTCTGGAAGGACGAGAACGTTCGCTTCCTGACGGGGCTGCGGGCGCAGCTGATCGCCGGCAAGTCGACGCAGCTGAACGGCTGCCTGCTCGTCCGGGACGCGCCGCCGATCCTGCTCTGCTCCGGCGGCGAGGCGCAGCGTGCGCGGGTCGTGATGCCGTGGATCGCCGAGCTGCACGTGGTGCCGATCATGGAGGCGCGCGGCCTCGTCCGCGCCGCCGTCGAGCGGACGGTCGCACCGCTCCTCGCGCGGCACGGCGTCGCGCGGCTCGGCCTCGACGAGAGTGCCTACTGCCAAGTCGAGGCGCTGCGCGAGCTCGCTCCCGGCGTCGAGCTCGCCGACGGCGACGCGGTCATGCAGCGGGCGCGGCTGATCAAGCTCCCCGAGGAGGTCGCGCTGATCGAGGAAGCGTGCGCGATCGCCGAGGGCGTGCTCGAGCTCGCGGTGCAGGCGATCCGCCCCGGGGCGCGCGAGACCGACGTCGTCGCCGCCGCGATGCACGAGCTCTACCGGCTCGGCGGCGAGCTCTCCCACGTCGCGACGCCGTTCGTCGCCTCCGGCGAGCACATGGCGCCGCCGAACCGGATCCCGTCGGACAAGATCATCCGCAACGGCGACGTCGTCTTCATCGACATCGGCGCGATGTGGTCAGGCTACTTCGGCGACATCGGCCGCACCGTCATCTGCGGCACGCCGAGCCGGCGCCAGCAGGAGGTGTACACGGCGGTGCGCGAGGCGCTCGCCGCCGCGACGGCGGCGCTCCGCGCCGGGAACACGAACGACGACGTCGCGCGCGCCGTGCGCGAGGCGGCGGCCGCACGCGGCTTCGGCTCGAGCGAGTTCATCAGCCTCTTCATCGGCCACGGCGTCGGGATGGGCGCGAACGAGCCGCCGTACATCGGCGAGGACCTGCCGGGCGCGGAGACGGTCGTGCTCGAGGAGGGGATGACGTTCGCGGTCGAGCCCCTGATCTGGGTGCCGGGCGTGCGCGGCGGCGCCGGCGTGCGGCTCGAGGACACGATTCTCGTGACGGAGGACGGCGGGCGATCGCTCACGCGTGCGCCGTTCGACGACCGGCTGACGCTCGCGTGACGCTCGTCGGCGAGGTCGAGGTCGTGCGCGTCCACGAGCTCGACGGCGCGGACGTGATCCGGCCGCTCCTCCCGCAGGCGACGCCCGAACGGCTGCGCTCGCACGACTGGCTCTTCCCCGAGCACTGCGACGAAGACGCCAACCTGCGCGCGGCGATCCACGTCTTCGTCCTGCGCTCGCACGCGGGCACGATCGTCGTCGACACGGGTGTCGGCGATGGCAAGCCGCGCGTGGAATTCCCGCAGTGGTCGCAGCTCCGTACGGGCTTCCTCGATCGCCTGCGCGCGGCCGGCGTCGAGCCCGACGAGGTCACCACGGTGGTCTGCACGCACCTGCACGTCGACCACGTTGGCTGGAACACGACGCGCGACGGCGACAGGTGGCAGCCGACGTTCCCGAACGCGACCTACGTGTTCGTCCGCGACGAGTACGAGCACCTGTCGGAGCGCATCGACGCTGCAAGCCCCGACCTGCGCGCTGCGTTCGCCGACTCGGTGCGGCCGATCGCCGACGCGGGCCTCGCGACGCTCGTCGAGCGTGACCACGCCGTCGACGAGCAGGTTCGGCTCGTGCCGACGCCGGGACACACGCCCGCGCACGTGAGCGTCGCGATCGCGTCCCGGGGCGAGCGCGCGCTGGTGAGCGGCGACGTCTTCCATCATCCCTGCCAGCTCGCGTTCCCCGAGTGGTCGACCGGGGCCGATACCGACCCGGTGCTCGCCGCGGTCACGCGCACGCGCGTCCTCGAGGACCTCGCCGCGAGCGGCACGCTCCTGATCGGGTCGCACTTCGTCGGCCCGGTCGTAGGCGGGGTCGCCCGGCGCGGCGACGCGTTTATGCTCCGCGACCGATGACGACGACGGGCGAGATCGCGGTCGTCACCGGCGGCAACCGCGGCATCGGGCGTGAGATCGCGCTCGTGTTCGCGCGCCGCGGCGCCGCTGTCGCGATCTGCGGCCGGGACGAAGAGGCGCTCGCCGCCGTGCAGGCGGAGCTGGACGATCTCGGCGCCGACTCCGTCGCCGGCTACTGCGACGTCGGCAACCCCGACTCGGTGCAGGTCTTCGGCGACCTCGTCCTCGGCAGGCTCGGCGCGCCGACCGCGGTTGTGGCCGGCTCCGGCGTCGCCGGCCCGACGAAGCCGCTGCACGAGATCGAGCCGGCGGAGTGGGAGGAGTGCGTGCGAATCGACCTGACCGGCGTCTACCTCACCTTCCGCCGCTTCATCCCGCCGATGCTCGAGCGCGGCTCGGGCAGCCTGATCGCGATCTCGTCGATGACCGGCAAGCGGCCGCTCGCCGGCCGCACGCCGTACGCGGCCGCGAAGCTCGGCGTCATCGGGCTCGTGCGGACGCTCGCGCTCGAGCTCGGGCCGCACGGGATCCGCGTCAACAGCGTCTGTCCGGGCGCGGTCGCCGGGCCCCGGATCGAGCGCGTGCTCGAGCACCAGGCGCAGGCGCTCGGCATCGGCGTCGAGGACGCGCGGCGGCAGATGACCGACCCGGCGCCGTTGAAGCGGCTCGTGACGCCGCAGGAGGTTGCCGAGACGTGCGCATTCCTCGCCTCCGACGCGAGCTCGGGGATCACCGGCGAGGACGTCAACGTGACCGCCGGGCTGGTGATGTACTGATGCCGGAGCCGAAGCGCTACCACGAGCGCGCGGAGATCACGCTGCTCGGTCGGCGCCTGCAGGTGCTCGATCTGACGCGGGAGCTCTCGCCGGACATCCCCGTCTACCCGGGGCACATGAAGGTCGCGATCTGGGACCACCTCACGCACGCGGAGTCGAAGCTGCGCATCGGCGACACCCCGTTCAGCGGCTACGCCGTCAAGGGAATCGCGTTCTGCGACCACGACTCGACGCACATGGACGCGATCCTGCACTTCAACCCGGAACGGCCGGACCTCTCGATCGACGCCTTCTCGATCGAGGACTGCTTCACCGACGGCGTCTGGATCGACGTCTCCGACGTGCCGCCGCGCGCGCACATCACGCGCGACCGCGTCGAGCGGGCGCTCGCCGACGCGCGCGTCACGGCGCTGCCGCGCGGCGGGACGCTTCTCTACTACACCGGCGCGGCGAAGCTGTGGGAGTCCGGCGACGCGCTCGGCTACGTCTCGCAATACCCGGGGCTCGACGCCGAGGCGTCGCGCTTCATCCTCGACGGCGGCGTCGTCAACGTCCTCACCGACGCCGTCTCGACCGACAATCCCGCCGATCCCGCGTATCCGAACCACAGCGCGCACGCGGAGTACCTCGTCAACCACACCGAGGTCGTCGCGAACATCGAGAAGATCCCGCGCCACGAGGGCTTCGGCGTCATCCTGACCCCGCTCCGCCTCGTCGGCTGCACCGGCTCGCCCGTGCGCGTCTTCGCGGTCTGGGAGGAGTAGGGAATGCGGATCGAGTGGGACCTCCCGATCGAGATGGACGACGGGATCGTCCTCCGCGCGGACGTCTACCTGCCGGCCGAGGAGGGGCGGTATCCGGTCATCCTCAGCCACGGCCCGTACGCGAAGGGGCTCGCGTTCCAGGACGCCTACGCCGACCAGTGGCGGATGATGACCGAGGCGCACCCCGACGTCGCCGCCGGGTCGTCGAACCGCTACCAGAGCTGGGAGGTCGTCGACCCGGAGAAGTGGGTGCCGCACGGCTACGCGTGCGTCCGCGTCGACTCGCGCGGCGCCGGGCGCTCGCCCGGCTTCCTCGACTGCTACTCGCCGCGCGAGACCCAGGACATGTACGCCTGCGTCGAGTGGGCGGCCGCGCAGCCGTGGAGCAGCGGCAAGGTCGGCCTGAACGGGGTCTCGTACTACGCGATCAACCAGTGGGAGGTCGCGAGCCTCCAGCCGCCGCACCTCGCGGCGATGTGCGCGTGGGAGGGGGCGGCCGACTTCTACCGAGACATGTGCTACCACGGCGGCATCCGCTCGACGTTCTTCGCGAGCTGGTATCCGCGGCAGGTCACGAACGTGCAGCACGGTATCGGCGAGCGCGGCGCGCGCAGCCGCATCACCGGCGAGCTCGTCGCCGGGCCGGAGACGCTCTCCGACGAGGAGCTCGCGCGCAACCGGGCCGACCTCGGCGCCGACGTGCGTGCGCATCCGCTCGACGACGGGTGGCACCGGTCACGGTCCGCCGACTGGGACCGCATCGACGTGCCGCTCCTCTCCTGCTGCAACTGGGGAGGTCACGGCCTGCACGCGCGGGGCAACCTCGAGGCGTTCGTGCGCGCCCGCTCGGCGCAGAAGTGGCTCGAGGTACACGGGCGCGAGCACTGGACGCACTTCTACACCGACTACGGGCGGGAGCTTCAGCTCCGCTTCTTCGACCGCTTCCTGAAGGGCGAGCAGAACGGCTGGGACGAGCAGCCGCCGGTGCTGTTCCAGGTCCGGCACCCGGGCGAGCGCTTCGTGCCGCGCGCCGAGCGCGAGTGGCCGCTCGCGCGCACGCGCTGGGAGCGTCTCTACCTCGACGCGGAAGGCCGACTCGACTGGCGGCCGCCGGTCCGGGAGGGGAGCGTCGCGTACGACGCCCTCGCCGACGGTGTCACGTTCTCGCTCGCGCCGTTCGAGCGCGAGACGGAGATCACCGGCCCGATCGCGGCGAAGCTCTTCGTCGCGTCGGAGACGACCGACGCCGACCTCTTCCTCGTCCTTCGCCTGTTCGCGCCCGACGGCGCCGAGGTTCTGTTCCAGGGCGCCCTCGACCCGCACTCGCCGATCGCCCAAGGCTGGCTGCGCGCGTCGCACCGGAAGCTCGACAGGGCGTTGACGCTGCCGTACCGGCCCTACCACACGCACGACGAGGTGCAGCCGCTCGTCCCGGGCGAGGTCTACGAGCTCGACGTCGAGGTGTGGCCGACGTGCGTCGTCGCTCCGGCGGGATACCGCCTGGCACTGACGGTCCAGGGTCACGACTACGAGTACGGCGGCGAGCCGGTGCGGTTCGGCTGGTTCGAGATGCGCGGCTGCGGCCCGTTCGTGCACGACGACCCAGACGACCGGCCGCCCGAGATCTTCGGCGGTCGCGTCACCGTCTACACCGGTGGCGACCGGGCGTCGTACCTGCTGCTGCCCGTGATCCCGGGAGATTGATCAGCGCAGCCGCTCGACGAGGCGCAGCATCCCCTCGCCGTAGCGCTCGCCCGCGACCGCGTCCGGCGGCATCGCCGCCGCCAGCGCGTCGAGCTCGCCCGGCGACAGCTCGATCGACGCGGCGGCGACGTTCTCCTCCAGGCGGTCGACTCGCTTCGTGCCCGGGATCGGAACGATGTCGTCCCCCTGCGCGAGCACCCACGCGATCGCGAGCTGCGCCGGTGTCGCCCGCTTCGCGGCGGCGAGCACGGCGACGCGGTCGAGCAGCTCGAGGTTGTGGGCGAAGTTCTCGCCGGCGAAGCGCGGGTAGCGGCTCTGCCGCACGTCGCCTTCGGCGAAGTCGACTGCGCTGCGGAACCGCCCGGTGAGGAAGCCGCGACCGAGCGGGCTGTACGCGACGAATCCGATCCCGAGCTCGCGCAGCGTGGGGAGGATGTCGGTCTCGACCTCGCGCGTCCAGAGCGAGTACTCGCTCTGGACAGCGCTGATCGGATGCACGGCGTGCGCGCGGCGGATCGTCTCGGCGCCGACCTCCGAGAGGCCGAGGTAGCGCGCCTTCCCCTCGCGCACGAGCTCCGCCATCGCGCCGACCGTCTCCTCGATCGGGACACGCCGGTCGAGCCGGTGCTGGTAGAGGAGGTCGATCGTCTCGATCCGCAGGCGCCCGAGCGAGCCTTCGACCGCGGCGCGGACGTACTCGGGCCTGCCGTCGACGCCCATCGAGCCGTCGGGCTCGTACCTGATCCCGAACTTCGTCGCCACGATCGCGTCGGCGCGACGGTCCGCAATCGCGCGCCCGACGAGCTCCTCGTTCGCGTACGGGCCGTAGGCGTCCGACGTGTCGAGCAGGTCGACGCCGAGCTCGAGCGCCCGGTGGATCGTCGCGATCGCCTCCCGCTCGTCCGGGACGCCGTACAACCCGGTCATGCCCATGCAGCCGAGGCCGAGCTCGCCGACCACGAGCCCTTCGGCGCCGAGGCTGCGACGTTCGAGCGCGCTCACGCGCCGTACTCGAGCACGATCCCCATCGCCTCCTCCGGGCGCTCGTCGAGGATCCGATATGCCTCCGGCGCCCGCTCGAACGGCAGCCGATGCGAGATCGGCGTCACGAGCCACGACGTCTGCAGGAGCGAGAAACCCGTCGCCGTCCGCCGCTCGAACGACCAGCGCGGCTGGAGCCCCGAGCCGAGGCTGCTGACCTGGGAGCTGACGATGTGCTGGCGCCGGTAGTGGAACTCCGGCGCGAGCGTCAGCGGCACGACCTTCGTCCCGAAGAACGAGACGGCCGCGATCGTTCCCTCCTGACCCGTGACGGCGATCGCGCTCTGGAGCGCGGCCGGCGAGCCGCTCGCCTCGATCGCGACATCGGCCCCGCGGCCGTCCGAGAGCTCGTCGACCGCCGCCTGCGCCTCCGCCGGGTCGACCGCGGCGTCGGCGCCCCAGGCGAGCGCCGTCTCGCGCCGGACCGCGAACGGGTCGACCACGATCAACCTGCCCGCCGTCCGCCGCGCCAGCTGGGCGGCGAGGCTGCCGACGACGCCCTGGCCGTAGACGACCGCGACGTCGCCGACGCGCACGGGCACGTCGAGCATGCAGTTGAGCGCGACCTCGAGCAGGTTGACGAAGACCGCGCGCTCGGGCTCGAGCCCGTCGGGGACACGCGCCATCAGCCAGTTGTCGCTGCGCATCGTGAAGAGCTCCTGGTGTGGGTGCCGGCAGAAGACGCGCTCGCCGACGCCGTAGCGCGCCTCGTCGCCGGCCGCGACGACCTCGCCGACCACCTGGTAGGCGTACTTGACCGGGAACGAGAAGCTGCCGACGCAGGTCTCGAGGCCGAGGTCGTCGCCCTGCGCGCCCTCGCCGCGGTAGATCAGCATCTCGGTGCCGGCGCTGACGAGCGACGCGAGCGCGCGCACGGTCGCCTGGTTCCCGACCGGCTCGGGTACCGGGTCCTCGCGCAGCTCCGCCTGCCGCGCGGCGGCGAACCAGAGCGCGCGCGCGCTGCGGTTGCTCGCGACGGTGCTCACTCGGTCACCCTATCGCTTGAAGCAACGCTTCAGAGCATGACGCGGCCGCCGGCGACGTCGAGCGTGACGCCCGTGACCCACGAGGACGCGTCCGAGAGCAGGAACAGCGTCGCGCTGGCGACGTCGTCGGGCTCGCCCATTCGCCCGAGCGGCGACATCGCAGCCGTCCGCTCGATCGCCTCCGGGGTCATCACGCGCTCGATCCGCTCGGACATCGTCGTCCCGGGCGCGACGCAGTTCGCGCGGACGCCGTACCGGCCGACCTCGAGCGCGAGGTGCCGGGTGAACATCGCGACGCCGGCCTTCGACGCGGCGTATGCCGCCTGCGTCGGCTTGTCGAGGAAGCGGCCGGAGATCGAGGACATGGTCACGATCGCGCCGCGCCGCGCGCCGATCATCGCGGGCAGGAACTCGCGCACGGTCAGGAACGTCGACGTGAGGTTCGCCTCGATCACCTCGCGCCACTCCGCGAGCGTCAGCTCGACGACGGGCGTGAACGACTCGAATCCGCCCGCGAACGGGACGAGCAGCTCCACCTCGCCGAGCTCGCCCTCGACGAGCGCCCGGATCGCGGCGACGTCGCTCTCGCTCGTGCAGTCGCCCGCGACCGCGAGCGCGTCGCCGCCGAGCTCCGCGACGAGCGCGTCGACGCCTTCGCGAGAGCGCCCGTTGACCGCGACGCGCGCGCCGTTCCGCACGAGCGCGCGGCACGTCGCGGCGCCGATCCCCTTCGAGCCGCCGGTGACGAGGGCGACCTTGCCCTCGAGGTCGGGGTAGACGGCGGCGCCGGTCGTCACGTGCCGGCAACGGCCGTCGACGCGAGCACGTCGTCGGCGATCGCGTGGAACTCGTCCGGCGTCAGCAGTCCCTTCTTCTCGAGCGACTTCGCCTTCACCCGCGTCAGGATCTCCATCGCCTGCTCGTCGTCCGCCGGGCCGAGGCCGACCTTGTCGAGCCAGATCAGCACCGAGTCGAGGCCGCTGCCCTTGCCGAGCACGATCTCGGGCGGGCCCTGGCCGACGAGCTCGGGCCGGAAGGGGAAGGCCTCGGTCAGGTGCTCGGAGCCGACGTTCTTCACCCAGGAGGCGATGATCCCGGACTCGACGTGGAAGATCCGGTCGCCGACGATGCCGCGGTTCGGCGGCACCGGCACGCCCGCAAGCTCGCGGACGAGCTTCGAGAGCCCGTACAGCCTCGTCGTGTCGACGTTGCTCTCGATCCCGTAGAGGAGCTTCAGCGCCAGCACCGTGTCCTCGAGCGGCACGTTGCCGGAGCGCTCGCCGACGCCGCTGACGGAGACCTGGACGGTGCCGACGCCCTGCGAGACGGCGGTGACGGTGTTCGCGACGCCGAGGCCGAAGTCCATGTGGAAGTGGGTCTCGAGCGGCTTCGCGATCCGCTCCATCACCTTTCGCGTCATGAAGGCGGCGGCGGGCGGGGAGAGAACCCCGAACGTGTCGACCAGGACGAGCCCGTCCATGTGTCCGTCGCGCTCGATCGTCTGGATCAGGTCGAGGAACTCGACGATCGACGCCCGCGTCGAGTCGATCGGGAAGAAGATCACTTCCAGCCCGTGCTCGTGCGCGAACCGCGTCGAGGTGACCGTCGCCTCGATCGCGCGCTCGTACGGCCAGCGGTACGCGAGCTCGATGATGTGGCGGCTCGACGGGATCTCCATCACGATCCCCTCGGCGCCGGCTTCGAGCGCCGCCTCGACGTCGCTGACCATGCAGCGGGCGAACGCGAACACACGGGCGGGCAGCCCCGCGGCGGCGATCCGCTTCACCGCCTGCGCGTCCGACGGCGACACGGCGGGCAGGCCGGCCTCGATGCGGTCGACGCCGGCGTCGGCGAGCGCCTCCGCGATCCGTACCTTCTCGTCGGCGGTGAACTCGACCCCGGCCTGCTGCTCGCCGTCGCGAAGCGTCACGTCGTGGACCGCGATGCGCGGCGGCGGCGTGAACTCGGCGGTGACTTCCGCCTGGTAGTTCCAGGAGCTCACGAAGTAGTCGTGGGTCTTCCAAGGTTCGTTCACGGTTTCATCCTTTCGTCGCAGCGAGAGCAGGGCGAGATCAGTTCACCGCCGAGACGGCCGGCTCGCCTCGGAGCGCGCGCACCACTTCCTCGACCGCGCGCCGTTGGAGCTCGCGCTCGGCCTCGACGGAGTAGAACGCCATGTGCGGGGTGACGATCACCTTCGGGTGGTTCCGCAACGGGCTGTCGGCCGGGAGCGGCTCCTCCTCCGTCACGTCGAGCGCGAGACCGGCGAGCGCGCCGCGGTCGAGCGCCCGGAGCGCCGCCGCGGTGTCGACGAGACCGCCGCGGGAGGTGTTGACGACGTACGGCGCTTTCCGCATCGCGCCGATCAGCGGCTCGCCGATCAGGTGGCGCGTCTCCTCGGTGAGCGGGACGTGCAGCGAGACGAAGTCGGCGTCCGCGACCGCGGCGGCCGGCGTCTCCTCGCGCACGAGCCCGGGCACGGGACCGCTCAGGTAGGGGTCGTAGCCGACGACTTCGAGGCCGAACGCCAGCGCCCGCTCGAGCACCTTGCGACCGATCCGACCGACGCCGAGGAGCGCCAGGCGACGTCCGGCGATCCGGTGGATCCGACCGCGCGGCAGCTCCCAGCCGCCGGCGCGGACGCTGTCGATCCCCGGCCGGAGCTGCCGCGCGCACGCGAGCAGGAGCGCCATCGCGTGGTCGGCGACCTCCTCGACGCAGTAGTCGGGGACGTTCGTGACGCGGATCCCCGCCTGCGTGGCCGCGGCGACGTCGACGTTGTCGACCCCGATCCCGTAGCGCGCGATCACCTTGCAGTCGTTGGCGGCGGCAGCCTCGACGACGCGCGCGCCGACCGGCGCGTAGCAGACGAGCAGCGCGTCGGCGTGCGACGCCTCCTCGACGAGCGTCGCCTCGTCCGTGGAGGGGGCGAGGACCAACTCCCCGCCCAGCTCCGCGACTGCGGCGCGCTCGATGTCGAGATCGGCGAAGACGTGGTCGGTGACGACGACCCGCACCCGCTGTCCTACGCGAGCGCCTCCTCGGCGAACGGGTGCTTGGTGAAGACGACCGGCCCGTCCTTGGTCACGAGCAGGTTCTCCTCCAAGCGCACCGTCTGCTCGAGGCCCGGGTGCCCGGCGAACGTCTCCGCCGCGAAGTACATGTTCTCCTCGAGCTCGACCGGGTAGTCGAGCGAGTACGCGCGCGAGATCCACATCCCCTCGTAGAGCGAGAGGCCGATCGAGTGCGCGAATTGCTGGAGGGTCACCGTCCCGAACTCGTCGTCGGCGTACTTCGGCAGCTTGGCGGCGACGTCCGCGGTCGTGTTCCCGGCCTTCATCATCTCGATCGCCGCGTACATCGACTCGTAGCACTCCTTGTACAGATCCTTCTCCTTCGCCGTCCAGCGGCCGCCGACCTTGAAGCAGCGCACGAAGTCGACGAAGTAGCCGCCCGGGCCGACCGCGTTCTGGTCGACGATGACGAGGTCGCCCTCGCGGATCACCTTGTCGGTGTGCCAGCGGCGGTACGGGCTCGTGTTGCCGCCGGAGGCGACGATGATGTCGTAGACGAAGTCGAAGCCCTGGGTGTAGAGGTACTCGTTGACCTTCGCCGTGATCTCGCTCTCGCGGACGCCCGGCTTCAGCCACTCGTGCTCGATCTTCCAGAACGAGGTGTCGCCGATCGCCGACGAGATCTTCAGGCACTCGAGCTCGTCCGGTGTCTTGACCACGCGCGCCGCCGACATCGCCGGCCACGCGCTCACCGTGTTGAGCCCGGCGCGCTCGAACGCCGCCGCCGCCGACGGGTCGTAGATGTCGATCCCGATCGGCTCCTTCTCGACGCCGTGCTCCTTGAGCACGTCGACGATCGACGCCGCCATCTTGTCGGCCATGAACTGCTCGGCCGTCTCCGACCACTTCCACGTGATCGCCGGCCGGATGCGGCCGTTCAGCCACGGCGCGTCGATCTTCGCGCACTCGAGATCGGAGCCGGCCGTCTCGAACAGGACGGGATCGCCGCCGCGCGGCAGCACGCAGTAGCGGATGAAGATGTTGTTCTTCCAGTTCCCCTGGAAGACGCTGGTGATGTAGCGGACGTTCTCGCCGACGAAGCAGACGAGCGCGCCGAGGTCGCGCTTCTCCATCTGCTGGCGTGCACGCTCCAGGCGGTCGCGGCGCAGTCGGTCGAAGTCGACGCGGGCCTGCCAGTCGGTGGCGGTCGTGCTGAAGACGCGCCGCGGGTCGTGCTCGTGCGGCTTCTGGAGGAACGACAGGTCGAGACCCTTGCCGGTCTCCGTCAGCTCGTGCCGATCGCGCTCGATCAGTGCCAATGTGGCCCCCTTTTTGCCTGCCGTGCGGACGTGGCGAGTGTAGACGGCCGGTATTGTCGCTTCAAGCAGTGGCGTCGTGGCGCGGGTCCTTGCGAGCGTCACTTTCAATGTGGTACCGATACTGAAATGGCAGAGGTAGGTTCGGCGACCCCTGCGAGGGAGCAGTCCGCCGGCGACGCCGGCGCAGTCGAGAGCTCGTCGGGAGCTCGGTTCGACGATCTCGCCGAGCGGCGGTTCGCGGCGATGCGCCTCGCGCTCGCCGAGCGCCGGCGCGCGCTCGGGATGAGCATGTCGAGCCTCGCCCGCGAGGTCGGCATCTCGCCGAGCATGGTCAGCCAGATCGAGCGCGGCCAGACGCTGCCGTCGGTCGCGACCCTGTTCGCGCTCGTGACCGCGCTCGGCGTCGACATCGACGCGCTGTTCGAGAGCGGCGGCGACGACGGCGTGCGCGCGGGAGCGAAGGCCGAAGGCCTGCGGGTCGCGGCGCGCGAGACGGCGGGCGAGCGCCCCCTGCGCGAGGATCTCTACGTCGTCCGGCGGGAGAAGCGCCCGACGATCGACATCCAGGGCGGGATCCGCTGGGAGCGTTTGACGCCCGCGCCGCTCGAGGCGCTCGAGTTCCTGGAGCTCGTCTACGCGCCCGGCGCCGAGTCGAGCGCCGAGCTCTACCGCCATCCGGGGATCGAGATGCTGCTCGTGCTCGAAGGAGCGTTCCGGATCCACGTCGGCTTCGAGGAGTACCTGCTCGAGCCCGGCGACAGCATGCAGTTTCCGTCCTCGCTCCCGCACCGGTACGTCAACGCCGCAGAGGGCGTCTCGCGGGCGGTGACGGTGGTCATGCCGGACGCGCACGCGGGAGGCAGCGCGAAGCCGCACCCGTCGCCGTGAAGGCGATGGCGGTCGTCGGGTACGGCGACCCGCTCGTCGAGGTCGACGTGCCGGAGCCCGAGCTGCGCCCGGGCACGGCGCTGATCGAGGTGCTGACGTGCGGTGTCTGCTTCAGCGACGTCAAGACGTCGCGCGGCCAGATGCCGTTCAGCGCGACGCTGGCGCTGCCGCACGTCCCCGGCCACGAGATCTGCGGCCGCGTCCTCGCGACGCAGCCGCAGGGTCTGCTCGAGCCGGGCGAGCACGTGATCGTCTACCACTACTGGCCGTGCGGACGCTGTCGACGCTGCCGGGCGGGCGACGAGCAGCTCTGTCGCGATCTGCAGGGGTGGCTCGGGTTCACGGATCCCGGCGGCTTCCAGGAGCGGCTCGTCGTCCCCGTCGAGCGGCTGCTCCGCGTCCCTGCCGGCGTCGACTCGGTGACGGCGGCGCCGATGACCTGCGCGCTCGGCACCGCATACCGGGCCGTCGTGACCCGCGCGGGCGCGCGACCCGGCTCGACCGTGGCCGTGATCGGGCTCGGCGGCGTCGGCATCCACGCGCTGCAGGTCGCGGCCGCGAGCGGCTCGGCGGCGGTCGGGCTCGACCTGTCCGAGCGCGCGCGCGCGGTCGCGGGCGGCCTCGGGCTGCGCGCGTTCGACGCCGCCGGGTTCGACCCGGCTGAGACACAGCTCGCGCCGGTCGCCGACGAGGGGTTCGATGCCGTCGTCGTCACCGCCGGCGCCGCCGCCGCCTACCGGCAGGCAACCGAGCTTGTCCGCAAGGGCGGCCGCATCGTGGCTGTCGGCTACGCGCTCGAGACGGAGCTCGAGCTCGCGACGCCGCGGCTCGTGCTCGACGAGGTCGAGGTCGTCGGCTCCCGCTACGTCACCCGCGGCGAGCTCGAGCGAGCGGTGGAGCTCGTGCGCCTCGGTCTCGTCGAGCCGGTCGTCGACGTCGTCCGGCCGCTCGCCGAGGTGAACGCCGCGTACGACGACCTCGTCGGCGGACGCATCGTCGGCCGCACGGTTCTCCGCGTCGCACCGTGACCGACCCCGTCGTCCTGCTCGAGGGCGTGTCGGTCTGGCGCTCGGCGAACGGCGTCCGGCGCGCCGTCGTCGACGGCGTCGACTGGCGCGTCGAGCGTGCCGAGCACTGGGGCGTGATCGGCCCCAACGGGTCGGGAAAGAGCACCCTGCTCAGGGTGGCGTCGGCGCAGCTCCGGCCGAGCCGCGGACGCGCGACGATCCTCGGCGGCCGCCTCGGCAGGGTCTCGTTGCCCGAGCTCAGGCGGCGGATCGGCGTCGTCGAGCCGGCGATCGGCCGGCGGGTCTACCCGGAGCAGTGCGTGCTCGACGTCGTCCTCTCGGGCAGCACCGGCACGATTCTCGTCGCGCGCGACCCGGAGCCGGGCGAGCTCGAGCGGGCGCGGCGTCTGCTCGGCCTCGTCGGCGCGCTCGAGCTCGCGCCGCGAGCGTTCGCGAGCTGCTCCGAGGGAGAGCGCGCGCGCGTGCTGCTGGCGCGGGCGCTGATGCCCGAGGCGCCGCTGCTCGTCCTCGACGAGCCGGCCGCGGGCCTCGACGTCGGCGGCCGCGAGATGCTCCTCCGCGCGCTCGACGACGTCGCGCGCGAGCGCCGCGGGCTGACGACGGTGACGGTGACGCACTACGTCGAGGAGCTGCCGTCGACGACGACCCACCTGCTGCTGATCCGGAACGGCGCGGTCGTCGCCGCGGGCGCGGTCGCCGACGTCGCGATCGACGCGACGTTCAGCGAATGCTTCGCGACGCCGCTGCACGTGGAACGCTCCGACGGCCGCCTGTTCGTCAGCGGCGCCCGCATCGGCCGCCGGACCGGGCGAGCGGGCTAGTCGGGCGCTAGAAGCCGCCGCGCCATGCGACGATCAGCAACGTGATCGCGACCGCCGCGGCCAGCCCGACGACGCCGAGGTTGACGAGCAGCGCCAGCCTCAGCCCGCGCGAGCCGTCCATGCCGCCGCGCTCGGCGACCGCGAGCGGCTGCTTGGCTCCGACTTCGGGGCTCGGGCTCCCGACCGAGCGTGCGAGCAGCGCGACGATCAGCTGGTTCAGGCTCGTCCCCTGCCGCTCCGCGGCCTGCGCGAGCTCCTCGTGCAGTGTTCGAGGCATCCGGAGCAAGAGGCGGCCGCTGTAGCTCGCGCGCCGAGTCACTGCAACAGAGCGTAGCGCCGTCCTCGGCACGCGCTTACGTCGGCGGCCGACCGCCGTCGGGCTCGAGCCGCGCGCGCATCTTCTCGATCGCGCGCCGCAGCAGCCGCGAGACGTGCACCTGCGAGAGCCCGAC
The DNA here is from genome assembly GCA_035651195.1 of Gaiellaceae bacterium. GTDB lineage: Bacteria > Actinomycetota > Thermoleophilia > Gaiellales > Gaiellaceae > PALSA-600. The sequence continues at coordinate 35,591 of DASRGD010000026.1, read as the reverse complement.
GTCGTCGCCGATCTCCTGCTGGCTCAGGTCGAGGAAGTAGCGGAGGGCGACGACGCGCCGCTCACGGCTGTCGAGCGACCCTGCCGCCGCCGAGACGAGTGCGCGCGCGACGATGACCTCGTCGACCTGGACGACGTCGACCGCGCCGTCGGCCGCATCGAGCGGAACCGTGGCGGGCCGAACGCGAGGCGGTGCCTCGGCGCCCCCGCCCGGCTGCTGGAGCCGGCGCGGGATACGAACGACGCCGGCGTGGTCGCGCAGGTGGCGGCGGAGCTCGCCGTCGACGCAGCGCGAGACGTATGCCGTCAGCTGGCCGACACGCCCGGGGTCGCAGCGGTCGACGGCACGGATCATCGCGAGCGTCCCGACCTGGACGAGGTCCTCCGCCTGCTCGCCTCGGTTCGAGAAATGCCGCGCGATCCGGCGGACGAGCGGCAGGTAGCTCTCGATCACCTCGCTCCGCGTCGCCGCGGGCGCGACCGGCCGCGCAGAAATCGGCTCTCGATGAGCGAGTAGGCGATTTCGACCCACTTCTCACAAAGTTATCGGATCCTCTTCGCGGTTGCAATCGCTCCGTATGTGCAGATGTCGACGTGGGTATTTCTCTTCTGGTGCGTACGAGAGGGGCGGGGATGTTCGGGCGAACTTCGGCGCGATTCGCGACTCGAATCGCGCCGCTCGCCGCGGCGGCGCTGGCCGTCGCCCTCGCCGTGCCGAGCCGCGGGCTCGCCGACGCGTCGCCGCTGCCGGCGGGTCCCGACCCGCAGGCCGCGCTCGAGGGGCTGGACGCAGTCGCCGCCGGTGTCTCGCTGCCGCCGGCGCCGGACGCCGCCGCGGCCGCCGTGCCTGCGGAGGCCCCCCCGGTCGTCGACGCCGTCGACGGCGAGCCGGCCGGCGACGCCTCGCCCGACCCGGCGCCGGATGCGGTATCACCGGCGGTATCCGCGGTGGTATCGGCGGTTCCGGCCCCCGATCCGGCGGTCGCGGCCGTCCCAGCGGAGGTCTTGCCGGCTCCGGCCGGCCCCGCGGGACAGCCGCAGACGACGCCGGCGCCCGCCCTCGCGGCTACGTCCGCGGGCGGGCAAGCTGCGGACGGAGCAGCTCAGCCGAGCGCGGCCGCGCAACCCGCCCAGCCGGCCGCGCCGGCTCCGTCCGCACCGGCGACCGCCGCCCCGCCGCCGGCCGACCCGACGCCGGCGCCCGACCCGGCGGTAACGACGGATCAGCCGCGATATCAGTCGCCAAATTCCGGCAGTACTATTTCCGGTGACAATACCTCAGCTCTCCCGGCCACTGAGAAGGGATCCACGCCTGCGGCGCCCGCTTCTCCGTCGTTGACATCGGCTCAGAACCAGACGCAGATTTCGCCGAAAACATGGACATGGAACTGGAGCTGGAACTGCTCCGACGACGATCCAGGACCCGCCGCGTCGACCGCGCCCGACGCGCCCGCGTGGGTCTGGAACTGGCGCTGGGGCTGCGGCGCGAGCAGCGCCGCGGGGGCGAGCGTGCTCGGCTGCTCGAGCTGCAACTCGAACCTCTCGATCCGGGTCTTCAGTCCCGGCGACGACGGGGGCGTCGACCAGACGAATGCGATCGCGTCCGTCGCCGACGTCGTCACGTTCGTCCAGCAGACGGCGAGCCTCGCGCAGGCGGCTGCGGGCGGCGCAGCGACGCCGCTGTCGCCGGCCGCCTCGCCCCCGGCGGTCGTGCCGCCCGCGCCGTCGGCCGTCGAGCCGGCGGCGCAGGACGTCGCGCCAAGCGCGGCAACGGTGCCGCCCGCCGAGCCGGTCGTCTCCTCGGCGCCCGCCGCCGAGCTCGCTCCGACCGCCGCCGTGCCGCCCGTCGCCGCGGCCCCCGCCGCGCCCACGGCGGCCGTTGATACCACCGTGATACCGCGTCCGCGGCGCGCGGTCGCGCGTCCGCCGGGCATCTACTCGCCCGTGCCGCTGCGGCGGCGCGCAGGTCGAGCCGCGGGGGCGGAGACTCTGCAGCCGGCGCGACGACCGCTCCCGTCGCCGCCGAGCCAGGCGAGCGTCTCGAGCCGCTCGAGCGGGGCTGTAACCGGCGGCGTCCCGCCGCCGCCGATGCTGCAGCCGGGCGCCGCGAAGAACCGCCTGCCGGCGCCGCCGCCCGTCTTCATCGACGCCGGGCTCGACTTCGCGCCCGTCGGCGGCGGTCACCGTTCGAGCGCGCTCCAGAACGGCGACGCGCTCTCGAGCTTCCTCCTTTTCCTCGCCGCCGGCCTCGCCCAATGGCTCTGGGTCGAGGTCGAGCGCCGCCCGCGCGGGCTGCGCGCGGGCCGACCCGAACGACCGGGCTAGCCGCGGCGCGTCGTGCCCCAAGCGCCGGCGCCGCGACGCCGGCGAACGTCAACAAGAGGAGACGTGATGAAGAAACGCTTCGTCGCGTTCGTCCTCGGGGCGCTGACGCTCCTGCTGGCACTGGGCGCGACGACGGCCCTCGCCGATGCATCCCCTGGGGTGCAGACGGCGGGCCAGAGCGCAACCGGTGCTCAGCAGGCCGCGGCAGCCTCCGAGGCGACGCAGACCAACCCGAGCAACACGAACATCTCCGTTCGGGTGCTCAGCCCGGGGAACGACGGGTCCGTCACGCAGACGAACTCCGCGTCCTCGGACGCGTCGGCCGCCAACTCGAACTCGACCGACCAGGACTCGAGTCAGAGCCAGGCCGGCGGGGGCGGGATCCAGATCGGCAATCAGTCGGCTGGAAACGCGCAGCTGGCGGCTGCACTCTCGAGTGCGTCGCAGCACGGAGCGCAGAACACGAACGCTCCGGTGCGTGTGCTCGGTCCGGGCAACGGTGGTTCGGTGAGCCAGGCGAACGACGCGAGCTCGACCGCGACCTCGTCGAACCACAACTCCACCGACCAGTCGGCCGACCAGGACCGGGGTGGCGTCAGCTGCGGGTGCGGTAGCACCGCGGCCGCGACGCCCGCCGCCGACCCCGCGGCTGCTCCGACCGCGGCGCCGCCGCAGCTGGCGAACGCCGCGGACTCGACCGCAGCTGCGGGCAATTCGAACGGCACCGATCAGGCGCTCGGCCAGAGCCAGGCCGGGACCGGGTCGGGGATCCAGACGGCCGACCAGAAGGCCGGGAACGAGCAAGTCGCAGGAGCGGCGTCGTCGGCGGTGCAGGAGCATCCGACGAACACGAACATCTCCGTTCGCGTTCTCAGCTCCGGCAACGACGGCCCGGTCTCGCAGACGAACGCGGTCTCGTCCAATGCGTCGGCGACGAACCACAACTCGACCGATCAGCGAGCTGACCAGGATCAGTCGGGCGGCGGCTGCGGCTGCCAGAGCGGCGGCCCGTCGATCCAGGTATCCGATCAGTCGAGCTGGAACAAGCAGGTTGCAGGTGCGCTCTCCGTTGCGAAGCAGGAGGGTGCGAAGAACGAGAACAGCCCCGTCCGCGTCGGCAGCCCCGGCAACGGCGGAAACGTCACGCAGTCGAACTCGGCGACGTCGAGCGCGAGTGCGTCGAACGGCAACAGGACCGACCAGGACGCCGATCAGTCCGATCCGAGCAGCCGCGGTACGTGTGGCTGCGGCGGCGGCGCCGGCGTCCAGGTGCTGGGACAGGAGGCCGACAACGAGCAGGCCGCGTTCGCCGCGTCGGCGGCGCTCCAGAAGTTCGGCAAGTCGGAGTGCGGCTGCAGCTCGAGCGGCAACTCGAACCAGCCGGTTCGCGTCTGGAGCAGCGGCGACGACGGCTCGGTCTCGCAGTCGAACTCCGCCGACTCGACCGCGTCGGCTCGCAACTGGAACGACACCGACCAGTCCGGTGATCAGGACCAGTCCGGCCGGCCGGGCGTCGGGATCCAGGCACTCGGTCAGCAGGCCAGGAACGGGCAGCTCGCCGTCGGCCTGTCGGCCGCGTCGCAGGTAGATCCGAGCAACCACAACGGCCCGACCAGGGTGTACAGCACCGGGAACGGCGGCTCGGTGAAGCAGGCGAACGACGCGTCCTCGGACGCGTCGGCAAGGAACTGGAACGACACCGACCAGACCGGAAGCCAGACGCAACACGGCTCCGGCGGCTGCGGGTGCGCAGGCAACGTGCTCATCCAGGCCCTCGGTCAGTCGGCCTCGAGCGCGCAGGCGGCGTTCGCGCTCTCGAACGCGTTCCAGCTGAAGCCGGGAAACGCGAACGGCCCGACGTCCGTGTGGAGCTCCGGCAACGCCGGTAGCTCGATGCAGGGCAACGACGCCGGGTCGGAGGCGAATGGGGAGAACCGCGATTACGCCGACCAGCTCGCGCGGGAGCTGCAGGCGTAGGAGCAAGAAGGTGCGGCCGGCTCCGTCGGAGCCGGCCGCACCACCCCTCGGAAGAGTGGTTGACAAGGCGGAGGCCGGACGTAGAGACTTCTCGATCTCAGCAAAATGCGGGGTTTTCAGTGGGCGATCGTCGATGGCGACAGTCGCTGCGGCGGAGGGGTCACGGGGGTGCGCTCGGCGCTGCGCTGACGGCAGCGCTCGTCGTCGGCTCGCTCACCTCGGCTGCGTTCGGCGCGCGGACGCTCGAGCCTGACCCGAGCCCGCCCCGCTCCCTCGCCCCGGGCGGGCTGCAGCCGGACGCGTTCTCTGCGGCCGGGGTCGGAGCCGCGCACGTCGTCGCGGGCGCGCCCGCGCTCGCGCCCCGGCCGGCGCACGCACGCGCGGTGCGCGTGGAGCTTCCGCCGCCCCGGTCGTCCGGGACGGTGCCGATCGCGCCGCCGACCTCGCCACCGAGTGCTCCGGCACGGCGCGTGGCTGTCGCGCCGGCGAGGCAGCACACCGCCGGCGCGCGCCGGCCGCAACACCGGCCCGCTCGACCGCCGGAACCGCGGCTGCTCGCGCTCGGCACGGGCCGCGCTTCCGCCTCGCCCGGCGCCGCGCTCGCTCCCGCTGTGCCGGTCGCCGCCGTCGCTCGCGTCGCGACGCTCGCGGCGCCCGCGAGCGAGTACGGCCAACTCCTGCCGGCGGCGCTCGCGCTGCTCGTGCTCGTGCTCGCCAGCGGCGGCCTCGTCGGCCTCGCCTACCGGCTGCACCGCGAGCGGATCGAGGTGTGAGCGGTGCCGTCGGCCCGGATCCTCGTGCTCGGCGCCGCCCTCGCGGCGCTGCTGACCGTTGCCGGGGGCGCGTCGGCCGCCGGCCCGGTGATCACGTACACCGTCACCTCGGGCACGGCCGGCGACAACGGCTGGTACCTCAGCGACGTCACGGTGACGATCCCGCCGCCCGCCGGCGCGACCGATACGACCTGCCCAAGCGTGAAGACGTTCCGCTCGAGCAGCGACAGCCTCGATTGCACCGCCACCGACGGAATCTCGACGGTCAACTTCCATCTGCAGTTCAAGATCGACAAGGACAAGCCCACGGTGACTGCGGCGACACCCGACCGGCAGCCGAACGCGAGCGGCTGGTACGGCGCCCCGGTGACGGTCGCGTTTGCGGGGACCGACTCGACGTCGGGGATCGCGTCGTGTCAGCGCGTCGTCTACAACGGTCCCGACAGCAGCGCTGCGAGCGTGAGCGGAACCTGCCGCGACGTGGCCGGCAACGTCAGCGACGCGTTCTCGCTGACGATCAAGTACGACGCGACGCCGCCGAGCGTCGGCGCGTCGCCGGCGCGTAGCCCCGACGCGAACGGCTGGTACAACCACGCCGTCGCAATCGCGTTCGGCGGCTCCGATGCGACGGCGGGAATCGACTCCTGCACGTCGACCACGTACAACGGGCCGGACACGAGCGGCACGAGCATCACCGGCAGTTGCTCGGACAAGGCGGGAAACTCGGCCGGCGCCTCGATCTCGCTCCAGTACGACTCGACGCCGCCGACCGTCACCGCCGTCCTCGCCCGGCCGCCCGACGCGAACGGCTGGTACAACCATCCGGTCGCGTTGAAGGTGAGCGGCAGCGACGCGACCTCCGGGATCGCCTCCTGCACGGGCGGCACGTACAGCGGTGCCGCCGACGCGACCGCGTCGCTGACCGGGACGTGCACGGATGCCGCCGGCAACTCTGCCTCGCAGCCGGTCTCGTTCAAGTACGACGCGACGCCGCCGAAGTTGAGCGCCCTGACCGCGACGGCCGGCAACGCGAGCACCACGCTGCGCTGGACCGCCTCGGCCGACACGGCTTCGGTGACAGTCGAGCGCGTATCCGACCAGAAGGGGAGCACCGAGAAGCTCGTCTACAAGGGCGACGGCCGCAGCTTCACGGACTCGAAGCTGACTAACGGCGCGACGTATCGCTACATCGTCACCGCTACCGACGCCGCCGGGAACACGGTGAGTGCGCGCCGCGTCGCCGTCCCGCGCGCGCTCCTCAGGCCGGCGTCAGGGGCGACGCTCAAGGCGCCACCGCTCCTCGCGTGGTCGAAGCTCGCCGGCACGTCGTACTACAACGTGCAGATCTTCTTCGAGGGTCACAAGGTCCTGAGCGTGTGGCCTGTCGACGCGAAGCTTCCGCTCACGCGCGCTTGGACATACAACGGCGTCAAGCACACGCTGAAGAAGGGCCGCTACCGCTGGTACGTCTGGCCGGGCTACGGCCCCCGCGCCGCCTCCAAGTACGGCAAGCTCCTCGGCGGCAGCCTCTTCTACGTCGAGTAGCCCTCGTCGCGCCGAGCGGTCCCGCCTATCATCGGCCTGCTGTGGAGACGCGCGCGATGCTCGTCGGCGGGACCTGGGTCGAGGGGAGCAACGGCTCGATCGCGACCCGGAATCCCGCCACGCAGGCGCCGCTCGCGTCGATCCCGGACGCGTCGCCCGACGAGGTCGACCGCGCCGTCGCGGCAGCACGAGAGGCCTTCCCGGCCTGGAGCTCGCTCGCCGCCTCCGAGCGCGGCCGGCTGCTGATGCGGCTCGCCGACCGGCTCGAATCCGAGCGCAGGCACATCGCCGCCCTCGAGACGAGCGACAACGGACGGCCGCTGCGGGAGACGACGGCCCAGTCGCTGATCGTCGCCCGCTGGTACCGCTACTTCGGCGGCCTCGCGGACAAGATCGAGGGCGCGACGATCCCCGTCGCCGGCGCCTACCTGAACTACACGCGGCGGGTGCCGGTCGGCGTGTGCGCGGCGCTGACGCCGTGGAACCACCCGCTCCTGATCGCGAGCAAGAAGGTCGCGCCGGCGCTCGCCTGCGGCAACACCGTCGTCCTGAAGCCGTCCGAGCTCGCGCCGCTCTCGGTGCTCGAGCTCGGCCGGCTCGCGCTCGAGGTCGGGATCCCGCCCGGCGTCCTCAACATCGTCACCGGCGGTCCGGCGACGGGCGCGGCGCTCGTCACCCACCCGCAGGTCGACCGCGTCGATCTGACCGGGTCGACGCCGACCGCGGTGGCGATCGCGACCGCCGCCGCGCCGAGCCTGAAGCGCCTCGGCTTCGAGCTCGGTGGCAAGGCTGCGAACGTCGTCTTCGCCGACGCCGACCTCGGGCGCTCGGTGCGAGGCGCGGTGTGGTCGGCCTTCGTCGGCCAGGGGCAGACCTGCGTCTGCGGGGCACGCGCGCTGGTCCACGAGTCGATCGCCGACGAGTTCTCGCGCTTGATGGCGGAGCGGGTCGAGCGCCTCCGCGTCGGCGATCCGACGAGTGCGGAGACGCAGCTGGGGCCGCTGATCACGCCGGCGGCGCGCGACCGCGTCGCACGGGTCGTGCGCGAGGCGGTGAGCGACGGGGCCGAGCTCGTCGCGGGCGGCGTCGTCCCGCACGACCTCCCCGACCACCTCGCGCCGGAGGGCTTCTACCGGCCGACGCTGATCCGGACGGACGACCCGTCCTCGCCGGTCGCGCAGGAGGAGATCTTCGGGCCGGTCGTGACGCTGCTGACCTTCTCGACCGAAGCCGAGGCGATCGAGATCGCGAACGGCACCCGCTTCGGCCTCGGCTCGGCGGTGTGGACGAGCGACGTCAGCCGCGCGCATCGCGTCGCCGCCGCGCTTCGCGCGGGCATCGTCTGGATCAACGACTACCACCGGATCGACCCGGCCTCGCCCTGGGGCGGCTTCGGCCTCTCCGGCTACGGACGCGAGAACGGGTTCGACGCCGTCGAGATGTTCACCGAGACGCAGTCGGTCTGGGTGCCGACGGACGAGGATCCGCTCGAGTGGTACGACTCGTCCGCCGAGCTGCGGCTGAACTGAGCGGCGCGATGAGACAGATCGACTCGACCGACCTCGCCGTCTTCGACCTCTGTCTCGGCGGCAACGTGTTCGGCTGGACGGCCGACGAACGAACCTCCTTCGAGATCCTGGACGCGTACGCCCGGGCCGGCGGGAACTTCGTCGACACCGCCGATCAGTACCCGATGTGGGCCGAGGGCTGCTCGGGCGGCGAGTCGGAGACGATCATCGGCCGCTGGCTCGCGGCGCGACGAAACCGCGACCAGATCGTGGTCGCGACGAAAGTGGGGCGGGGGCCCGGCTTCCCCGGCCTCGCCGCGTCGACGATCCGCGAGGCGTGCGAGGCGTCGCTCCGTCGCCTCGGAACCGACTACATCGATCTCTACTACGCGCACGCCGACGATCCCTCCGTGCCGCTCGAAGAGACGCTGGCGGCGTTCGACCAGCTCGTGCGCGAGGGAAAGGTACGCCACGTCGCCGCCTCGAACTACTCGGCGCCCCGGCTCGCCGAGGCGCTCGCCGTCAGTGAGCGCGAGGGCTTCGCCCGCTACGTCGCCCTGCAGCCGCACTACAACCTCGTCCACCGCCGCGAGTACGAGGGCGAGCTCCAGGACCTGTGTGCACGCTCCGGCCTGAGCTGCGTGCCCTACTACGCGCTCGCGAACGGGTTCCTGACGGGCAAGTACTCGAACGGAGCCGTCGACAGCGTCCGTGCGACGCAGGCGCTCGAGTACCGGAACGAGCGCGGGCGGGCGGTGCTGGCGGCGCTCGAGCAGGTCGCCGCCGAGCGGGCGACGACGATGGCCGCCGTCGCGCTCGCGTGGCTGCGCGCACAGACGACGGTGGCCGCGCCGATCGCCAGCGCGCGCACGCCGGCACAGCTCGACGAGCTCCTCGCCTTCCCGGCGATCACGCTCACTCCCGAGCAGACGACGCGACTCACGGACGCGTCGAGCTGACGTCCCCTACGTGCGGTCGGCCGTCGTCACCTCCACGTAGCTCTCCGTCCGCAGCGGTAGGCCGCGGAGGAGGAGCGAGGCGCCGACCGCGATCGCGACGAGCGGCAGCGCCCCGATGAAGACCCAATGGAGCGCGTGGGCAAGCGCGCCCTGGACGCCGGCGACGACCGAGGGCGCGAAGTGCCGGGTCGCGTCGGGGGTGCGGAGGAGCTCCTGCGGATTCACGTCGCGGATCGAACGGTGGGCGAGCTCGTCGCCGAGGCGAGAGACGAGCACCGTCCCGAATGCCGCAACCGCGAGCGCGCCGCCGATCGAGCGGAAGAACTGGTTGGCCGCGGTCGCGACGCCGAGGTCGACGCGGTCGACCGCGTTCTGGAGCGCGACGACGTACGTCTGCACGGTCAGGCCCATGCCGATGCCGAAGATGACCGTCGCGGCGATCAGCTCCGCCTCGGTGCTCCGTTCGTGCAGAGCCGCGATCAGGACGACGCCGCAGAAGGCGATCGAGCTGCCGACGAGGGGAAAGCGCCGGTAGCGACCGGTGCGCGCGATGAAGCGGCCGGCGAAGATGCTGGCGGCGATCCAGGCGAAGTTGAGCGGCATCAGCAGCACGCCGGAGTGCGTCGCGGAGTCGCCGAGGACGCCCTGCGCGAAGAGCGGCACGTAGATCAGCACCGAGAAGAGCGTCGCGCCCAGGAAGAGGATCGCGGCGTTCGCGATCGCGAAGGTGTGGATCCGGAAGAGACGGAACGGAAGCAGCGGCTCCGTCGCATGCCGCTCGGAAGCGGCGAAGACGGCGAAGAAGGCGAGGCTCGCCGCGGCGACCGCGAGTACCTGCGGCGACGACCAGGCATAGGTCGATCCGCCCCAGGCGGCGACGAGCAGCAGGCACGTCACCGCCGTCGTCAGCGTTGCGGCGCCGACGTAGTCGATCGCGTGGTCGCGGCGCTCGAACGGGACGCGCATCTCCGTCCAGATGACGAAGAGCGCGAGCGCGCCGAGCGGGATGTTGATCCAGAAGATCCACCGCCAGGACACCTGGTCGGTCAGGAGCCCGCCGAGCAGCGGCCCGCCGACCGAGGCAACCGCCCAGACGGAGCCGATGTAGGCCTGGTAGCGGCCGCGTTCGCGTGGCGAGAAGAGGTCGCCCGCCGCCGTCATCGTGAGCGGGAACAGCCCGCCGGCCCCGAGACCCTGGACGGCGCGGAACGCGGCGAGCTGCACGATGTCGGTCGCGACCGCGCAGAGGCAGGAGCCGAGGACGAAGATCGAGATCGAGACGACGAACAGCGCCCTGCGGCCGTAGAGGTCGGATAGCTTCCCGTACAGCGGGACGGTCGCCGTCGACGTGAGCAGGTAGGCCGTCACCACCCAGGAGAGCTGCGAGAACCCCTTCAGGTCGGCCGCGATGCGCGGGAGCGCCGTCGAGACGACCGTCTGGTCGAGCGCGCCGAGGAGCAACGCGAGCAACGCGCCGAGGAACGCCGCCATCCGTTGGCCTTGGGTCACGAGTGCTCGAGCGATCGGACGAAGTTGCGAACGGTCTACCCCAGGGCCCGCTGCGATGCCGGGCCGGCGCCCGGGCGTCCCCCGAGGGCCGCGCCCGGAAGCCGGCAGGCGCTGCGAACCGTAGCGAGGGTCCGCGCCGCCTGCGCGTGCGACCGGACGAGCACTGCTATCAATCGCGCGTGGCCGGCGCGCAAATCGACGCCCTCCGGCGCGTGCCGCTCTTCGCCGAGCTCGGTGCTGACGAGCTGCAGGCGATCGCCGGCGCGATGCGCGAGCAGACGTTCGCCGCGGGCGAGACGGTCACGGTCGAGGGCATGCCCGGCGATGCGTTCTTCGTCGTCGAGAGCGGCGAGGTCGAGGTCGTGGTCGAGGGCGAGCGGCGCGCGACGCTGCACGCCGGGGACTACTTCGGCGAGATCGCGCTGCTGATGGGATCGGAGCGGACGGCCACGGTCAGGGCGACGAGCGACGTGCGCTGTTACAGCCTGACGCCGCTCGACTTCCGCGGCCTCGTCGAGGGCAATCCCGCGATCGCGTGGGACGTCATGCAGTCGATGACGCTGCGGCTCTCGTAGGTCAGCGCCGCAAGCGGATCACGACCGAGCAGTGCTCGCCGCGCTCGAGGCACGAAGCGGTCTCGCACTCGATCGCCTCGGCCCGGGCACCGCGGCAGCCGCGCTCGACCAGCCCCGCCCACATGCCGCGGTCGATGTGCGCCGCCTCCGGACGTTCGAGGACGAGCGGCCGCAGCGGGCAGGTCGGGGTGCCGATCAGGGCGCTGTCGGCGTCGATGCGGTCGAGCGTCGCGTGGAAGCCGAGCGAGCGGACGGCGGAGCAGACGACCTCGAGGCCGTCCTCCAGCCGTGCCCGCGGTCGCAGGTGCGCGGCGCGTGCGAGGCCACGCCCGAAGTCCTCGCCGGCGCGGCGGAGCGCCTGCTCCCGCCCCTCCGCCGGCACCTCGTCGAGGAGCCGTGCCACGAGCGCCGGCAGGCGGCGAGGCGGGAACTCGAGAGCCTGCGGCTCCGGCGCGGCCGCGTACAGCTTCGCCGGCCGGCCGGCTCCCGGCCCGCTGCGGCCGGAACGGCGCGTGAAGAACGTCTCGAGCAGTCCGGCGCGAAGGAGGCGCTCGAGGCGGCCGCGGGCGACGCTCCGATGGACGCCGAGCGCGCTCGCAGCGTCGTCCGCGGTGACGGGAACGGAGGAGCCGCGCACGAGCAGCAGCGCCTCGCGCAGCTCGCGACCTCCGATCCCGTCGAGCGGGTCCACGTTCCCAGGGAAAGTCTAGACCCGCTTCTCCGTCTTCTATAGAGTGATGATCGATGTTTAGAGCGGCGGTGGGAGCAGCTCCCGTCAGCTCGGAACGGAGGCGCCGCGACGGCGCGCGCCAAGCGGCCGCGGCCGGCGCCGAGCTGGTCCGGCCGCGCGAGATCCCCTACGCGATCCGCTGGCTCGTCCCGAAGGGCGAACGCTTCGCGAACTTCGACATCCTCAACGACAACGACACCCAGCTCGACTACTACCGCCGCTTCGGGCACGTCTACGCCGTCGGCGTCCCGACGAAGAAGTGGCGGCTCGTCGTCGTCTCGGATCCCGACCTGCTCGACGAGGTTGCAGGGAACGAGGAGCAGTTCGGCAAGCCGGTCGAGGAGATCAATTTCTTCGCGCAGCTGCAGAACACGCGCGGGGCGGGCATCTCGGTGATCGGCGACGGCGCGCACTACGAGCGCGTTCGCCGCGTGATGCTGCCGTGGTACTCGCCGCAGCAGCAGCGAACGCAACTCCCGCGAATGAAGGAACAGGCCCAGAAGCTCGTCGCGCGCTGGGCCGAGCTCCCGGACGACGAGCCGATCGACGCGCGCGCCTGGATGGAGCGGTACACGCTCGAGGTGTCCGGCCGCGGTGCGTGCAGCTACGACTTCGGTCTGCTCGAGCGGGGCGCGTGTCCGCACGCGTTCGCGGAAGCCGTTCCGGAGAGCACGAAGGAGAGCATCGCCCGCGTCGCCGACCCGCGCCCCGACCTCGCGCTCTCGCCGCGGCGCCGAAAGAAGCTGAAGCGCTACCGCGAGCAGAACAGCGAGCTCTTCCGGACGGCGGAAGCGCTCGTGCGCGCGCGCATGCACACGAAGCCGCTCGGCCGGCAGACGGATCTGCTCAGCCGTCTCGTCTCGACTCCGGATCCGGAAACGGGCGAGCTGCTCGACGCGGAGACGATCCGCGACCAGATCCTCATGCACATGTCGAACGGCTTCAACGGACCGTCGATCACGGCGGCCTGGCTCTGTTACGTGCTCTCGACCCGGCCGGACGTCGAGGAGAAGCTGATCGCGGAGATCGACTCGATCACCGGCGGCGACCCCGACTACGACCTGCAGTACGACGACCTGATGCAGCTCACGTACACGACGCAGGTGATCAAGGAGACGATGCGGATCTACCCGCCGATGCCGGTGACGATCCGGCGGAGCCTCAAGGACGGCATGCTCGGCCGCTACCGCGTGCGCAAGGGCGACGTCATCCTCGTCGGCACGCTCGCCGCGCAGCGCGACCCGCGCTACTGGGGCCCGAATGCCGGCGAGTTCGACCCGGAGCAGTTCGCGATGGAAAAGGTCGTGAACCGGCCGCGCCACGCGTTCATCCCGTTCTCGATCGGCAGGCGGCAGTGCATGGCGCAGGAAGTGACGTTCATGATGCTGCGCGTCCTCCTCTTCGAGGTCTACAAGCGCTATTGCCTGCGGCTCGCGCCGGGAGCGACCGTGATGAAGAACACGGTCGTGACGACGAAGCCCGCCGCAGTGCCCGTCGTGCGCGTGCCGCGAGCACGGCCGGCGGTTGTCGCCCCGCGCGAGGGGCGCGCGGCGGGTGCGATCCCCGTCGCCGGCCGCGACTGGGGCGAGCCGACGGAGATCCCGGCGACGAGCGCGTACCGGCGGCTCGTGATCGCGTACGGCAGCAACTTCGGGTCGAACAAGGAGCTGGCCGAGCGGTTCGCAGAGCGCGGCCGCTTCTACGGGTACACGAGCGAGGTGCTGACGCTGAACGAGCTGGCAGCGACACCGCCGCGCGGCGAGCCCTGGCTGCTCGTCGTCATGACCTCGACGTACACCTCGAACCCGCCGTCGAACGCGACTGCGTTCAAGGACTTGCTCGAGCGCACGGAGCCGGGCGCGGAGACGTGGCGCAACTGCACGTACGTCGTCTGGGGGCTGGGCAACAGCCAGTGGAACGCCTTCCTCGCCTTCCCGCGCTACGTGCACGCGAAGCTGCAGCAGCTCGGCGCGACGCCGATCGCCGAGCTCGCGTACGGCGACGTCGGCTCGCCGGCCTGGGAGCGCCTGCACGCGGAGTGGAACACGCGCGTGTGGCCGGTCCTGCGCGCGCTGTCGGGCGCGCGCCCGACGGAGGCGGCGGCCGCGCGCGTCGAGGCCGAGCGCGCCGCCGCCGGCGCGCTCACCGGCGCGGACTCGAACACGGCGATGGCGATGTCGCTCGGCCGCGCCGACGCCGCGCCGCGCGTCCTGCTCGTGCCGAAGATCCTGACGAGCACGGTCGCGGCAGAGACGTTCGAGGTGCGCGTGCGCGTCTGCCACGAGTTGCAGGCGGACGAGTCGTCGAAGCGGACGCGCCACCTCGAGCTCTCGCTGCCGGCCGGATTGGCGTACACCGCCGGCGACCATCTCGCCGTCTGCCCGAAGAACGACGAGGAGCGCGTCGAGCGGCTCGCACAGCACTTCGGCGCCGCGCTCGACGGCCTCTTCATGGTGCCGAAGACGATGAACGTGCGCGCGGTGCCGAGAGGGACCGTGCTGCAGGTTCGGAACGTGCTCACGAACCTCGTCGACATCACCGGCAAGCCGACGACGGAGCTGCTCGAGCTCCTGCTCGGCAAGGTCACGGACGCCGAGGAGCGCTCGGAGCTGGAGCAGATCATGGGCGCGCTCGACCCGGAAGCTGCCGACTCCCAGCTGCGTGCGACGGTCGAAGCAGGCGCCTACGACGTGCTGGAACTGCTCGACGAGCTCCCGTCCTGCAAGCTGAACATCTTCGAGTTCCTGCAGGTCGCGCAGCCGCTCCGGCCCCGCTACTACTCACCGAGCTCGAGCCCGCGCGTCCACGGCGACGTCGTGCACCTGACGGTCGGGCTCGAGTCCGTGGCGCCGGCCGGCGGGGCGCGCGAGTTCACCGGGATGTGCGCGAGCTACATGCACGCGCTCCGCGAAGGCGACCGCGTCAACGTCTTCCTCGAGAGCGCCGACGGCTTCCACCTGCAGGAGGACGTGAGAAAGCCGATGCTCTTCGTCTCCGCGGGCACGGGCCTCGCACCGATGCGGGCCTTCCTCTGGGAGCGGTTGGCGCTGAAGCGGGAAGGCGTCGAGCTCGGAGAGGCGGCACTCTTCAACGGCATCCGCTCGCGCGCGCTCGACTTCATCTACCGCGACGAGATCGAGCGCTTCGCCGCCGAGGGTGTGCTCGACCACGTGCACGTGGTGACGTCGCGAGAGGGCGTGCGCGAGTACGTGCAGGACCGGCTGCGAGCGGAGGGGGCGCTCGTCTGGCGTCTGCTCGCCGGCGGCGGGTACGTCTACGTGTGCGGCTCGCAGCCGATGCGCGAGGGCGTGCGCGACGCGTTCGTCGACATCGTCGCCGGGCACGGTGCGATGCCGCGCGAGCACGCCGAGGCGTTCCTCGAGGAGATGGAGACGACGGACCGCCGCTACCGCCCGGACCTCTGGGTCGTCTGAGGCGGTGGACCTTCTCGCGCTGATCTCGATGGCGGCTGCATTCGTGATGTTCGTCTTCGCCGCCAGCGGTCGCGAGCTGCGCCACCTCAACGAGATCGCGCTCGGTCTCGTCCTCCTGACCGCGGCGCTGATCTTCCAGTTCACGGCCGTCACGCACACGCACATCGGCCGCTGAGGGAGGAGAAGCGGCCGTCGACGGTGCGCGCCGGCGCGACGTTCACTCGGTGCTCGTCCGAGCAGTCCCGACGACGTCAGCTCTGCTCGGGATCGGTCGCGAGACGGAGCGCTACGCTGCAGTCGAGGCCGCGGGCGACGAAGATGGCGAAGCGCGTGGCGAGGAAGACTTCCGCCTCGCGGGCGGTGAAACGTTCGAACGACCGCCGACTCGCCGTCGGCACCGTCGTCGAACGAGCTGCGTCGTCTACGGGAACTCCGGTCGTCGTCATTCTGATCGCCTCCGCAGGTACGAGTCGCTCGAGAGAAGCGCGCCGTCGGCCGGTCGCCGCGTCCAGGGCCGGGCGGGCGCTTCTCTCGTGGCTCGGCCTCGCCGCATCAGGCCGAGCGCATCGACTCATGCCACGATACGGATCCGTGGCCGCTTGATCAGTCCCCCGGATGGTGTTTCACCTGCTCGGTTGACTTCCTCGACGGCGAACGGGTCGCACGCTGCGGCACCCGCGACCGTGCTCGGCGATCAGCGGGAATCGACTCGCGGCAAGGGTGGCGATTCTCGTCGCGGCGGCGGAACGAAATCGGCTCGGGCGTCTGCGCCAGCGGTTTGCCGCTCGGTTCTCGCTCGCGTGCGGCGCGAGTCCCGGACCGACTCCTGGAACGGCCGCGGTCGTTCGTGCATCCACGTGCTGCCACGGCACATCGGGCATGCCTCGGGCGCGATGCGGACGCTGACGCCGTAGCCGCAGGTCGTGCATCGAAGCCGGACGAGCGCGTTCACGGCCGCCGCCTTGCCTGCATCTCGGACAGCGCCATCGGGCTCAGATCACGTAGGGGAGGCTGCGCTCGAAGATCTCCGGCTCGCGCGCGACGAAGCCGAGCCGCCGGTAGAGGTCACGTGCCGGGTAGTTCGTCGTCTCGACGACGACGCGCAGCGCCGGCACCCGTTCGCGAACGGCGTAGCCCTCCGCGTACGCGAGCAGGCGCCGGCCGACGCCGCGCCGCTCGTGGCCCGGCGCGACCAGCACCTGCTCGATCAGCAGGCTCCGCTCGTTCTCTCGCCGCAGCGCCAGGTAGCCGGCGAGCGCCCCAAGCTCGCGCGCGACGAACAGGACGTCCTCCTCGAGCGCGCGGACGACGCGGATGGGATTCCATCCGGGCATGCCGGCGAAGGCGCTCTCGGCGAGGGCATACAGCTGCGGTATGTCCCGCCGCTGAGGACGTCCGATCTCGAGCGGAACGACCACCGTCGCCTACGACCCCCTGATCGTGATCTTCTTCCGCTGTGCCCGCTCCGACTTCGGCACACGAACCGTGAGCACGCCCTCGGCGAGCGAAGCCTCGATCTTGTCGGCGTCGACTTGCTCGGGCAGGGTCACCCGGTAGTCGAAGCGGCCCGTCCGGCGCGTCTGGCGCCGCACGATGCCGGTTCGCTGTTTCTGCTTCAGCTCGCCGCTGATCGTGAGCTCGTTGCCGACCAGCTCGATCTCGATGTCGTCGCGCTTGACGCCCGGCAGCTCGGCTTCGAGCACGTAGGCGTCGTCCTGCTCCTCGATGTCGACCAGCGGCGACCAGCCGGTCGTCTCTGCCAGCAGCGACGGCCATCGGAGGCCGCCGAACGTCTCGTCGAGCATCCGCCGCATCCGCTCCGTCACCTGCTCGAGCTCCTGCAGAGGCTCCCACCGCTCCGGTGTGCTCGCGCGCCGCCTTTCAGGAAGTAGCTGCGACATCTCCTCCTTACCTCCTGTCGTCTTCGCTGTCTGACTCCGAGCGCGCTCGCCGTTGCCCCCCAACCGTGCCTTTGCGCACGACGATCAGGCCGTCACCACGCCTGAGCACCTCGTCGCCGCTCTGCTCGTGCCCGGGCAGGACGGCAAAGCAGGCGGGATCGGCGCGTAGCGCACGGTACTGCTCGCCCGTCATGTGCAGCACGCGCGTGCACGTCGCGTCGTCGCACTCGCACATGAAGTCGTACTGGCGCACGAGCCATTCACCCTCGAGTTCGAGGATCCGGTCGTTGACGGCGCGAAAGATCTCGGCGTTGCCGAGCGGCCGCTCCTCGCCCGGAGAGTCCAGGCCCTCAGCGACGCTCATCCTCTCCTGCCCTCTCGAGGCGGGCGCCGCCGGCGGCGGGCGCAAACGTGCTCGTGCGGCCGTCGTCCCAGCGCACGAGATAACGTGGCGGATCGCTGCCCAGCACCTGCTCGATCACGCCCCTCCGCGCGGCCTGTCCAGCCCGCTTGCTCTCGACCACGATCCGGTCGCCGGCACGCGCGTTCACGCGTCACCTCGCTGCGGGAATGCGCTGGTTCGCACCCGCAGCTCCCGGCGCCGCGTGAGGCGGCGCCCGGCGACCTGCAGCCCGCCGAGCTCTCGGTCGGCCTCGGACGGAACCGCGCACAGCCTCACCGTCTGCCGGCTGGGAACGACGGCGACGATCGAGTCGCGCCGCACGACCAGCGCCGGTTGCCGAAGAGGCCGCCGAGAACGACGATCGATGCGACTGATCCTCGGCCTTCGACGAGTAGGCGCTCGAACACCCCGAGCCGGCCGCGCGGAGTCTCGATCCGGAACCCTTCGCAGCTCGAGCCAGTAATCGTGGCTCGGCCCGCGCGCCTGCTGCGGGGAAAACGGACCGGCAGGCTGCCGGTTCTCGGGGACCATCCCGCCTCTCCTTTCGTCTCGTAGCGCTCGGACGAGGGTGGCGGGACCGGGCCGACCCTTGCTGGGGCCGACCAAAGGATAACACCCGTTCGCGGAATGAAGCAAAGCCGAGTAAAGGGAGGGGCCCCGGCGTCCGGGTGGCCCCAGCACCGGAGCCCCTCCCGGAAGCCGAGAGCCTCGTCTCGTGCTTCCCACTCCTTCGAGTACGCGCGCGTGCGTGATCCTCAAGAGCGCTCGGATCGCTGCTAGAGTCGGCCAACCGGCCTTAGCGAGTAGTCGCGCGAGACGCACGGACGCGAACCTCCCGGTCCTCGTAAGTCGCCGCCGCTCCTCTCTTCGTTACGACCGCAATCCATCGTCGACGAAAGGGCGGCATGCCGCCGGCCGAGCCGATACGCATCGAAGCGCCGGACCGCGAACGGGCGAGCCGATTGCGCGACGGCCTCGATCCGTTCCGGCCGCAACTCATCGAACTCGACGGCCGCTGGGAAGTGCACGTCAGCCCCGACCGCGACGAAGCTGCTGGTCGAGCTGTTCGAGGTGATCGGCGGCTGGCTCGACGAAGCCGAACTCGCCTCCTGCCGCGTCCACTTCGGCGAGCGCAGCTACGTCCTCGTGCGACCGTCGGAGCGAAAGCCGCAGGACGCGGTCGAGTTTCTGCTCGAGCGGACGATCCAGCTCCAGACGGCGCTCGAGTCGCGGATCGTGATCGAGCAGGCCAAAGGCGTCCTCGTCGGCCGCCTCAGCTCCGATGTCGACTCCGCCTTCGAGCTGCTGCGGAGGGCGGCGCGCAACAACGGCATCAAGCTGCACGAGCTCGCTGCCGGCATCGTGGCATCAGGTGAGCTGCCGACCGAGATCCGGAAACTGCTCGAGGGCGAAGAGCGGCGCAGAGCCTCGGAAGCCGAGCGAGAACGGTGACCGAGGGCAGCTTCGAGCAACTGGCGCGGAATCAGATGCTGTTCCGGGTCCTCAACGAACAGCTCAAGCCCATCCTCGCACGGTCTGGCGAGCCGCCGAGCTTCGTCTGCGAGTGCAGCCGCGGCGACTGTCGCGAACGAATCGCGCTTGCCCACGACGAGTACGCGGACGTTCGCGCGCATGCGGCGCACTTCGCGATCAAGCCTGGGCACGACTTTGCCGAGATCGAGCGAATCGTCCACGAGAACGGACGATTCGCAGTCGTGGAAAAGATCGGCCAAGCCGGAGAGATCACGAAGAACGATCACGCGCGCGCTGCTCGGCCGAGCACTGCATGAACCCGCGTCTTCCTTCCGAGCCGCTCACGGCACGCCAGATCGCCGAGACGGAAGCAACATTCCGCGAAGCGAACGAAGGCATCAACGCCGCTGCCGAAGAGTTCGCATTCGACGCCCTGATTCCCTTCATCTGCGAATGCGCGCTCCTCGCCTGCACCGAGATCGTGCCTCTCACGCGGCCCGAGTACGAGGCGGTGCGAGCCTCCTCGGTGACGTTCGTGGTCGTCCCCGGCCACGAGATCATCCGCGCGGGCGGCGGCCGGATCCAGTTCGAGCACGAGCGCTACGACGTGGTCGAGAAGCTCGGCGAGAGCGGCGAGATCGCCGCCGACCTCGATCCGCGCGCATGAACCCCGCACGTCCCACGCCCGTGCCCCCTCAACGCCGCCGAGGCGGGTCGAGCTGATCAGCGCAAGCGAATCGGAACGAGTGCCGGCTCCGGCGCCGGGCCGGCCAGTCCCTCTCCGAGCTTGGTCAGCAGGCGCAGCAGCTCGCCCTGCTCGCGCGGCAACAGGCTGCCGATCAGCTCGCGCAGCACCGCGCGCAGCCGCTTGTGGATCGCGGCGAGAGCGTCCCCGCCGGCGGGCTGAGCCCGACGAGCACCGAGCGGCAATCGGGACGCTCGCTGCGCCGCTCCGCCAGCCCGGCGGCCTCCGGCCGGTCGACGAGCCGGGTGACGGTGCTGGTGGTGAGCCCGAGCCGGTGCGCCAGCTCGCGCATGCGCATGTCGCCGCCCGCGGGTGCGCAGGCTCGTGTTCAGGATCGCGACTCGGTCGCACAGCCGCGCCGCCTCCTCCAACCGGTGCGTGGTGAGGAATACGGTCACGCCGCGCTCGCGCAGCCCGTCGATCAACCCGTGCACCTCGCGCGCGGCAACGGGGTCGAGGCCGGAAGTCGCCTCGTCGAGGAAGAGAACCGCCGGATCGTTCAAGAGTGCACGCGCCAGGCCGACTCGCTGGCGCAGTCGTTTTGTGTTGCATCTCGCCTCGGAAATGACCATAGCCAGTGCAGAGGCGCGCAGATGTCACGATCCCCCTGTGCGCCCTGCAGCGGGAGATCTAGGAGGGCCCAAGGCCGCGGCGAGAGCCCACGCCGATTCGGTCACCCCGCAACAGAGCCCGGTTCGGATTGTGACCGGCTGGGAGCGCTCCTTTTCCGTCGCATCCGGGCGTTTCTGCCCGAACCGCGATGACGGTATCGTCTGCACATGAATCCGTTGAGGCGGATGCTCGAGCTGACGGGACTCCGGCCCAAGCAGCGGAAGAAGCGCGTGCCGTTCGTCAGCATGGTCGTCCGCTGGGCACGGCGCCGCGGAGGTTCCTGAAGCGAGCGCCGCCAGCGTGCTCGCATTCGAGTCGCTCGACTTCGTCTACACCCCCGTCGACGATGTCGACGCGGCTGCGCGCGCTTGGGTCGACGCGGTCGGTGGCGAGCTCGTCTGGCGCGTTCGCGGGTTCGGGGCCCTCGTCGCCTGCGTTCGAGTCGCGTCCGAGGGGCCGCTCGTCCTGCTGGCCGACCATCTCGAGGGCGAGGTGCCGATCCTCGTCTACCGCGTCGACGACTTCCGCGTCGCCGTCGATCGGCTGCGGGCGGCCGGGCTCGACGTCGACGAGTTCGAGATCCCGCACGGGCCGTGCGCGACCTTTCGCGCCGGCGCGCAGCGGCTCGCGGTGTACGAGCTGACCCGACCCGGCGCCGTGCACCGATTCGACGGCCGGTTCGACGACTGAGCGTCAGCCGAGCTGCTCGAGCTGCCGCTCGAGCGGCGAGTGCGGCGAGACGACGCCGCGCGCGCAGCTCGCACGTTTTCGCCTCGCGCTCCGCGGTATCGCTGGCGTGAGTCCGAAAGGAGGAACGATGGCCGAGAAGAAGCTTGCAGGCAAGCGCGTCGCGATCATCGCGACCGATATGGTCGAGCAGGTCGAGCTGGCCGAGCCCCGCAAGGCGCTCGAGGAGGCGGGCGCGAAGACCGATCTGCTCTCGCTCAAGCCCGGGAAGATCCAGGGGTTCAACCACTACGACAAGGCGGACGAGCACGACGTCGACCGCCTGATCGAGGAGGCGGACGTCTCCGAGTACGACGCCCTGCTCGTGCCCGGCGGCGTCGGCAACCCTGACACGATGCGGATGGACGAGAACGCGGTGCAGTTCGTGCGCGAGTTCGTCCAATCGGGCAAGCCGGCCGCCGTCATCTGCCACGGCCCGTGGCTGCTCGTCGAGGCGGGGGTCGTGCGGGGCCGGCGGCTGACGTCATGGCCGTCGCTCCAGACGGACATCCGCAATGCCGGCGGCGAGTGGGTCGACGAGGAGGTCGTCGTCGACAACGGCCTCGTCACGAGCCGCAAGCCCGAGGACATCCCGGCGTTCAACGCGAAGATGCTCGAGGAGTTCGCGGAGGGCGTGCACGCGCGTCGGACGGCGGGAGCGGCCGCGACCGCGAGCTAGCTCGACTGGCGCGAACGCTCCGGCAAGCGACGGGGGCCGCTCGACGGCCGGCGGCGCCGTGGCGCGGCCTGCGCCGCCGGCGTCGGCTCGCGCGTGCCGCGAGCGGCTGAGATCGGGAGTGTCCGCGACCGCGGCGCTACGATCTATCGCTGCGCGGTGGCGGTAGCTCAGCTGGTAGAGCCCCGGGTTGTGGTCCCGGTGGTCGGGGGTTCGAGTCCCCTCCGCCACCCTCGTTGCGCCGCTCGCCGCACCTGCGGGAGATCCTGACCCTCGACCCGGAGCGCGACTGCAGGCGCGTCGTCTTCCTCGACACCTTCCACGAGTTCCCGTTCGACACGACGCGCGCGCTCGAGCTCGCCTTCTTCAAGACCTTCGCGGTACCGAGCATCGCCGAGCTGCTCGACTCGACCGGCGAGTTCACGAGACGCGGCCAGAAGCGCTACGACGACACCGACCTGCTGATCAGCGCCTTCTCCGAGGACGGCTGGGACGGCCCGCTCGGCGCGCGCGCGCTGCGGCGGATGAACCGGATCCACGGACGCTTCGCGATCGCGAACGAGGACTACCTCTACGTGCTCTCGGCGATGGTGCTCGAGCCGCTGCGCTGGAACGAGAGGTTCGGTTGGCGACCGATGGTCGAGGCCAGCGGCAGGCTCAGTACTACTTCTGGCGCGAGGTCGGCCGCCGCATGAACATCAAGGACATCCCGCCGACGCTCGCCGAGCTCGACGCGTTCAACCGCGAGGCCGAGCAGACGCGCTTCGCGCCGACCGAGGCGGGGCGGCGCGTCGCGCGCGCGCAGCTCGACGTCTTCCTCGGCTGGTTCCCCTGGGTGCCGAAGCGGCTCGGAGCGCGCGCGATCGCCGCCCTCGTCGACGAGCGCGTCGTCGAGGTGCTCGCCCTTCCGCGCCCGACGCGGCACGAGCGACGCGTGGCGGAGGCCGCGCTCCGCCTTCGCGCGCGGGTCGTGCGCCGGCTGCCGACGCGCCGCCGGCCGCGGCTGCGGACGACGATGCGGCGCCGCACCTATCCCGACGACTATCGCATCGAGCAGCTCGGACCGCCGCCGCCCGCCGCGGCTACGCTGACCGCCGAGGCCCCGTAGCTCAGCGGATAGAGCGGCAGACTTCGAATCTGCGTGCGGAGGTTCGACTCCTCCCGGGGCCGCTCGGCGGCGCATGGAGATCCTCGGCCTCATCCTGTTCCTCGTCGGCCTCGACCGAGTGATGGCGTCGGGTCGCGTGCGCGCGTTGGCGCAGCTTCGGCCTCGCTGGTCGCGGGCGCGGGCGATCGTCCTGCACTACATGCGCACGGCGCCGGCGACATACGCCTACGCCTTCGTCCTCCTGATCACGAGCTGGGTGTTGCAGACCTCGAGCACGAAGATCGCGGACCGCCTCCTGCTCGAACGGAGCACGAATCTCGACCACCTCGGCCGCGACCCGGTGCGTGTGCTCTTCGCGAGCGCCTTCTGGCTCGAGAACGGAACGCAGTTCTTCGCGTGGCTCGTGCTGCTGACGCTCGTGATGGCGCCGTTCGAGCGGCGGGTCGGCAGCGCTCTCACGATCGGCGTCTTCACGATCGGGCACGTGTTCGCGACGCTGTTGACGGCGGCCGGACTGTGGGCCGCGTTGCAGATCGACGCGGTCGAGCACTCGGTCGCGAATGCGCGCGACGTCGGCGCGAGCTACGGCTTCCTCGCCGTCGCCGCATGCTTCGGGTACCTGGTCGACCGGCGTTTGCGCCCGCTCTACCTGAGTGGCCTGATCGTCGTCGTCGCTCTCCTCGCGGCCATCTGGACCGACTTCACGTCGTTCGGGCACCTGCTCTCCGTCGCCCTCGGCCTCGTGTGCTACCCGCTCGTGCGCCGGCATGCGGTGCGGCTCGCGCCGGCGGGACGCCAGCTCGCCGACCTGGTTGAGGCGTTGCGGCTGAAGGCGCGGCGGCGCTCCGAGGTGACCGCGACTCCCCGCGGCTAGGCTGACCCGCAGCGCGGGCGTGGCGGGCCTGGCCTCTGATCGCGTTCGGCGAGGGCTACCCTTCGAATCGTCGCGGGCGTGGCGAAATCGGTAGACGCGCCGGGTTTAGGTCCCGGTGGGCTTCGGCCCTTGGAGGTTCGACTCCTCTCGCCCGCATGCAGCTAGGGTGGAGAGGTGGCCGGCGTCCGCATCCTCTACTGCCCGACCTGAAGGAGCTACGACGTCCGGGCCGCGAGTCTCGCGGCCGAGCTCAACAAGCGCGGACACGAAGCCGCGATCGAGCCGGGCGGCAAGGGTCAGTTCGACGTGCTCGCGAACGACTCGCTCGTCTTCTCGAAGCGGACGGAAGGCCGCTTCCCGGAGCCGGACGAGATCCTCGGTCGCCTCTAGTCGAGGAAGCGTACGTAGTCGCGCGAGCGGTCTTTCGCGGGCGGTGAGGTGACCGGCTCGCCGAGGTGGATCAGCGCGACGAAGCGCTCGTCGTCGCCCAGGTCGACGACCGCTCGAGCGGGCGGCGTCTCGAGCAGCTTCGGGGTGCGCCAATACGAGGCGAGGCCGCGCGCGTGCGCGGCGAGCAGGACGATGTAGACGGCGCACGCCGTCGCCAGCACGTCCTCCGCGTTCTGGTGCTCGTCGCCCGACTGGGTTGCGCTCGCGACGACGAGGGTCGGCGCGCGTCTGAGCTTCAGGCGCTCGCTCGGCTCGGCGACCGCGAGCAGGCGCTCGAGCGTCTGCGGACCGAGTACGCGAAACCGCCACGGCTCCGTCAGGTGGTGATTCGGCGCCCACCGCGCGAGCTCGAGCAGCTCGTCGACGACCTCGGGCCGGACCGGTTCAGTGCCGTACGCCTTGTGCGTACGCCGGGTGCGGATCGCGGTCTCGACGTCCACGGCTGCCACGCTAGTGCATTCGGGCAGAATGGCTCGGCGATGCACGCGCAGGTCGAGCAGCTCGCCGGCGACCGGGTCCGGCTCACGGTCGAGGTCCCCGCCGAGGACGTGCATCACGCGGTCGAGCACGCGACGAGCGATCTCGCGGCCCGCGTCAAAGTGCCCGGTTTCCGCGTCGGCAAGGTGCCGCGGCAGGTGCTCGTGCAGCGCGTCGGGCGGGAGCGGATCTACTCCGAGGCGGTCGAGTCGCACATCGGCGGCTGGTTCTGGAACGCGGCGGCGGCGAAGCGGATCCAGCCGGTCGAGGCGCCGCGGTACGAGTACGAGCTACCTGCGAGCGACGACGTGCCGTGGAGGTTCATCGCCGAGTTCCCGGTGCAGCCCAGGCCGGAGCCCGCCGACTGGCGGACGCTCGAGGTGCCGCGGCTCGAGGTCGACGTGCCGGCCGAGGTCGTCCAGGCGCAGCTCGAGGAGCTGCAGCGAACGGTCGCGGAGGTCGTGCCCGCCGACGGCCGGCCGGCTCAGGAAGGCGATGTCGCGATCGTCGACCTGAGCTCCGGCGGCCAGGCGCAGCGCGACCTCGTCGTCGAGGTCGGCGGCGGGCGCTTGCTCGAGGAGATCGAAGCGGGGATCGTCGGCCTCGCGCCGGGAGCGAGCCGTGACGTCGAGTACGAGCTCGCGGACGGAACGAAGCGACCGGTCACGGTCACGCTCAGAGAGCTGCGCGAGAAGGTCTTGCCGCCGCTCGACGACGAGCTCGCGCGCGCGGCCTCCGAGTTCGAGACGCTGGCGGAGCTGCGCGCCGACGTCGAGCGCCGGATCAGAGAGCAGCTCGATGAGGAGATCGAGAGCCGGTTTCGCTCGGCAGCCGTCGACGAGCTCGTCAAGGCGACCGAGGTCCAGGCGGGTCGGCTGGTGGTCGAAGCCCGCACGCGCGAGCTGCTGAACGCGTTCGCGCGCTCGCTCCAGGCGCGCGGAATCGACCTCGCAACCTACTTCCGGCTCACCGGCCAGGCGCCGGAGGCACTCGAGCAGCGCCTGCGCGCCGAGGCGGCGCACGCCGTCGCCCGGGAGCTCGTGCTCGAGGCCGTCGCCGACAAGCTCGGCATCGAGGTCAGCGACGACGACATCCGCGCCGAACTGCTCGGGGCCGGCGAGGACGAGGCCGACGTGGATGCGTTCTTCGCCGAGGGCGGCGCGGATCGCGTCCGCGGGAGCATTCGGCTCCGGAAGGCGCTCGACCGGATCGTCGCGGAGGTGAAGCCGATCACGGCCGAGCGGGCGGCAGAACGCGCGCAGCAAGAGGCAGCGCGTGCGAGCATCTGGACCCCCGACAAGGATCGTCCCGCGGCCGAGCAGACATTGTGGACCCCGTCAGGAAGGAGTAAGCCGTGAGCCCGTTGATCCCGATGGTGGTCGAGCAGACGTCGCGCGGCGAGCGAGCGTTCGACATCTATTCGCGCCTGCTCGCCGAGCGAATCGTCTTCCTCGGCACGCCGATCGATGATCAGATCGCCAACCTGATCATCGCCCAGCTCCTGCACCTGGAGTCCGACGATCCGGACAAGGACATCTTCCTCTACATCAACTCGCCCGGCGGCTCCGTGTACTCCGGCCTCGCGATCTACGACACGATGCAGTTCATCAAGCCCGACGTGCAGACGATTTGCGTCGGGATCGCGATGAGCATGGGCTCGCTCCTGCTCGCGGGCGGTGCGAAAGGAAAGCGGATGGCCCTGCCGAACTCGCGCATCCTGATCCACCAGGTTTCAGGCGGGTTCCAGGGTCAGGGCACCGACATCGAGATCCAGGCGCGCGAGGTGATCGGCCTCAAACGGCGCCTGGAGGAGATCTACTCCGAGCACACGAGCAAGCCGATCGAGGATATTTCCCGCGACATGGAGCGAGACTTCTTCATGAGTCCGCAAGAAGCGAAGGACTACGGCATCATCGATACTGTGATCACTCACCGCGAAGCAGCGCGCGTGGAGGCTGCGGCCTAGAAGGTTCGGCCGAATTGGGGTAGAACGAGAGATTCATCATGGCCCGGCCGAGCGAAGGCAACGAACAGCTCCTCTGCAGCTTCTGCGGGAAGTCGCAGCGGCAGGTCAAGAAGCTGATCGCCGGGCCCGGCGTCTACATCTGCGACGAGTGCATCGATCTCTGCAACGAGATCATCGACGAGGAGCTGACGACGCCGTCGACGCTCGACCTCGACAACCTGCCGCGGCCGAAGGAGATCTACAGCGCGCTCAACGACTACGTCGTCTCGCAGGAAGAGGCGAAGCGCACGCTCGCCGTCGCGGTCTACAACCACTACAAGCGCGTGCAGATGGGGAGCGACGACGGCGACGTCGAGCTCCAGAAGTCCAACATCCTGCTGCTCGGCCCGACCGGGTGCGGGAAGACGCACCTGGCGCAGACGTTGGCGCGGATCCTGAATGTGCCGTTCGCGATCGCGGACGCGACGGCGCTGACCGAGGCCGGCTACGTTGGCGAGGACGTCGAGAACATCCTGCTCAAGCTGATCCAGGCCGCCGACTTCGATATCAAGAAGGCCGAAACGGGGATCATCTACATCGACGAGGTCGACAAGATCGCGCGCAAGGCGGACAACCCGTCGATCACGCGCGACGTCTCCGGCGAAGGCGTGCAGCAGGCGCTGCTGAAGATCCTGGAGGGAACGGTCGCGTCGGTGCCGCCGCAGGGCGGCCGCAAGCATCCGCATCAGGAGTTCCTCTCGATCGACACGACGAACGTGTTGTTCATCTGCGGCGGCGCTTTCGCAGGGCTCGACAAGATCGTCGGCAAGCGCATCGGCAAGAACGCCGTCGGCTTCGGCCGCGAGATCTCGTCCAAACGGGACGCCGAGAGCGCCGAGCTCCTGTCGCAGGTGATGCCGGAGGATCTGCTGAACTTCGGGCTGATCCCCGAGTTCATCGGCCGGCTGCCCGTCGTCTCGGCGGTGCACCAGCTGAAGCGCGAGGACCTCGTCCAGATCCTCACCGAGCCGAAGAACGCGCTCGTCAAGCAATACCAGCGCTTCTTCGCTTACGACCACATCGATCTCGTCTTCACCGAGGACGCCCTCTGGTCGATCGCAGATCGGGCACTCGCCCGCGAGACCGGCGCCCGCGGCCTCCGCTCGATCATCGAGAACGCGCTGCTCGACGTGATGTTCGAGCTCCCGTCGCGCAAGGACGTCTCCAAGTGCGTGATCACGAAGGAGACGATCGAGAAGGGCCTGAAGCCGACGCTCGTGACCTCGGCCGGGAACGACCTCGAGCCGCCGGCGGCGTTCGCCGAGGAATCCGCCTAGCGGTCAGTCGACGAGGCGGATCCCCGGCCGTCGCCCGGTGACGGCCGCGTCCGGGCGCCGCCAGAGCCCGACGCTCAGCTCGACGCCCGCGGCCCGTGGGCGGATGCTCGGCCGGTAGACGCGGTCGATCGCCCATCGGGCGAGCTCGGCCATCGGCAGGCCCGTGCGATTCGCCTCGCCCGCGAGGCACGCGTACTGTTGGTCGCTGATCAGCAGGTGGAAGCGAACGCTCATGGTGCATGTGTACCCATGTGCAAGCGACGTCGCTGTGCCAGCTGTGTGCCGAATCCGTGCCGAAGGGAGATCGGCGCCTCGCTAGGCTGACTGCTCGATGATGGAGCCGCGCTACGACCCGCACGGCGTCGAGGAACGCTGGCAGCAGACCTGGGAGGAGGAGGGCCTGTATCGCGCGGGCGCCGGCGCGAGGACCAGCGCGACCTACGTGATCTGCGTGCCGCCGCCGAACGTGACGGGCGAGCTGCACATGGGCCACGCCCTCAACGGCGCGATCCAGGACACGCTCGTGCGATGGCACCGAATGCGCGGCTTCGACACGCTGTGGCAGCCGGGCTACGACCATGCCGGCATCGCCACCCAGAACGTGGTCGAGCGGCAGCTGCTCGCGGAAGGGACCTCGCGGCGGGAGCTCGGGCGGGAGGCGTTCGTCTCGCGGACGTGGGGGTGGCTCGAGCAGACCGGCCGAACGATCATGGGACAGTTTCGGCGGCTCGGCTGCTCGCTCGACTACTCACGCGAGCGGTTCACGATGGACGACGCCTACATCGACGCGGTGATGACGTTCTTCGTCCGGCTCTGGGAGCAGGGCTGGATCTACCGGGCAAACCGGATCGTCAACTGGTGCCCGTACCACCAGACGGCGATCTCAGACCTCGAGGTCGACCACGAGGAGGTCGACGACGTCCTCACCCATGCGCGATACCCGTTCGCCGACGGCGGGGGATCGATCACGATCGCGACGGTCAGGCCGGCAACGATGCTCGCCGACGTCGCGGTCGCCGTCCACCCCGACGACCCGCGCTACCGGGACGCGGTCGGCCAGGAGGTGGTCGTACCGGTCGCGGGGAGGAGGGTGCCGGTGATCGCGGACGCTCGCGTCGACCCCGCGTTCGGGACCGGTGCGCTGAAGGTGACGCCCGGGCACGACCCGCTCGACTTCGAGATCGGCCGCGACCACGGGCTGCCCGTGCTGACGGTGATCGGACCCGACGGTCGCGTCACCGCCCCGGGTTTCGAAGGGCTCGAGCAGCGGGACGTGGACGAGCGTGTCCTCGCCTGGCTGAAGGAGCACGACCAGCTCGAGAAGCGCGAGAACTATCGCCACGCCGTCGGCACCTGTGCCCGCTGTCACTCCCGCATCGAGCCGCTCGTGTCGCCGCAGTGGTGGTGCCGCATGGATGAGCTGGGGCTGCCGGCGATCGAGGCGCTCCGCGCCGACCGCGTTCGCTTCCACCCGTCGAGCCAGCACCGGTTCGCGATCGAGTCGCTCGAGACGGCGCCCGACTGGTGCGTCTCGCGCCAGCTCTGGTGGGGCCACCAGATCCCGATCTGGACGTGCCCCGACGGGCACCTCACCTGCGCCTGGCCGCCGCCGGCCGCGTGCGCGGAGTGCGGATCGAGCGAGCTCGAGCGCGACCCGGACGTGCTCGACACGTGGTTCTCGTCGGCGCTCTGGCCGTTCGCGACGCTCGGCTGGCCGCAGCAGACGCCCGAGCTCGAGCGCTACTACCCCGGCAACGTCAGCGTCACCGCACGCGAGATCATCCGCCTCTGGGAGAACCGGATGATCTTCGCCGGGCTGTTCCTGCTGGGCGACGTGCCGTTCACCGACGTCATCATCACCTCGACGGTGATGGCGGTCGACGGCCGGCGGATGTCGAAGAGCCTCGGCACCGGCATCGACCCGCTCGAGGCGGTCGCCAAGCACGGCGCCGACGCGACGCGCTACGGCCTTCTCAAGATGTCCTCGCAGCAGGACCCGCGTTTCTCGTGGGACAAGCTCGAGGAGGGTCAGAAGCTCGCGAACAAGCTGTGGAACGTCGCGCGGTTGATCCTTCAGCACCGCGGCGGTGCGAAACCGGAGCTCGCCCCGCAGGCGCTCGAGGAGATCTGGATCCTGCGCCGCATCGACGAGACGCGGGCGGAGGTCGAGGAGCTGCTCCCGCGCTTCGACTTCGCGCACCTGGTCGAGTCGCTCTACCACCTCGTCTTCGACGACTTCTGCGACTGGTATGCGGAGGCGATCAAGCCGCGGCTGAACGCGAGCGACACCGCCGCGGCCGGAACCGCGCTCGCCGCGCTCGAGCGGTTGCTCGCGCTGCTGCACCCGGTGATGCCGCACGTGACGGAGGAGATCTGGGCGCAGTTCCACGACTCCCGCCTGATGGTGAGCCCGTGGCCGGAGCCGCTCGCCGAGCTCGACGGGGCCGCGGCGGCCGAGGCGCTGCGCCGCGCGCAGGACGCGGCCGCGATCTTCCGCCGCTCAGGCGTTGCGCCCGCGCTCGAGGGCGACGCGCGACGGATCTTCGCCGCGGTTGTCAAGCCGGAGCGGGTCAAGGCGAACGGCGACGTCGAGGCCGAGCGCGCGCGCCTGCGGCAGGAGGTCGCCCGCGCGGAGGCGATGCTGGCGAACGAGCGGTTCGTGCAGGGCGCGCCGGCGGCGGTGGTCGCGGCCGAGCGCGACAAGCTCGAGCGCTACCGCCGCGAGCTCGAGGCCATCGGCGGCTGATCGACTGGCTCGAGTCGCTGACGCCGTGGCCGACGGAGTTCGGCCTCGACCGGATGCGCGCGCTGCTCGCGGCGCTCGGCGATCCTCAGCGCCGCTACCCGGCGATCCACGTGGTCGGTACGAACGGCAAGACGTCGACGACGCTGCAATGCGCGGCGCTTCTTCGCGCCGAGGGGCTACGCGTCGGTGCCTACACGTCGCCGCACGTGCGCGGATGGGATGAGCGAATCCAGGTCGACGGCGCCCCGGCCGACCTCGGTCGCGCGCTCGCCCGCGTCCGCCCGTTGGCGGCGGGCGCGACGCAGTTCGAAGTCTTGACCGCCGCGGCGTTCGCGGAGCTCGCCGCCCGGCAGGTCGACGTCGCGGTCGTCGAAGCGGGCCTCGGCGGCCGCCTCGACGCGACCAACGTCCTCGCGGCGCGGATCGTCGTGCTGACGAACATCGCGCTCGAGCACACGGAGGTGCTCGGAACGACGCGCGAGGTGATTGCGGCGGAGAAGCTGGCGGTGATCGCACCCGGCGCGACGGTGGTGCTGGGCGAGCCGGATTGGGAGCAGCCCGCGCGGGAACGGGGAGCGTCGCGTGTCGAGCTCGTCTCGGGCTCGAACCTCGCGCTCGCCGTCGCCGCCGCCGAAGCCTTCCTCGGCCGCGCGGTCGATCCGCGTCCGGCCGAGGTGCTGCACATCCCCGGGCGGCTCGAGCGTCGTCGCGAGCGGCCGCTCGAGCTCTGGGACGGCGCGCACAACCTCGCCGGCGTCGGCTACCTGCTGCCGCGGCTCCCCTCGCGCAGATTCACGATTGTCGTGTCGATCCTGGCGGACAAGGACGCAGACGCGATGCTCGCTGCGCTCTCCGCGGTCGGCGAGACGCTGGTCGCGACCAGCTCCTCGAGTCCGAGGGCGCTGCCGGCTGCCGAGCTCGCCGCTCGGGCGCGGCGCCACTTCGCGCGGGTCGAGGTCGTGCCCGCACCGGCCGAGGCGCTCGCCACCGCCCGACGTCTCGCCGGCCCGGCCGGAGCCGTGCTCGTCACGGGCTCGCTCTACCTCCTTGCCGATCTCTCCGCTGCCGCATAGAACCCGTACGATGTCGCGCGTCGGTGAACGATTCAGCGTCTTCGTCTTCGCCGCGCTGCTCGTCGGCCTGTTCGTCGCGCTCGCGTTTCTCGCCGGCTGGATCGTAGGAAGGGTGCTCCTGTGACCTGGAGCTTCTTCGGCAGCGTCCACGGGTTCTTCCATTCGACGACGTGGAGCGTCATCGAGACGCTCGGGGCGCTCCTCGCCGTCATCCTCTGGGGCGCGACCGTGTTCTGGGTTTGGAAGGACGCGCGCCGCCGGATCGCGTCGCCGGTGCTCGTCTCGGTGGCGACGGTGTTCGGCGCCGTCTTGCCGTTCCTCGGCCCGCTCGTCTACATGCTGTTCCGGCCGCCGGAATACCTCGAGGACGTCCGCGAGCGCGAGCTCGAGATCAGGGCGATCGAGAAGCGGCTGATGAGCCGCGAGTGCCCCGTCTGCGGTGCGGAAGCCGAGCCGGACTTCCTCGTCTGCCCGGTCTGCACGACGAGGCTGCGCCAGGCCTGTGCGAACTGCAACCGACCGCTCGAGCCGGCCTGGGCCGTGTGTCCGTACTGCGAGACGAAGCCGAGCAGCGAGGAGCCGCGCCCGTTGCGGCCGAAGCGGCCCGTGCGGGCGACGCGGCCACGGCCCGAGCCCCGGAGCGCCGAGCAACGCGCGCCGGGAACGCAGGCTCCCGGCTAGAGTCGCGGCGCCGTGGCCGTCGAACGGACCCTGATCCTGGCGAAGCCGGATGCGGTCAGCCGCAACCTCGCGGGCGAGATCCTCGCCCGCTTCGAGCGTCGCGGCCTCGTCCTCCGGGCGGCGCGCCTGCTCGTGGCGCCGCGGGAGCTCGGCGAGACTCATTACGCCGAGCACCGCGAGAAGCCCTTCTTCGACGAGCTCGTCGACTTCATCACGTCCGGTGCGACCCTTGCCTTCGTCCTCGAAGGCGAAGGCGCGATCGCGACCGCGCGGAAGACGATCGGTGCCACGAACCCCGCCGACGCCGAGCCGGGCTCGCTCCGCGGCGACTACGCGCTCGCGATGCCGAACAACCTGGTGCACGGGTCGGACTCGCCCGAGTCGGCCGAGCGCGAGATCGGGCTGTGGTTCCCCGACGGGCTCGTCTGAGGACGCGGCGCCGAACCGCGGGCTCGCGCAAGTCGACGGTCGGACGCCGCGTCTCGCCGGTGAGCGCTCCTCCGGCGCCTGCGATCGTGCTCGCCTCGACCTCGCCGCAACGGCGGGTGATCCTCGAGCAGCTCGCGATTCCCTTCGAGGTCGTCGCGCCCGGCTACGACGAGGCACCCGGCGGCGATCCCGTCGAGCAGGCTGCGGGCAAGGCCCGCTCCGTCGACGGCGGCGAGCGACCGGTGCTCGGCGTCGACACGATCGTCGTCTGCGCAGGCGAGAGGATCGGCAAGCCCGCCGACGCAGGCGAGGCGGAGCGGATGCTCGAGCGGCTGGCCGGCAAGACGCACGAGGTCGTCTCCGGCCTCTGTCTACGGACGTCGCACTGGGAGGAGTTGCACAGCGAGACGACGCGGGTGACGTTCCGCACGCTGACGCCGCGCGACCTCGCGCACTACATCGCCCACGGCGAGTGGGCGGGGCGTGCCGGCGCCTACGCGATCCAGGGCCTCGGCGCGAGCCTCGTCGAGCGAATCGACGGCGATTACCTGAACGTCGTCGGCCTGCCCGGAGCGCTGCTCGTCCGCCTGCTCGCGAAGCGCTTCGCCGGGGCGTACGGGTTCGGCTGAGCACGCGCGCGCGGAGGCGAACGCGAGCGCACCCCCACCCAGGGTGGGGAGCCGTCCCGCCGCCCTCGACGGCGACGCTAGCAGCGCGGCGCCTGCGCGGGCGTCACGCGTCTGCGCCAATTGTGGGAGAAGTCGCCGCGGCGGCGCTCGCCGCTCGCTGCGCGCTCGCACGCCCGAGGCTCGGCGGCGAAACCGGCTCTGCTCGCGCATGGGCGCCGCGGGCGCGCAGCGGCGTTCGAGACCGCTCCCCGACTGCGTCGCTATCAGAACGCAAGCATCACGACGCCGGCGAACACGAGCGCCGATCCCGCGGCGCGCGCGAGCCCGACCTCTTCCGCAAGGAGCCGGCGCGCGAGCAGCGTCGCGATCACGATCGACGACGAACGCACCGCGAGCACTGGCGCAGCCGCCCCGCGCCGGAGCGCAAGCAGCCCGAGCGCGAACGAGCCGAGATTCGCGACGGCGGCGGCCCACACCCCGCGTTGCGCAAGCTCCCGCACGAGTGCGGCGCGGCCGACGAGCGGCGGATAGACGACGCACGGCCCCGCGAGCACGAGCACGAAGTACGTCAACGCTCCGGCGCGATCGATTCCGACACGGTCGACGAGCGTGTACGCGGCGATCGACGCCGCGATCGCCGCGACCGCGAGCAGCGCGCGCGCGTCGCCGCGACCGCGCCGCCCCGGCACGAGCACGACCCCGACGCCGACGAGGAGGACGCCGCCCACCTCCGTCGCCGATGCAGGGTGGCCGAGCACCACCGCGGCCGCGGCGAGCGTCAGCACCGGCGCGAGCCCGCGCGAGAGCGGGTAGACGACCGACAGGTCGGTCGTCCGGTATGCGGAAGCGAGCGCGACGACGTACACCGTCTCGAGCAGCGTCGAGGCGAGCGCGTACGGCCACACCGACGGGCGCGCCGACCACCAGGCGGCCGCGAGCGGCGCCGCCAGCGCCACCGACAGCACGAAGGTCGCCGCCGTCGCCGCCTGCACGTCCCGCGCCCGCGCGAGCAGGAGGTTCCAGACTGCATGCAGAAGGGCGGAGCCGAGCGCGAGCGCTAACGCCGCTGCAGGCACTGTAGAGTGACTCGCGGGTCGACTGGGACCACGATGGGCATCTTCAACTACCTCACCGGCTTCGGCGGGCGCGACATGGCGGTCGACCTCGGCACCGCGAACACGCTCGTCTACGTGCGCGGCCGCGGCATCGTCCTGTCGGAGCCGTCGGTCGTCGCGATCGACCAGGCGACGGGGGACGTGCACGCGGTCGGGCTCGAGGCGAAGCGCATGCTCGGCCGCACGCCGGGGACGATCAGCGCCATCCGTCCGCTCAAGGACGGCGTGATCGCCGACTTCGACGTCACCGAGCAGATGCTGCGGCACTTCATCCAGAAGGTGCATCAGCACCGCTTCGCGCATCCGCGCGTCGTCGTCTGCGTGCCCTCGGGCGTGACCGGCGTCGAGAAGCGCGCGGTCGAAGAGGCGACGCTCTCCGCCGGCGCGCGACAGGCGTACCTGATCGAGGAGCCGATGGCCGCGGCGATCGGCGCCGGCCTGCCGGTCGCCGAGCCGACGGGGAACATGATCGTCGACATCGGCGGCGGCACGACCGAGGTCGCGGTCATCTCGCTCGGCGGCATCGTCGTCAGCCAGAGCCTTCGAGTCGGCGGCGACGAGATGGACGAGGCGATCATCAACCACATCAAGCGCGAGTACAAGCTGCTGATTGGCCAGCAGACGGCCGAGGAGATCAAGCTCGAGGTCGGCTCCGCGCACCCGCTGAAGGAAGAGGTGCAGGCGGAGGTCCGCGGCCGCGACATGCTGACCGGCCTGCCGAAGACGGTGATCCTCTCGAGCGAGGAGGTGCGGCACGCGCTCGAGGAGCCGGTGATGCAGATCATCGACGCGATCAAGTCGACGCTCGACAAGACGCCGCCCGAGCTCGCGGCCGACATCATGGACCGCGGCATCGT